>CAJJBH010000079.1 GCA_905182355.1 uncultured Paracoccaceae bacterium | reverse complement strand
TTACGCATAAGTTGTCTCCAGGTAACCGTGGTTTCGCATATGTACGGTCAATCAAATACATGGTTAGATTATGTTCGGGATAGAATTAGGACGATTACGTAGTTTAAATATTTGTTCGTTAAGATTTGAATAACTTACTGAGGATATAGCTTGGAACAGTCATCTTCAGGTAATAACGCCCAGCTGATAGAAAATATCACGGACTACAAACATCAAAGCCAAACTTGCTCCAATTTCGATCCAAAAGGACTTCGTCCTATAGTCACTGTGCCCTTTTTTTGTTGCAATAAGGATAGAGAATATCACTAAAAGATATGGCGAGTAGTAGAACATTGGAATTTCCTCAAATTTCAATGAACCGCCGCAAGAACTGCGGCGGTTCGAATTTATTTTCTAGCTATTTTATGGACCACGGTTCATATCAAAAGCTGCGTCATAAGCCGCCGACACAGCAACACCTAGTACACCTGTTGCGCAGCAAATAATTCCGCCTGTAACAGGCCCAACAACCGGAAGAGCACTGCCACCAACGGCACCCATGGCTCTGACCGTAACACAAGCTTTAGCTGCATCCTTTGCAATAGCGGCAGCTAGGCTGCCTCCGTCACCACCGCCACCGGCCCCGCCACCGCTGACAGGTGCGAATAGATCATCTGTGATTATTGTATTTTTCAGTTAACATTTTTGTGTCCCTCTAACACTCGGACGCTGTTTGTGTTGAGCAACTCCCATTGCTGTTTGCTGGAAATCTCATCCAGCGGCTCAATCGGGCGGTAGGTTATCAAGAACTTACCGCCCACTTCATGATCACTATCCTGGGTAGAGATGCAATCATAAATGGTGCTCTGAAGGCTATTTTTAGTAGCGCCAGAAATAACTTACAGACATTGTCTGACTTTCCAGCGCATAGACCTGATGGAACCACCCAGCGGCCTGAACAAGAAATTCACTCGGGTACAGAATGACCGAAATTGGCTTGGCATATTTTGTCTTGGGAAATGCATCATAGCTCGGATGGTTTAGGTTGAAACAGCAGGGTTGATAGTAGCTGTATGCCTTTTTGGGGTACAAGTTTTCAGCTCGGGATTTTCTTCGAATTCACGCATTTGCTCAGCTAATTCACGAAGACTTACCTTTTGGTCGGCGGATCAAACACAGACAATCGTATTGCCGTATTTTTCGACCAACTTATCCACTGTCCAGTCTGTGCAAGGCGGCGATGGCTCAAGCCCAGTGATGATCGCAGGCAACCCTTGATCAATCACCTCAAGCAATTGTTGTTGTGTTGGCAAATGATGGGCGGCAAGCTTTCGAAGGAGCTAACTTGGCGGGATTACATCAACCACCATGGTTGCTGCGCTGCGTAAAACATCAGGCAAGTTGGTCGCAACAGACAAGTCGTGGACTTTGCGGACATGTAGAATGACTGCGCGACGATAGTTCCAATCGTTGTCGAAAAAAAATCAATCGACCGTTCGATGATCTTTCATAACGTGAGAGGTCGACGGACGGCCTTCGACAGCTTCGTACTATCGTTGGAACTGACGCCTTGGCCGACGGGGTCCATTACGTGTTCATGCTTGGTACGTTGGGGGCGTTGACCTTGTGTCAAAGAACTTTTGCCACCGGCTACAATGCTGGTTTCCGGTGTTTTGTATCCAATGCTGCATGTAGAAAATTTGACCGCGCAGAGCCGACCTATTGCGAAGAATATCACATTCTATAGCTGAAAACCCACATCTTGACTGGCGCAGAGCATCGCACGAAGGCCGCCGATTTCACAAAATTCATCCTCTTCAAATGCCTCCAAATTAGATCAAAGGATACCTTGTTTACACCCTGTGAGTGTGTGATCAATCGATTTTAATCCAACTTATGATGCCTATCATGAAGCTGGAAGAAATGATAATTTGGGGATGTGTTAGTTGAAAATTCTTGCTGTTGATGACGAACCTTTCATTCTTGAACTTCTCTCAATTGCAATGACCAGGGCTGGGTTTACAGACATCTCGACTGCTTCGTCCGGCGAAATAGCGATGGCTATGATGACGCAGGACGACACAGATTTCGATTGCCTGCTGGTCGACATCAGTATGCCAGGTATGGGTGGAATTGAACTTTGTCGTATCGCTCGAGAGACACCTGGCTATGAAGATACTCCTATAATCATGTTAACGGCGATGGCTGAGAGAGAATATATCGACAGAGCCTTCCTGGCTGGAGCCACGGATTACATGAAAAAACCGTTCAACATCGTAGAATTGGACGCCCGGATTCGCTTGATTGAAAAGCTGTTCACCGCCCGTCAAAAGGCAGCGTCTGATGATACGAAAGTAGGCGACAAGGGCTCCACTGTTTCGCTCAAACATTCTTTCGATTTATCAGATGAAATCGAAATAGAGGGCATCAAGAATCTAATTCCTTACGCTTCCCTTACGAACTATTTGGTGCTGCTGTCCCAGACTAGTGTTGCCAGTTCGCAAGTGGTCGCCATCGGGGTTGATAGGATCAAGGTTATCTATGAACGCGCAACAACTGGGGAGTTCGTCTACGCGTTGACAGAGGCTGCAGGCGCAATCGGCGCTGCGCTTGCGACAAACGGCTATCTGATGGCTTATACAGGGAATGGGACGTTCATAGCAGTTTTAAACGATCCATCATTGGAACGGTGTTTCTGGCTTGAGACCGTAATCCTGAACTGGCTCGATGAGAGAGATACCGAATACGACAACGGGGATCCGCTCGACATTGAAGTCTCCGTCGGGAACCCGATCCGGCCCGTCCTTAGCCGATTGCAGCAGCAAACCATTGATCGCGCCATCGCACGCCTTGAAAAACGTTTCCTTGATAAACAAGGCATTACAAAGCAGCCCAATATTCGTCTGATCCGCCCGTAGAGCGCTAGTACCAAAGTATCGCCCGTGCGGTAATTTTGGGCCTACTTATGCTGCAAATATGGCGTCAGCAGTGATGTAAGTGACAATGGAGTTTCAGTGGACGATTCATCAATCATTAATGCGTTTAAGCACATGAAATTACCGCTCATGATCGTTGGTTCGGATGGAACTATTGTGCACTGCAACTCCGGAACTGATCGCTTGTTCGGCTACGATCATGGAGAACTGATTGGGCGACCAGCCTTTGTTGTCTTGCCAGTTTCGTCAGTGAAGGAATTGAACGCCTTTATTAAAGCACCAGCGACCGACGCCACCATCAAAAACATGGTTGGTCGTAAACAGTCCGGCAATTCGGTTCGACTGGCAATTCACCTGACAGCGTGGACAGAGGCGAAAATCGGGCTGCAGCACGCCTTGGTCCTTCGTGATGTCACTGATGACATTGAAATCGACCTTTCCCTTAAAGAAAAATTGAAACTTGCGAACCGGGCAATCGCCACCACAGGTGTAGGCGTATTTAAATACAGCATCCCCCAAAATCTGGTAAACGGTTCTGCAGCTTGGCGCGCGCTGATGGATCTGGATGAAGATGAAAAAATAGACACGCAAAAAGCTTGGTATGAAAGGGTACATCCTGACGATAAAGAAGAGATGGCAGCAAAAATAGTTGCCTGTACCGAGGACATCTCGATGTCAGGCTGTGTGTACGAGTTCCGGCTACGATCCAAAATTGGGTCCACCTGGAATTGGAGGCGTACAGATTTAGCCGTTACCAATAGGGATGAAGAAGGCAAAGCCATATCCTTCCTAGGGGCGACGGTCGATATCACAGAACAAAAAGAAGCCGCACGTATCCTTAGAATGAATGCTGAGCAATTTAAATCAATCTTCGAGAACTCGCCAGTTGCCAAGGCGATGGCCAACGCAGATCACATTATTATTCGAGTTAATCGTGCATTTTGCGCCCTTTTTGACTACTCAGAAGATACGATTTTAGGGACTAAGTTAAATGATCATTCATTGGCTGAGGATCGGCATGTTGGGGTCACGGAACTTGACAATCTTCAATCGGGAAAAATCTCAACCTATGAAGTCGAAAAACGCTATATCCGTGCGAATGGGGCCGTCATGTGGGCGCTTCTAAGCGTTGGTATAGCCGACAAAGTAGATGATCTTCCTAACCACTTTATATTGCAGATTACCGATATAACAGAACGGCAACGAATGGATGAATTCAGAGGCAAGTTTGTGTCAACCGTCAGCCATGAACTGCGAACGCCACTAACATCTGTTCTTTGCGCGTTATCACTCCTTTCTTCGATGGAAAGCGAACCTCTTTCTCGCGAAGCGCAAAGACTCTTGTACATCGCCCAAGAAAACGGCAACCGCTTGCACGCTCTGGTGGACGACATTCTGGATTTTGAAAAGTCATCCGCCAATCAAATGCGGTTCACGCTATCGCGTCAACAAATCATTGTTTTGGTGGAAGATGCGATTTTTGCCAACATGGTATTTGCAGAAGAGTTTGGCGTCCGTTTCCAACTCAAATGCACCGATCGGTCGTTGACGGCGTCTGTTGACCCGATGCGGTTTCAACAAGTGATTGGAAACCTGCTTACAAATGCGACAAAGTTTGCGGACAAGGGCAGCACAGTCGATGTGTTAGTTGAGAGCGAGATTGGGGCCGTCCGAGTGTCAATTTCCAATGATGGCGAAGGAATTCCTGATGGGTTCCACAGCGAAATATTCAAACCTTTCGCCCAGGCAGTTAATAGAAAGACCGATGCCAGGAGCGGAAGTGGCTTAGGCCTAAACATCACGAAGCAGATATTAGATCAAACAGGTGGCACGATCGGTTACGACAGCGCAAAAGACGGTAGGACAACATTCTGGTTTACCGTCCCTGCCAAAGACCCTGATTGACAGGCACCTGTTGAAGGCGAAAAAACAATCCTTAGTCAAATTCAACTCTGCAAGTAGAATTATGCCGAAAATGGGCAAACGTTACTATGCAGATACAAGTGGTTGCAGTAATTATTCTCATCGCTCTTGAGTTTTGACCGCCAATTGGTGTCGTACTGCATACTTACAGTTGGAACGTTAATGAAGGGGTTAGGCGGCCAAGCCAAACAGGGCAAGGATGGGGAGAAGACCAATCAAAAAAGCTAGATCGCCAAGGCCACCATCTGCTTGATCATCAATATCTTCAGCTTCTTCAACGGGTACTACAAGTTCGTCAATTGAAATCACAGGAAGCTCGTCACCTACAATGACAGGTTCGTCACCAAGTTCGGCAGCATCTATAGCATCAAGAGTCGGCGCAAAAGATTCAGTTGGCTGAATGCCTTGAATTACGACTTGCATAATTTCACCCTCGTCCAGATCAACCTCAAGAATACCGTCCTGAAAAATATCGTCAGCATTTAATTGTTGGACATCTACATCTGATCTTGTGTTACCCGGGCTCTCTCCAGGCATAACGCCAAGTACCCTGATATCCATAGCGTCATATCCAGCCACCAAATTTGACAGGTCAATATCCGTCACGGCGGCCTCACTTGCGGTAGACGCAATATAAAAAACCATATCTCCTTGACCTGCAAAGGCGTGTACGTCCACCGTACTACCTTCATATTCAGTGTCGCGAACACCGCCTGGCGTGAAGTCAATGGCGACTTTTCCAGGTAGGTTTTCAGACATCATTGAAAACATCTCGCCAGGTGCAGTCGGTCCAGAATATTCCTTGCCTGTGGAAAGAGTGTTTGAGGTGTTTTGTATCAACGGCCAAACAAATGCTTGCTTCACTTCGGCAGCCATGAAGCTTTCTAAGATTTCAAGCATCTCATGTGCTTGAAATAGGCCGTAGTCCTCGTCCCGATCCAGACCTTTTGTCGATTTTTGGTTCCATTCTGTAATGTGAATCCTTAGATCCTCAAAACCGTCCTTTTCGAGCCAGCTGTTTCTCATCGTATCTAGCTGAAAGGTTCCGTTGTCGTCAGATTCTATACCGTGCGTGTATATGTGGCCTAGAACACCATCCACTGCCGCCATCTTTTCCGGTGTGTCATAAGACATGAGAATCAGCTCGTTGTTGACTTCACCCCAATTGACGTTGCCATTCGCCCGAATATTATCATACGAAAGAACAGCCGTTGGATGCTTGGCCACAAGATCGTCGATCACATCATGGCTATCCCAACCCACATATTCATCCGAGATTTGGGAGGTTCCAAAGTTGAACCCAGCCTGAACAAGTACGCCGATTTGATCGGTTTGAATACCGTACTCTTCAGTTACAGCTTGCAACTCATCATCAATGATAAGTGCCATTTCTGAGGAAAGGCGGCCATATTCAACCGCGTTCATCAATCCAGAGCCCCAGTATTCGTTGCCTATTTCTATGGCACCGATCGGGGCCTCTCCATAAACACCTGTCGCGACATCATGAACGAATTCACGCAGGTTAGCTTCGTGTATATTTGAAAGCCTGTCACCATTCTCATCGGCTTCACCAAGCTGGCTATATGTAGGAACAACGATTGTCGCCTCTTGCCCATTTGCTTTCGCATAGGCCAAAAATTCAGAAATCGGTATGAAATCTGTCGTCTCACCGGTAAAATGACTTGTCGCCGTGGTTGCATCAGGATTGGTAATATCGAAATATTCTTCGGTGAGAGATCCACCTGGGTAGCGAAGTCCTGTTATGCCAAGACCATTTATCGCCTCATCATAAGACCCGGGACCTGTTAATATTCCACGTGACGCGAGGAGATTTCCGCCAAACAAGCCTTCGGTCGCCGCAGCGCCTTGAAAAAAACCTTCTGAATAAGTTTGGGGACTCGATGGTAAGACCAACGTCATAATTTAACTCGATTTTCTGGCAGACACCAGCGGAAGTGAATATCAGGATTTACGCCAACTCATTGTTGGAATGTCCCAATACGGGGTCAATGATCTAAGGCCGTGAACAAAGAGAATTCCAATTGGTCAGTGACTAGGGCTCAGTTATCCCGAGTGACCAATAAGAAGTCGAAAAGTTGTCAGGGTGGATGAAGCGGGTGCCTTGGAATTACAAAGCCCTGAACTTGCTAGAATTTATGGTTTAGGCGGGCACATTGGGGACGAGTAACTTTAAACCTTAGGTCTAATAACTAACTTGACTTTTGGATCGATAACGGCTTTTAAAACGGGACTGTAGCGCTGATCGATTTACATACTGATGGGCAAGCAAAAGCTTGTGTTTACTAAAGTGTGGGGAATAGGCGGAAAAACCAAACCCTAGAATTGTTTCAAAGGTGACCAACAGTATCAGTCACCGTCCAGACTGAAGCTGAGCGACATTCGCCAATAGGCTATGGATTATCTACTAACCTGAGATGTTGCGCGGGGACGACGACGCTACCGTCAGCGTGTTGTCCAATTTTCGTGTTTGCAGTCAACATATTTCGGTCCTTCCCATCTTGATAACTGTAAATGACACCTCTTTATTTGAGAGCATTTACTTTAATGTTCTCGTCTAGCTTGTATTTATAGCAACCTTGCTGCAACGTATCCTTTGAGACTCATCCCGCAGTCAATGCTATCTTTCGATAGCAATGCGAGCAGTTGGGGTGTGTCATGGTAGCCATGTGAACAGTGCCGGCTGCCGCGATCCGCATGGTTGATGCAGCCTTTCAACGCAGCCCTGAAGGCGAGGGCCATTTTCAGCGATCTGATCGCCAAGTCTCGCTTCATCCGGTTGCTGACCGTTGCCCGGCAGGGTCATATGCCGCATGATCCCGAGAGGGGCCCAACCGATCACGCGCCTAGAATGTATCAAGGATTACAGCAAGATACAGCCAGCCTTCGCGGGTCCAGATATAGGTGATGTCGTCTGCCCATTCTTGGTTTGGCTAGTCTGCTGAGAAGTCACGGTCCAGCAGGTTTGGCGCAATGTTGAATGTGTGGTTACTATCAGTGGTGGTTTTATTTTTGCGGATTCTGACGACAGATATGCCGTTCCGGCACATCCACTGCCCAGCAGTCGCTGCTTGCAGCGATGAGAGGAAACCGCCTGACACGGCGGTGGCCGATATCCAAGCCTATGTCTTTTAACTCTTCCGTCATTCATGGGCGACCATAACTGCCCAGACTGAGATGCGACTGCTCCTTGATATGCACAACTGATGGCGTGTATTATTTAATCGGTTGTGCCAGCGAACGTCTCACATGAATAACTCTACAAACGCGAAGATAGACGGGGCCTATGGTTTGATCGGGCATGGTATTGCCAAACGGCTGCATGGTTTCGAGGTCATTGGACTTGGACGCAATACCAAAACAGCAAGACGTGTTCTTCTAGACATCTCGTGGTCCTATCATGACATCAGTTTATTGACTTAAACTGGATGATGTGACCCATTTCTTAAGGATGTCTCGGTGGATTGGCTGACACTTATCCGCCTTCTGCACGTCCTTGGCGCATGCGTGCTGATTGGCTTTCACAGCTACTGCAGTGATCGTACAGCCGATTACGGGCACCATCCTAGCATGAGGAATAGGGTAGAGCCTTATCGAAGGGCGGGTGTTGCTATAGCTGGGCCTTTTCGTGTTTATCAGGATTTTTGGCTGCCAATTGTGGTGATCCAAGCGAAAATGCGGGATGAGGCACTGAAATGTGTTAAACAGGGGATACCATTATCCGCACTATATCAACGACTTTTCCGTGTTTGGTTTACCTGTGATATCCCAGCATTTATCGCAATCATTGCGCTGTTAAGGTTGATGATCAGCAAGACGACTCTTTTCTTGTGGTAGGGCAGTTTTATTGGGCACCCTTGAATTGGTTCGGCTGGACTGGTTAGTGAGATAAAAGTACACCTTTAGAAAGAGTGACTATAATGGGATGGATCCGCGACAACGCTGACGCGATAGAGGCCATTGGAACTGTAGTTTCAACTGCTGCAACAGTCGGGGCAATATTGGCTATTGGCTACCAACTTAACCGTGCGGATCATGCGCAGACCCTTCAGGCGGCCCGGGTGTCATACCAAAACCACTTAAATCAGTCATTGGCTTTCCCAAGTCTGGCAGCCCCAAAAGATGAATGTGGTCTGTTGGTTCCAGCAATTGACCCCAGTTATGGCACCTTTATGGAGCAACTGACTTACACAGCTGAACAAATGTTAAGCGTCGAAAACGGATGGGACAGTACCTTTACACGTCGGTTGGAAACCCATGTGCAATATGTATGCCTGATGGGGCGAGAAATGGCAGAAACGGAACAAGCGCGACAGCTATTGGATCGCTTCATTAAATTGCGATGCCCAACAACGCCTACATGTAAGAAGTAGGAATCAGCGGATGTGCCTGTCTCAAAGATGAATGCGGAATTACGACCTAGATCGTGAAAATGCCGATATCATTCATCACAAATTAACCAGTCTTCCCCTAGCCTTATCCATACAACCACCGGCTTGATGTGCGATAACGAAACAATTTTCTTGAAATGTTCTTCTTTTGATCTCATAAGGAACATAATAAGAACACAACCAAAATACCCTAGATATAGGTGAGGCAATCATTGCCGCCACATCATGGGTGTGACACTAAGGGATGAACGCAATGGCAACGGCAGATCTTTTAAGCATGACAAATAAAAAATCAGCAGACAAACAAAAAGCGCTTGATAGCGCATTGGCACAAATCGAACGCCAATTTGGCAAAGGTTCGATTATGAAACTGGGCGCAGAAGGCGCAATTCAGGATATCACAGCCAGCTCGACAGGCTCTCTTGGTCTGGATATTGCACTGGGCATAGGCGGACTGCCAATGGGGCGGATTATCGAAATCTATGGCCCTGAATCATCTGGCAAAACGACGCTGACCTTGCACTGCATTGCAGAGCAACAAAAAGCTGGTGGTGTCTGTGCCTTTGTGGATGCGGAACACGCACTTGATCCCAATTACGCCAAAAAGCTTGGCATCGACATTGATGAATTATTAATTTCGCAGCCCGATACAGGTGAACAAGCGCTTGAGATTACGGACACTTTGGTTCGTTCTGGGGCTGTGAACATGGTTGTTGTCGACTCTGTGGCGGCTTTGACACCTAAATCCGAGCTTGAAGGCGACATGGGCGACAGTTCTGTCGGTGTTCAAGCGCGTCTTATGTCCCAAGCAATGCGTAAATTGACTGGTTCGATCAGCCGTTCCAATTGCATGGTTATCTTTATCAACCAAATCCGCATGAAGATCGGTGTTATGTTCGGTTCACCTGAAACCACCAGTGGTGGGAACGCATTGAAATTCTATTCATCTGTACGTTTGGATATTCGCCGTATCGGTGCGTTGAAAGACCGTGATGAAGTTGTTGGCAACGCGACCCGTGTTAAGGTTGTGAAAAACAAAGTAGCCGCACCCTTCAAGCAGGTTGAATTCGACATCATGTACGGCGAAGGCATCTCCAAGATGGGCGAACTGCTTGATCTGGGTGTCAAAGCGGGTATCGTTGATAAATCAGGGGCTTGGTTCAGCTACGGGGATGAACGCCTTGGACAAGGGCGTGAAAACTCGAAAGTGTTCTTAACAGAAAACCAGAGTATTGCCCTTGATATCGAGGATAAAATTCGTGCAGCCCACGGCCTTGATTTCAACAAGGCCGCGCATCAGAAAAAAGAAGATGACGGTGTTCTCGAAGCATAAGGTTTTGGATTGCAGACCTGATATTACTAAAAAACACCAAACAAGGCGTCCCATTGCGGGGCGCCTTGTTGAATTCTATGGGACTAATGCTGTGGACAGTTGACGGGTGGGGCAGTATTTCAGGTGATAACAATCTGATAACGCAATATTTGCCCAAAAGGCGCAGTTCACATGCCCACGTTAAATGACATCCGTTCGACCTTTCTTAATTACTTTGAAAAGCAAGGGCACCAGATAGTGCCCTCCAGCCCATTGGTGCCGCGCAACGATCCAACGTTGATGTTCGTGAACTCTGGAATGGTGCAATTCAAAAACCTGTTCACGGGGCTAGAAACGCGTGATTATGACCGTGCAACATCGGCGCAAAAATGTGTGCGGGCAGGCGGCAAACATAACGATTTGGACAATGTGGGTTACACGGCACGCCACCATACGTTCTTTGAGATGCTCGGTAACTTCAGTTTTGGCAACTATTTTAAAGCCGAGGCGATCCCGTTTGCCTGGGAACTTCTGACCAAAGAATTCGACATTCCAAAAGATCGGTTGCTGGTTACAGTTTACCACACCGATGATCAAGCTGCGGATATATGGAAGAAGGTTGCGGGTATTTCTGATGACCGTATCATTCGCATCCCAACAGATGACAATTTTTGGCGTATGGGGCCAACAGGGCCATGTGGTCCATGTACCGAAATTTTCTTTGATCACGGTGATCATATCCCAGGCGGACCTCCAGGATCCCCAGACGAGGATGGTGATCGGTTTATCGAGATCTGGAATCTTGTATTTATGCAAAACCAGCAATTTGAAGATGGCACAATGACGCCTCTCGATATGCAGTCCATCGACACTGGCATGGGGCTGGAACGTATTGGCGCGTTGCTGCAAGGCAAGCACGACAACTATGACACTGACCTGATGCGTGCGCTGATCGAGGCAAGCGCGGATGCTTCCAGTTCTGACCCAGATGGTCCCGGCAACACGCATCATCGCGTGATCGCAGATCACCTACGCTCGACATCGTTTTTGATGGCAGACGGCGTTATGCCGTCCAACGAGGGGCGTGGTTACGTTCTGCGCCGCATTATGCGCCGCGCTATGCGCCATGTACATCTGCTGGGCCTCAAAGACCCAATGATGCACCAGTTGGTACCTGCTTTGGTACAACAAATGGGGGCGGCTTATCCTGAACTTGGCCAAGCGCAATCACTAATTACTGAAACACTGTACCAAGAAGAAACACGCTTCAAGCAAACGTTGGATCGTGGTCTGAAATTGCTTGATGACGAAGTTTCAAACCTTGATGAAGGCGCAGACTTATCCGGCGCTTCGGCATTCAAGTTGTATGACACCTACGGTTTCCCTTTGGATCTGACCCAAGACGCGTTGCGTGAAAAGGGCCATAGCGTTGACACTGACGGTTTTGACGAAGCTATGGCTGAGCAAAAAGCCAAAGCGCGTGCTGCTTGGTCCGGGTCCGGCGAAGCCGCTGATGCGACAGTTTGGTTTGATGTTGCAGACGAAGGTGGCACTACAGACTTTCTTGGTTATGACACAGAAACTGCCGAAGGCCAGATTGTTGGACTGGTAAAAGAAGGTGCATTGGTTGAGAGCGCCGAAGTTGGCACAAAAATTCAAATTGCGCTGAATCAAACGCCGTTTTACGCTGAAAGTGGCGGTCAAGTTGGTGATACTGGGTACATTAGCACCGAAACAGGCAGTGCGCGGGTCACAGATACGCGCAAGTCTGCAGGCGTATTTATTCACGTTGCCGAGATTGAAAAAGGCAGCATATCCAAAGGACAAGCCGCCGTTCTTGATGTGAATCATGATCGCCGCACGTCAATTCGATCCAGCCACTCCGTTACACATCTCTTGCACGAAGCGTTACGCGGTGCATTGGGGGATCACGTCGCACAGCGTGGATCACAAAACGCGGCCGATCGTTTGCGGTTTGATTTCAGTCATTCCAAGGCGCTTAGCGTTAAAGAACAACGTAGCGTCGAGGCCGAGGTGAACAGCTATATTCGCCAAAACACACCGGTCGAAACACGTATTATGACACCGGATGACGCACGCGCACTAGGTGCGCAGGCGTTGTTTGGAGAGAAATACGGCGACGAAGTGCGTGTTGTCTCGATGGGAATCCAAACAGGGTCTGGGAAAGGTAACAATGGCCAAACCTATTCTTTGGAGCTGTGTGGGGGTACGCATGTGCGCCAAACGGGTGACATCGGGGCATTTGTATTAATGAGCGACAGCGCCTCTAGTTCGGGTGTGCGTCGGATTGAAGCACTGACAGGGGCCGAGGCGCTTGATTATCTGCGTGGACAGGATCAACGTCTAAACGATACAGCGGCAGAGTTGAAAGCAGCACCTGCCGATGTACCGGAACGGGTACGGGCATTGTTGGATGAGCGTAAATCACTCTCCAATGTAGTTGCACAATTGCGTCGCGAACTCGCTATGTCTGGCGGGGCTTCTGCGCCCGTTGAACCGGAAAATGTAAACGGTACAGCATTTCTGGCACAATCACTAACTGGTGTGACCGGCAAAGATCTGCCAGCGCTGATCGATGAACACAAAACACGAATCGGATCAGGTGCCGTGCTTTTGATAGCCGAGGCAGACGGTAAAGTTGCTGTCGCAGCCGGGGTCACAGCGGACAAAACCGACACCGTCAGCGCCGTTGATCTGGTCAAGGCAGCGGTGGCAGAATTGGGCGGTAAAGGCGGCGGCGGTCGTGCGGATATGGCTCAAGGTGGGGCCAAGGATGCTACAAACGCAGATGCAGCAATCAACGCGGCGCGGGCCGTCATAGAAGGATAAAATCAATGGGCGCACTTTGGATCGCACACGTCACTGTCACTGACGAGGAAGCTTACAAAAAATACGCCGCAGGCGCGACAGTCGCTATTGCAGATCACGGCGGCGAATTCATCGCGCGCGGTGGGCGCTTTGTACAGCTTGAGGGCAAGGAACGCGCGCGCAACGTCGTGGCCCGTTTCCCTGATGTTGAAACGGCTGAAAAATGCTACCACTCAGACGCCTACCAAGCCGCATTAGAATTCGCACGCGGCGCGTCAGAACGTGAGCTGATGATCGTCGAAACTTCGGAATAACAACCAAGCCACAATACGAGATAAGAAAAAGGGCGCTCCAATCGGAAGCGCCCTTTTTCTTTTGGTTTTAAATATCCCGGGGGCTGGGGCAGCGCCCCAGTTCTCCCGTCAATACCCAGACTTAACCAGCTTTTGCCATACGCTTACGTTCGTTTGGATCCAAGTAACGTTTGCGCATCCGAATGTTATTTGGCGTAACTTCAACCAACTCATCGTTGTCAATGTAAGCAATAGCTTCTTCCAAAGACAGCGTGATCGGGGTCGTCAACTTAACCGCTTCATCTGTGCCAGAGGCACGCACGTTGGTCAGTTTCTTACCTTTCAGCGGGTTCACTTCCAGATCGTTTTCACGGCTGTGCTGACCAATGATCATGCCCGTGTAAACTTCGGTCTGTGGACCAATCATCATACGGCCACGATCTTCCAGGTTCCACAAAGCGAACGCCACGGCTGTTCCATTTTCCATCGAAATCAGAACGCCTTGGCGACGACCAGGAATCGCACCTTTGTGCGGTGCCCATTCGTGGAACACGCGGTTCATGACGCCTGTGCCGCGCGTGTCGGTCAGGAATTCACCGTGATAACCGATCAAACCACGTGATGGAACGTGGGCCACGATGCGGGTTTTGCCAACTCCAGCTGGCTTCATTTCAACCAATTCACCTTTGCGCACACCCGTGATCTTTTCAATCACAGCGCCAGAGTATTCGTCATCAACGTCGATTGTTGCTTCTTCAATTGGCTCCATACGGACACCATCGATTTCTTGAAACAGAACCTGTGGACGGGAAATCGAAAGCTCGAAACCTTCGCGACGCATGTTTTCAATCAAAACACCCATCTGCAATTCGCCGCGGCCGGCAACTTCAAACGCGTCACCACCAGGGGTGTCGCTTATTTTCACAGCTACGTTGGATTCTGCTTCTTTCATCAGGCGGTCACGAATGACGCGAGACTGAACTTTTTTGCCGTCACGACCCGCAAGTGGGGAGTCGTTGATGCCAAAGGTCACTGTGATGGTCGGCGGATCGATCGGCTGTGCCTCGATCGCTTCAGTCACGGATACATCGGCCAAGGTGTCAGCAACGGTTGCTTTGGTCATACCGGCAATAGAAACAATATCGCCTGGCTCGGCCAAATCGATCGCAGTTTGCTCTAGGCCGCGAAAGCCCAAGATTTTGGTGCAACGAAAGTTTTCAATCAATGTGCCATCAACTGACATCGCTTTGATCGTTTGACCCGCTTTCAAAGTACCAGATTCAACACGACCTGTCAGCAAACGGCCCAAGAATGGGTCGCCGCCAAGTGTCGTGGCCAGCATTGTAAATGGCTTATCCGTTTCTGTGATTTGGGCGGGGGCAGGCACGTGCTCAAGGACCAAGTCGAACAATGCATCCAGACCGTCACGTTTACCATCCAGTTCCATGTCTGCCCAACCGTTACGGCCAGAGGCGTACATTGTTGGAAAATCAAGCTGTTCGTCAGTTGCGTCCAAGTTTGCGAACAGATCGAAACATTCGTTCAGTGCGCGATCAGGTTCCGCGTCAGATTTGTCGACCTTGTTCACAACCACAATGGGGCGCAGGCCCAATTTAAGCGCTTTGGACGTTACAAATTTGGTCTGTGGCATTGGGCCTTCAGCAGCATCAACCAACAGTACAACACCGTCAACCATAGACAAAATACGTTCAACTTCGCCACCAAAGTCAGCGTGGCCCGGCGTGTCAACGATGTTGATACGTGTGCCTTTCCACACGACCGAAGTTGGCTTAGCGAAAATTGTAATGCCGCGTTCGCGTTCTAGATCGTTGCTGTCCATAGCGCGTTCTGTAGTCGCTTGGTTTTCACGGTACGTGCCCGATTGTTTCAGCAGTTCGTCCACAAGCGTTGTTTTACCGTGGTCAACGTGTGCGATAATCGCGATATTGCGAATGTCCATGTTTCTAGCCTCTTATGCGTTTGAGGCCGCTTACAGCGCTGCGCTGCAGAAAGCTAGGGGGAAATACGTATAACTAGTGACTGGTTGTGTTTGAAAACACTTGGATCACGATAATGCCTGCAATGATCATGATTAACCCTGCAATGGCTGCAGCATCGAGGCGTTGGCCAAAACCGATGAAACCAATGATCGCAATAAGGACAATCCCAAGGCCAGACCACAGGGCATACACGATGCCAACGGGCATGAATTTCAGAGTCATACCTAGGAAATAGAATGATCCTGCGTAGGCAACAATGGCTAGCAATGTGGGCCACAGCCGCGTAAATTGACTGCTCGCTTGGAGTGCTGTTGTACCAACAGTTTCCATGACAACTGCGACCAGAAGAAATAGATAGTGCATCATCACCCTTTCACAGCGATTTTGCGATTAGTGACTTGGCAAGATGCAGACGTCCAGATCAAAACTGTGGGTCAGAGAAATAGTGCTGTGCCGTCTTTAATTTCTTCCATCACGAAACTGGCGGCGATATCGGCAATCGGCAGGCGGGTGATAAGTTGTTGGTACAGCCTGTCGTAATCGGCCATGTCACTTACACGGGCGCGGATCAAGTAATCCAGATCACCTGTCATGCGGTAAACGCTTAAGATACCCGAGATAGCGTTTGTGGCATTTGAAAATGATTGCTGCCACGCAGGATCATGGCTGTTCGTGCGGACTTGCATAAACACCATCAGGCCCAAATTTACCTTTGCCGGATCAACGAGGGCCACGCGTTTGATGATGACACCCGAGGCCTCCATCATTTTTACACGGCGCCAGCAAGCATTGCGTGACAAGCCGATGGCATCTGCAAGTTGATCAAGCGAAACAGTTGAATCAGATTGAAGTGAATTCAGTATTTTGCGGTCAAATTCGTCCATTTTCGCCATATTTATAACTTACATGGGAAGTTTTCCCAATGCAATGATGGATACTTTGATATTTTGGGATCCGAATAACGGTCGCAACGTGGTAAAACAAAGCAAGAAACATAGGGAGCGTTAAGCATGTTTGGCCGTTTATTTTTGGATCACCCCCGCAGCGTTGACGAGAGTTACTTTGAACATCTGCTGTTTGCGGGTGGCTTTGCGTTTCGTTTGATTGGGGCGGGATTTGCTGCTTTGATCCACGCCTTGGTTCCATGTTTATTCGAAAAGACAGCAGGTCAGATGATCGTGAAGATGCATGACAAAATTCAAAACCGTTAAGCGCTCGGAAGATTATTCAGCTGTCTTGAAGAATGCGGTGATCTTGGTGCGCGCATAATCCCAAAGGGCTGGCGCGCCAATTTGTATTTTGGAGCCAACGCGGTCTGCGATCATCTGTTCCGACACGTTGTAATCGATCCAACTGCCACCACCTGACGCAATGTTCAGCATTGGCGGCTGAAATCGGTCCAACGATTTAGCAAATTGTGCATCATCTGTTTGTGCCGCTTCGAATTCTTCCCAGACAGCACGAAGGTCGTCGCGTATATCATTGGGGAGCAATCCAAATATACGATCGGCGGCCACTTGTTCCGAAGCCTCCATCGCGGCCACATCCACATCATCAAAGATCGGATTATCGCCTGCATCTATCTCAACCAGATCATGTAGGATCAACATTTTAATTACACGAGTGATATCAACGCCAGGCTTGGCCTGATCTGCCAAAACCAAAGCGTATAGAGTTAAATGCCAAGAATGTTCTGCGCTGTTTTCAGGCCGTGACCCATCTGCCAAGGTCGTGGCGCGGGTGATAGATTTCAGCTTGTCCGCTTCGTTTAAAAAGGCGACCTGCAGATCAAGGCGTGCCGTCACCTTTTTACTCGGACTGCGTCGCGCGGTGCGCTTTAAGCTGTTTCACAAGGAAATCACGGCCCTGGATTTCAGCCATGCGCGTCCGAATGGCTGTAAGGAATGCTTCTTCCAGCGTTTGGCTTGAAGCCCCCAGCACGTCACCGACTTTCATGAACAGACGATCCTCGCCGATCTCTTTTTGAACGGCGAGGCATTCGACGGCCAGCTTATTGGCCATTTCGGTGACCGCTGGATCAGCCATTAGCGCGTGTTCTCTGTCAGGCGACGCTTCACATAAGTTGTTGTGTGATCGATCATCGTATCAAGGTGTGGTTCTTCAAAGAAGTGACCTGCACCTTCAACTTCCGTGTGCGTGATTGTGATACCTTTTTGTTCGTGCAATTTGCCCACAAGCGTGTGGGTATCAGCAGGCGGTGCCACACGGTCGGCCGTGCCATTGATCACCAAACCGGACGCAGGGCAGGGTGCAAGGAACGAAAAATCATACATGTTTGCAGGCGGCGCCACCGAGATGAAACCAGTTATTTCAGGACGGCGCATTAACAATTGCATGCCGATCCATGCCCCAAACGAGAAACCAGCAACCCAGCAATGTTTAGAGTTGTTGTTCATCGATTGTAGATAATCTAGCGCGGACGCTGCATCAGACAGTTCGCCGATGCCCTGATCATATTCACCTTGCGAACGACCAACGCCGCGAAAGTTAAAGCGTAAAACCGTAAAGCCCATGTTGTAAAAGGCATAGTGCATGGAATGCACAACCTTATGGTTCATGGTTCCGCCAAATTGCGGATGCGGATGCAGGATAATTGCAATTGGTGCGTCACGCTCTTTTTGCGGGTGGTAACGGCCTTCTAGGCGACCTTCGGGTCCAGGAAAAATAACTTCGGGCATGGGCGTCCCAACATTTTGGGTTCTTTAACGGAGCCAGTTCAATTCTTGACGAATTTACTTGGCTACTTTAGAACGTTTCTAAATTACATTGACGCCTGAAAAGCGCGTTTCTAGCGATGTATGGCGTTGTATATGAAACGTCAATCTAATGTGGCCAAATGTGGTAAAAACGAAGGGCTTTTTGATGAAACTATCGACCAAAGGCCGTTACGCGATGGTGGCGCTTGCCGACATAGCGCTGCAATCAGATGGTAAGCTGGTCAGCCTCGGCGATATTTCCGAACGACAGGATATTTCGCTGCCCTACCTTGAGCAGTTATTTGTTAAGCTGCGCCGCGCCGAATTGGTTTCATCCGTTCGTGGACCGGGTGGTGGGTATCGGTTGGCGCGTTTGGCATCAGAAATACGTGTGGTTGATATTTTGGCTGCCGTGGATGAATCCGTTGATGCGATGCACAAGGGCGCAGGCGCGTCTGGCGGGGCATCGGGATCACGGGCACAGTCGCTCACCAACCGGTTGTGGGAAGGTTTGAGCGCAAATGTTTATGTGTATTTACATCAAACGCGACTGTCCGACGTCATTGATAATGAATTGGCACCCTGTCCTGCGGTCCCAAACCTGTTTGATGTTGTAGATGTTTGATATGTTGAAAGGCGGCCAGCCCCCGTCCTGCGGACTGCCCCGAAGTTTATCTGGCAAGATGAACTGGGGTGTTGCGTGACCCGTGTTTATTTTGATCACAACGCAACGACACCTTTGCGTGCTGAAGCCCGCACCGCAATGATTGCGGCGATGGATGTTGTTGGCAATCCGTCTTCGGTTCATTCTGAAGGACGTGCTGCAAAAATGTTGGTTGAGCGGGCACGCGTTCAAGTGGCTGAGTTGGTTGGCTGTTTACCTACACAGGTCGTATTTACGGGGTCTGCCACCGAGGCTGCGGCATTGGCTGTGGCCCAAAAGGATCGTCACGGTGGACGGTTTGTGGCGCTGCCAACAGAGCATGATTGTTTTCTAGCGTGGGGTGAGACGTCTGACGGTGATGCACTGTGCGCGGTTTCAGCGGCCAATTCCGAGACTGGCGTTTTGTCATCGAATGGGGCTGTGTTAGCCAATGTCGATTTAGATCGCTGTGGTGCAGTTGTTTGTGATATCACGCAGATTGCAGGAAAAATGCCGGTGGTTTATCGAGATGGGCAAAAGCCATCCTACATGATCCTTTCGGCCCATAAATTTGGTGGGCCAAAAGGTGTTGGCGCAATGATCAATTTCACAGCAGACGACCCTGAAGCGATCTTACGGGGTGGTGGTCAGGAAATGGGGCGCCGTTCGGGCACTGAGAACGTCATTGGCATTGCTGGATTTGGTGCTGCATGCGCAGCCGCGCAGCGCGATGTTGCCAATGGTGAATGGGAACGGGTTGTAGAACTTAGAATAATTCTAGAAAAGACCCTTGAGTCTGCGTCAAAGAAGACTATTTTTGTCGGGAAAGACGCGCACCGCTTGCCTAACACCTCTTGCATCCTAACTCCGGGGTGGAAAGGAGAGACGCAGGTGATGCAAATGGATTTGGCAGGGTTTGCTGTTTCAGCGGGATCTGCTTGTTCATCGGGCAAAGTCCGGGCTAGCCGTGTTTTGAAGGCGATGGGATATGATGATGATTTGGCTGCCTGCGCGATCCGTGTGTCGCTGGGGCTGTCAAATACCGAAGATGAAGTTTTGCGATTTGCCGATGTTTGGTCGCAAAAGCTTAAGAAACATGAGGCACGTGCAGCGTAACGTTGCCAGCCAAAAAGAGGAAGTCTGAGCATGGACAATATGGTCAAAGATGGCGTCGACCAAGATACAGTTGAAGCGGTGCGCGAAGTTGGCGGTGCCTATAAACATGGCTGGGCCACCGACATCGAAATGGAATACGCGCCCAAAGGTCTGTCCACAGACATCGTGCGTCTGATTTCCGAAAAGAACGAAGAACCTGAGTGGATGCTGGAATGGCGTTTGGCTGCATATGACCGTTGGTTGAAGCTGGTTGAACCCGATTGGGCGATGGTCGACTACCCAAAGATCGATTTTCAGGACCAATATTATTATGCCCGTCCTAAGTCGATGGAAGTGAAGCCGAAGTCTTTGGACGAGGTAGACCCGAAGCTGTTGGAAACCTACAAAAAGTTGGGTATTCCTTTAAAAGAGCAGGCACTGCTTGCCGGTGTTGAAGCCCCTGAAGGTGAACGTAAGGTTGCTGTGGATGCAGTGTTTGACTCCGTTTCTGTGGGTACAACGTTCAAGGATGAGTTGCTTAAAGCTGGTGTGATCTTCTGCTCAATCTCGGAAGCTATCAAAGACTATCCCGAATTGGTTCAAAAGTATCTTGGCACCGTGGTTCCGGTTTCTGACAATTATTATGCGACGCTGAACTCTGCCGTTTTCTCAGACGGATCATTTGTTTACATCCCGCCAAACACCCGTTGCCCGATGGAATTGTCCACGTATTTCCGCATCAATGCTGAAAACACAGGCCAGTTTGAGCGTACTTTGATCATCGCTGACAAAGGGTCATACGTGTCCTATCTTGAAGGTTGCACCGCACCACAGCGTGACATCGCGCAACTTCACGCGGCCGTGGTTGAGTTGGTTTTGCTCGACGATGCGGAAATCAAATACTCGACCGTTCAGAACTGGTACCCTGGTGATGAGAACGGCAAAGGTGGCATCTATAACTTCGTAACCAAACGCGCGGATTGCCGTGGCGATCGTTCCAAAGTGATGTGGACACAAGTCGAAACTGGTTCCGCCGTGACGTGGAAATATCCATCCTGCATCCTACGCGGTGATGACAGCCAAGGTGAATTTTATTCCATCGCGATCGCCAACAACATGCAGCAAGCCGATACGGGCACCAAGATGGTGCACTTGGGCAAACGCACCAAGTCACGCATCGTGTCCAAAGGCATTTCGGCGGGCAAAGCACAGAATACATATCGTGGTCTTGTGTCGATGCACCCAAAAGCCAAGGAATCGCGCAACTATACGCAATGCGACAGCTTGTTGATTGGCGACAAATGTGGCGCGCACACGGTGCCCTACATTGAGGTGAAAAACAACTCATCTCGGGTCGAGCATGAGGCGACAACCTCCAAGGTTGATGATGACCAACTGTTCTATTGCCGCTCACGCGGGATGGACGAGGAAGAGGCCGTGGCCTTGGTCGTGAATGGATTTTGTAAGGACGTGCTACAAGCACTGCCGATGGAATTTGCTATGGAAGCACAGGCGCTTGTCGCGATTTCGCTTGAAGGGTCTGTTGGTTAATTATGATGCGTACCCTGACATGGAATATTGCCATTGCGGCGGCGGTTTTCTGGGTTTTGACAACTTTTGTTGAGACCGGTGGCCTGTCGTTGGAAGGCTTCAAGCTAACAGGGCTTCGAACGCTTATCTTTGTCATGATTTATGCGGCGGTTCGCGTCGCCATGATTATGTTCAAAGGGGACAAAAAATAATAGCAGCAAACGCCATAAGTGGTGTTTGACTGAACATGAATTACGCCGTTTCGTCGGTAGACTAAGGAATATAAAATGCTGAAGATCAATAACCTACACGTCAAACTTGAAGATGAAGACAAGCAAATCCTAAAAGGCGTTAACCTTGAGGTTGAAGCTGGCAAGGTGCATGCGATTATGGGGCCAAACGGGTCTGGAAAGTCAACGCTGTCATATGTGTTGTCTGGACGTGGTGGATATGAGGTTACAGAAGGCGAAGCCCATTTGGGTGACGTTGATTTGCTAGACATTGAACCAGAAGAACGTGCAGCTGCTGGCCTGTTCTTGGCGTTCCAGTACCCAGTGGAAATTCCGGGTGTTGGCAACATGACATTCCTACGAACAGCTGTGAACGCACAGCGCAAAGCACGCGGTGAAGAAGAAATGTCAGCCGCTGAATTTCTAAAGGTAGTGCGGGCCAAGGCCAAAACATTAAAAATCGACGCGGAAATGCTGAAACGGCCCGTCAACGTAGGCTTCTCTGGTGGTGAAAAGAAGCGCAACGAGATCCTTCAAATGGCAATGCTTGAGCCAAAGATGTGCATTCTGGATGAAACGGATTCCGGTCTGGATGTTGACGCGATGAAACTTGTTGCGGAAGGCGTGAATGCGCTGCGTGATGAGGGCCGTGGGTTCTTGATTATTACGCACTACCAGCGTTTGCTGGATCACATCAAGCCTGACTATGTTCACATCATGGCTGATGGTCGCATTATCAAGACAGGCGGGCCAGAATTAGCTTTGGAAATTGAAAAGAACGGCTACGCCGACATTCTGGCAGAGGTGGCGTAATGAGCGCTGTAGCTGAAACCTTAAGCGTCACCGACGAACGTTTGGCTGGACTTACTTTGCCAGCTGGCGGATGGTCTGATGCTGCCCGTAAAGATGCGTTTTCACGCTTACAATCGATGGGCCTGCCGAACCGTCGTGATGAATACTGGAAATTTACAAGACCCGACACGTTGACCCAAGCGTTACCTGTTCCGGCAGCGCCGTTCGTCACTGATGAAGTCCCATTGTTTGATGCAATTGATCGGTTGAAGATCGTATTTGTTGACGGTGTGTTTGATGCCGAAGCCTCTGATGATTTGTCATTGGAAGGTATCCAAATTGATCGTTTGGCGGCTGCAGATGCTGATATCCATTGGGCACGTGATGTTTACGGCGTTCTGGAAGCCAACGGTCAAAAGCCGGTTGCGCGTTCATTGGCCGCGCTAAACACTGCGTTTGCTGTGGATGGTGTTTTGATCCATGTGACGGGTGCTGTTATCAAACCCATCAATATGATTTATCTTCATAAATCAGAGACTTCTGATGTGATGTTGCACCATGTTATCAAAGTCGATGCAGGCGCAAGCCTCACGGTTTTGGAAACGGGCCCAGCTGCTGCACGATTGAACAATGTGATGGAAGTGGACATCGCTGATGGCGCGGCCTTCCACCACGCTCGTGCCCAAGGCCGCGATCACGAACGCCGTGCTGCCACACATATGTTTGCGCGTTTGGGTGCGGAATCGACGTTCAAATCCTTCACACTGACTGCCAACGGCGTGATGACGCGCAACGAGTGCATCATCGAACTGACCGGCGACAACGCGAATGCAACGGTTGGTGGTGCTTGTGTTGGAGATGGTGATTTTCACCATGATGACACGGTGTTCATTACCCATGATGCCGTGAATTGTGAAAGCCGTCAGGTGTTCAAGAAGGTGCTGCGCAACGGGGCTACTGGTGTGTTCCAAGGTAAGATTTTGGTCAAAGCGGGTGCACAAAAAACCGACGGTTATCAGATCAGTCAGTCGTTGCTGTTGGACGGCGATAGCCAATTCCTTGCTAAGCCAGAGCTTGAGATTTACGCTGACGACGTGATTTGTTCTCACGGTTCCACCACAGGTGCTATTGACGAAACAGCACTGTTTTATCTTCAATCACGAGGCGTTCCCAAAGCAGTAGCAACTGACTTACTGACATTGTCGTTTCTGACTGAAGCGGTTGAGGAAATTGAAGACGAAACTTTGCGGGCTGAAATCAACACCCGCATGGCGTCTTGGCTGGAACGGCGCGGCGGTTGATGTCGGTCACGACAGATATCAAGGCCAGTTATCGCGGCCCTGGTCGTGTGGTAGCACGGCTCATGGGGCAGGGGCGGCGCGAAGGTTTCGCGCTGAATATCCTGTTGTTTGCCTGCATCGTGATGTTTGTCGCACAAGCACCCTACCAATCCCGCGAGGCTCACTTTAATCCAGATGTTCCACTGATGGCGCGGATGTATTGGAGCGCTTTTCTGTGGATATTTTTGGTCCCATTGTTGCTGTATGGCTTTGCTGCAATGGTCTTTGGGCTTGCACGTTTGGCTGGACGGAACATTACAGGATACGGTATTCGCCTTAGCCTGTTTTGGGCGTTGCTGGCCAGCAGTCCTGTTGTTCTGTTTTTGGGGTTGATTGCTGCATTTATCGGGCCAAGCGCTGGTTTACAGTTGGTTGGCATGATTTGGCTATTGAATGTCTTATGGTTCTGGATTGCGGGAATGCGAGCAGCCGAGGGGATTGAGCAATGATTTTTTCCACGCAATCCATTGGTACTTTGACAATACTTAGCCTGCAGAACCCCGCATTGGCTGCGCGGTTTGTTCTCGCGTCGGGCTTGCGCCGTGATATCTTGTGGTCGCTGTTGTTGCTGGTCAGCATCGCAAACGCCACCCTGGTATGGGTGTCGAACGCGCTGACCGGGCCTACGCCCGAGCAATTGGCACAGATGCCGATCCAGATACCGGCGATAATATTTAGCCCACTGTTTGCCTTTGTCTTCCTTGCTTTTGCGTTGGTTATAACTGTGCATGTCCTGCATTGGTTGGGGGCTGCGATTGGCGGAACGGGAAGCCTTGAAAACATGTTGGCCGTTTTGGTCTGGTTGCAAGGCCTGCGCGTTATGGCACAGGTTGTCTTGTTGGTTTTGATGTTGGCTGTGCCCTCCCTTGCGGGTTTGTTTGGATTGGCCGTCGCGATTTTAAGCCTTTGGATACTGGTTCATTTTGTGAATGAAGCTGCTGGTCTTGACTCAATATTCAAAACTGTAGGTGTTTTGTTGTCGGCGATGGTTGGTGTTATTTTGGGTTTAAGCTTCATCTTGACGATCACAGGTTTGGCCACAATGGGAATTGACGCAAATGTATAATGTCGCAAAAATACGCGCGGATTTTCCAATTCTGTCGCGCGAAGTGAACGGTAAGCCTTTGGTTTACCTTGATAATGGCGCATCAGCACAAAAACCGCAGGTGGTGATTGACGCCATCACACGGTCTTATGCAAATGAGTATGCAAACGTGCACCGCGGCCTGCATTACCTGTCCAACCTTGCGACAGATAATTATGAAGCCGTACGCGGAAAAATCGCAAAGTTCCTGAATGCTGTATCTGAAAATAATATTATTTTCAATTCAGGCACCACTGAAGGCATCAACATGGTTGCTTACGGCTGGGCCATGCCCAACTTAAAAGCAGGTGACGAGATTATTCTAAGCGTTATGGAACACCACGCCAATATCGTGCCCTGGCACTTCTTGCGTGAACGCCAAGGTGTCGTTCTGACGTGGGTGGACGTTGACGCGACAGGGGCCTTGGACCCGCAAGCGGTTATTGATGCGATTACCCCAAAAACCAAATTGATTGCCATCACGCATATGTCCAATGTGTTGGGGACCAAGGTTGATGTGAAATCGATCTGCGCTGGTGCCCATGCCAAAGATGTTCCCGTCTTGGTCGACGGGTCGCAGTCTGCGGTTCATATGGCGGTCGACGTGCAAGACATCGATGCGGATTTCTATGCTATTACAGGCCACAAACTTTACGGCCCATCTGGTTCCGGTGCCATCTATGTCAAACCAGAGCGGATGGCTGAAATGCAGCCGTTCCTTGGTGGTGGTGATATGATCCGCGAAGTTTCCAAAGACGGTGTTGTCTATAATGACTCCCCAATGAAGTTTGAGGCAGGCACGCCCGGCATTGTCCAAATGATTGGTCTGGGGACGGCCGTCGATTACATGATGGATCATGGAATGGAAGCGATTGCTTCCCATGAAAATTCATTGCGTGATTACGCCATCTCAAAACTTGCTGGTCTGAACTGGATCAACGTCCAAGGGACCACTCCAGATAAAGGCGCAATTTTCAGCTTCACGATGGACGGTGCTGCACATCCACACGACATCTCGACCATCTTGGACAAAAAAGGAGTCGCGGTACGGGCCGGGCAACATTGTACGGGTCCGTTGATGGAACATCTTGGCTTAAACGCCACCTGTCGTGCGTCGTTTGCGATGTATAACACCACGGCCGAGATCGACATTTGGATTGATGCGCTTGAACTCGCACACGATCTTTTTGGTTAAGTCTTTTTTGGGATCATGCGAAACACAAACATTTAGCAATTGCAGCGCCACAGCTGCAAAGCTATACGCGCTTCAATGGTCCCGTAGCTCAGCTGGATAGAGTACTCGCCTCCGAAGCGAGGGGTCACTGGTTCAAATCCAGTCGGGACCACCATTTAGAAAAATAATGATACGAAAAAAGGTGTCATTTTGAAACTGATGGACTTTCCGTATTGGACTAAGTCTTAGACAAACAATTTATGGGCACTCACCAATCAATTACTCTTATGCAGCACCCTATAAATTTTACTAATTGTGCATCCGCGCTTATGATGAAACAACAGTTTGGCTGGTTATGTCCACGAACTTTAATGAAGGCTCCTCATGGCCACCAAAACTAAGCTACACCCCCGTAATCAACACAGAGAAGGTTACGATTTTGTGCGTTTAGTCGCACATTTACCTGAACTTGAGGCCTTCACCACTCTCAACCCTGTTGGTCAAACGACTATTGATTTTCAAGACCCGATGGCGGTCCGTATGCTTAATCGGGCGTTGCTAAAGGCTTATTACAAAATTGATTTTTGGGATATCCCTGCAAATTACCTTTGCCCTCCAATTCCCGGGCGTGTCGATTACATCCACTATCTTGCGGACTTGCTTGCAGGCGACAACAATCAAGAAATCCCTCGTGGGCGTAATGTCAAAGCGTTAGACATTGGTACGGGTGCAAGTCTGGTGTATCCCCTAGTTGGTCAGAGTGAGTACGGCTGGAACTTTACTGGCGTCGACATCGACCCTGCCGCTATCAAATCGGCGCAACAGATCTGCGAATTCAACAAGCTGAAAACCACCCTCAGACGACAAGATATACCTAAGAATATCTTTAGAGGGGTGATCGGACCCCGCGACATTTTTCACATCACGATGTGCAATCCGCCTTTCCATGCGTCCATGGAACAAGCAAATAAAGGCACCCAGCGTAAGTGGCGTAACCTTGGCAAGGGGCATTCAGAAAAACTAAATTTTGGCGGTCAAAACGCTGAACTTTGGTGTCCGGGTGGAGAGATAAAGTTTATAGCTAAGATGATTGAGCAAAGCATAGAGTTCGCCGACCAGTGTCTATGGTTTACCTCGATGGTGTCGAAAAAAGATAATCTTCAGCCCCTTCATAAGATTTTAGGAAAAGCTAAAGTTGCTGATTATAAAGTTGTCGAAATGGCACAGGGGCAAAAAACAAGTCGTTTTATTGCTTGGACTTACATGAAAAAAAGTCAGCGACCTTTGTTTCTAAATGGAACAAGTAAATAGAACGGACGTCGCCCCACCAATCCAGTCATTCGCATTTTCTATAGGCTGGGATTATGGGCGGTGCTTATGTGGGGACAATGTTTGCCTTTACTTGAAACGGCATTGTTCATCTAATTGTGTTTGATGAATGGGGCAATAATTATCGAAATAACTGATAGGTTTGTACCAGGTGCGTTGGGAACAATCGTCACGCTTCATGGGCAGCACTATGCAAAACATTGGGAGTTCGAGGCTTTCTTTGAAGTGAAAGTCGTTTGGCCCCAAACGATTTGGTCTTGCTTGCCTGTGATACTGACGGGGTCACGGCCTTTCTAATTCTTGATCTAAATGATCCATCATCAGGTCAGCGCGGTGCGCATTTGCAATGGTCAAAGATCAAGAATTTCGACGGTAAGTAATTGACCCACAACGGATGCAGCGTTTAGTTTTTGGTTGGTCAAGGTTGTCTTTGAAAAAGCAGCGCTGGCACTATGAAAATTTCATCATGGTTTTGATCCTGACCAAAATTGCGAACAATCCGACGCAAAAAATGAAAGCGGTTTAGTTATTTGGTCGAAAACTTAGGCCAGTTTCGCCCAAAAAGACGACTTGTGCTTATGCTGAAGGCGCAGTCCATTCAAATACTGTTCGTGCGTTTGGCGAGTGCCATAATCCGTCAATTCCATGTCAGCCGCAGCACAATCCATCAAATGATCCACCGCATGCCCATAGCGACTGTTACGTCCCTCCCAAAGGGTATGATTTATCATCGAACGCCACAACAAAACGGCGGCCAAAGGCTGTTTGTCACGCAGGCTTTCGGCGGCAGGAGTGAGAATATTGTAAAGGTCACCATCCAGCTCGTTGATGCGCGCCTCGACCAAACGGGTGGCTAAGGCGTGGTCTGGCCACTCAATGAAGAACGTAAGCGCGGCAACAATGTCATAAAATTTCAAAGCATGCCCTTTTGCCGTGGCTTCAAATTCCATGTCCTCAAAGTCGGGCAAGACTTTAAGATAGTCACGTAAAGTTTGCACATCGAGGGTTTCTTGAAAATACGTCCAGCGATGGTCTTGCGCATCTTCAACGCGATCCAATTCCAGCAGGCACTTGATATAGGTGGCGTCCCATTCAGTTTTACCAGTTGCCGCCGCATTTTGATCCGCAGCAGTCAAAACATCTAGCGCATCGTGTGGGCGGGCATTGTCCAATAAAAGCTGCGCCACTTTGGCGGCGATGTGCGGGCGTTTTAAGTCACGAGCCGAATATTGCGCAATATAGGCGTCCATATCACCTTGGGCCGTTGCGATGTCTTGAAGGCATGACTTAATCAATTGCGTTTTTTGATCCGCTGCAAAGTTTCCGCCTGTGCTGCGCAAATCTCGTAGAAACTGCAATGCTGCGTGATCATCGGTTTCTTTGACAGGAGCAGATTGATGCGCCTTCACAAGTGTTTTCAGGTGCTCAAGCCCTTCATGCCCCAAAGCCTGCGCAAGGATAGGGATGATCCCATTGAATTCGCCGTATGCATTATCGCACAGCGCATCCCAGATACGTATGGCTAGGTTCTCGGGGGCTAGAACGGCACGGGGGGCAATATCCTCAAACTGCAAAAGTGCTGACCGGAACACTTCGCCCACATCACCACGGCTGTCATCAACACGCTCGTACACGGAAGGGGCCAGTTCGATAAAATCCCACAACAGGTCAAAGGCCAATGTGGGTGCCTCCGGTCCAATCTTATCAGTGATCATAACGGCTTGGGTGTTGAGGTCCTTGATCAAGGCCTTACGCTTGCGCCATCCAACAAAGCTGGTCGATCTGCGGATGGACGTCAGGCGCCTTTGCACATCACGTGCCAATTCCTCCGGACCTAAGTTGTGGGCCAGTTCCAACCGTAGACGTCGTTTGATTTCAGCGCTGCCAGTGCTGACTTCTATTAACAAGTGGGCAAGTCGCGCTTCGCCAAGTGCTTCAAGGTTTGCTTCGTTCAAGGTTTTCTTTGACATGCAGTCCTTCTGGCATCCGTTGGTTCAGTTGAAAAGAGGGTGTTGTGATGCAAAGGACAGAAAACAGACATGAAATAAGCGCCACAAAAGGCGCTTATCTTCAAAACAACATTTTGGTCGGACGGGTCAGCTGCCCCAGGTGCGCACAGCGCCGCAATCCATGTGGACAAAGTTTGAGCCAGAGTACCGACCAACACCGCCGCCACGACATGCAGCTGCTGCACGGCTCATTTGGCTAACTGACCGTGACGACAGGCGCAAATCTGCGGCCTCACCTTGCATGTGTAGGGAATTTTTAGCCACACCACGGGAGCGCGAGCGCAACATCGCGTTCGTTTTCGGGCTGCGGTAACCAGACAGCAACATGTAGGGTTCGTTAACATCCATCAAATTGTGAGCTGCAGCCATGACATCAATTGTACGCAAATCAATCGTTTTGACGCCGTCAGTACGCCAATCGCGCATGAAGTAATTTACTTCATTAACGGCGTCTTTGATGTATTTGCCTTCGACCCAGTAGATCGTGTCGATGCGTTCGCCAGTCCGACCTGAAAACATACGAATGCGGCGGATATCGCCACCACCACGTAAAAAGCCTGCTGCGTTGGAAAATGTGGGGGCTGAAACAACTGTTGTCGCGGTGAATGCTCCTAACAACGCGCGACGCGTCATTGTGCCAGTCTTGTTCAGTAGTGTCATACCTTAACGTGTCCCGATTGCCTGTTTCCCGTGATGTTACACGGGCAATTCATCTTGTCCCCAGATGCAACATCTCTATGGCATACCCCGAATCGTTAACCAAGCAATGAATCTGTGAGATATGATTTATCAACAGTTTTAGGCGATTTTTTGCGCAAATTATGGCCGCTGCGGCCAAACTGCCGAAACCGTGACGAATGTGGGTCACACAAACTGAATCATAAGAAATTCTTAGGCTTGTTGTGCAAATGTGATTGGACAAGGCACTGTCCATCAAAGAAAATACGCGGACATAATATTATCTGCAGTTTTCGAGTGGGGGAAGACATGACGCACCGCATGTTCCGGTTAACATCAATTTTGGTACTGTCACTGATGGTTTTTGGGCTTTTCGTAAGCCCTAAGCCCGCAATGGCACAAGTCACAGCATTTAAACAAGCCGTTGCTGAGGCCGCAGCGCTTGATAAAGATATTGCCGCGTTTTACCAAGCCAACAGCTATAAAAGCATTTGGACTGGTCGGACAGGGCGTGAACGTTCACGTCGTCAGGCTTTGATCAAAGCCTTATCTCAAGCATCAGCACACGGTCTGCCAGCTGCGCGTTACGATGTTGGTGGCCTACAGGCCAAAATGAAGGCGGCCCGTGGCCCACGCGAACGTGGTGCAATGGAAGTCGAATTAAGCGGTGTTTTTTTACATTACGCGCGTGACCTTCAAACAGGTGTTTTGGTCCCCAGCCGTGTGGTCAGCGCGATTGTGCGTCAGGTGCCATATCGTGATCGTACATCCTATCTTGTTAACTTTGCAAAATCCTCACCAACGGGTTTCTTCAAGGCGTTGGCTCCTAAGACGATGGAATACAACGCCTTGATGAAGGAAAAACTAAAACTGGAAGACCTATTGGCCAAAGGCGGTTGGGGTGCAACAATCCCGGCTAAATCTTTGAAGCCAGGTCAATCTGGTGGATCGGTTGTTGCGATGCGCAATCGCCTGATGGCGATGGGCTATATGAAGCGCACGTCTTCACAGTCTTACGATGACAAAATGAAGTCAGCAGTTCAGCAGTTCCAATTGGTCCACGGCATGTCACCAGATGGCGTTGCGGGTCCGGGTACAATTTCTGAGATGAACAAAGGCGTTCAGTCACGCATGCAATCGATCATTGTCGCTATGGAGCGGGAACGCTGGTTGAACCAAGAACGTGGGAAACGCCATGTTCTGGTAAATATTCCAGATTTCACGGCCAAAATCATCGACAACAACAAAGTAACATTTGAAACCCGCTCTGTCGTCGGGGCGAACAAATCTGATCGTCCAACGCCAGAGTTTTCGGATGTCATGGAGTATATGGTCATTAACCCAAGCTGGTATGTGCCGCGTTCGATTGTCACCAAAGAATATCTGCCTGCGCTGAAGCGCAACAGCAACGCGGTGCGTCACATCGAGATTACGGACAGCAAAGGCCGCAAGGTCAATCGCTCGCAAGTGAACTTTGCCCAATATAATGAAAAGACGTTTCCATTTTCGATGCGCCAGCCTCCGTCAAAGGGGAACGCACTGGGTCTTGTAAAGTTCATCTTCCCGAACCCGTACAACATCTACTTGCATGACACGCCGTCCAAAAATCTATTTGGTCGCGAAGTCCGTGCGTTTAGTCACGGGTGTGTGCGGTTGGCTGACCCATTTGACTTCGCTTATGCGCTTTTGGCGAAACAGACCAGCGACCCAAAAGGGTATTTCAAATCCCAATTGGCAACGGGCACAGAGCAACGTGTGAACCTAAAAAATCCTGTGCCTGTGCACATTATTTACCGCACAGCTTACACAAATGCCAAAGGTCACCCACAGTACCGTCGCGATATCTATGGCCGTGATGGTCAAATTTGGAACGCTTTGGCAAAGGCAGGGGTGGCATTGCGCGCCGTACAGGGGTAATTCAGGTCCTGTAATTTACGGGGACGCTGACAGCATGAGCCATTCCATTAAAGACATCGCAACGGCGTTGGGGGCGGAAGCCTTTGGCGCCGTTGATCTTTTGATCGCTTCGGTTCAAGAACCTGCCAGTGCTGGCCCAAATGACCTGGCACTGGCAATGGACGCAAAATACGCCGAAGCCTTGTCACAGGGTCAAGCCCGCGCCGCAATGGTGTGGGAAGGTGCAGACTGGCAAGCGATGGGGCTTGAAGCCGTAATTGTGCCCAAACGGGCGCGTTTTGCGATGGCCCCTTTGACGCATATGATGGACCTAGGACAAGGTTTTGGTGCTGGAATTCATCCAAGCGCAGTCATTGATCCAACGGCAGAGTTGGCCCCAGACGTTTCGGTTGGCGCCCTTGCTGTAATTGGCCCACGTGCGAAGATTGGTGCTGGCAGTATTATCGGCCCGCAATGCTACATTGGTATGGACGTTGTCATAGGTGTGGATGCATATTTGCGCGAACAGGTCAGCATCGGGGCACGGGTCCGCATTGGGGATAGGTTCATTGCACAACCGGGAGCCAAAATTGGTGGCGATGGTTTCAGTTTTACCACGGCCGATAAATCAGGGGTCGAAGCGGCACGCGAAAGCCTTGGTGATCAACAAGATTCAACTGCGCAAAGCTGGGCACGTATCCATTCATTGGGGTCAGTTGTGATTGGAAATGACGTCGAAATTGGGGCCCTAGCCACGATCGACAGTGGCACAATTCGCGACACCGTTATCGGGGATGGGTGCAAGTTCGACAACATGGCCCAGATTGGCCACAACGTGAAAATGGGACGTGATTGTATGATCTGCGGTCATGCCGCAGTGGCTGGATCAACGGTTATTGGCAACAATGTTGTTCTTGGCGGCATGACGGGTGTCAGCGATAATATCTTTATCGGGGATCGTGTGATTACGGGCGGTGCAACCAAGGTATTGTCCAACGTACCCGCTGGTCGTGTGATGCTGGGCTACCCAGCTATACAGATGGACAAGCAGATCGAAATCTACAAATTTATCCGTCGCTTGCCACGTCTGTTTCGCGAAGTTGCAGCCTTGCAAAAACGGGTTCCAAAAGACGACAGCAGTGACTAATCAATGGTTGGAACCGCAAAGGGTAATATGATGAGTGTGACAGATAAAATAATCGAAATCATTGCAGAGCAAGCCGTGCTTGAGACCTCCGACGTGACACTTGAAAGCACGCTTGAAGATCTTGGTATCGACAGCTTGGGCCTTGTGGAAAGTATCTTTGCCATTGAAGAAGAATTTGATATTACGGTGCCGTTTAACGCAAACGAACCCAGCAACAGCGATTTTGATATATCAAGCGTTTCCAAGATCATCGAAGGTGTCACACGCCTTGTGAACGAGCAGGCGGCTTAATCAATGAAACGCGTGGTGATCACAGGGGCAGGAACGATCAACGCGCTTGGTCACTGTGTTGCGGACACAATGAAGGCTATGGCCGAAGGGCAATGCGGGATCGGCCAGCTTGAATTTCGAGATGTTGAACGGCTGTCGATCCAGATCGGCGGACAGGTGCGCGGTTTCGAGGCAAAGGGGCGTTACAACCGCCAACAAATGTCGCTGTATGATCGGTTCACCCAGTTCACACTTGCCGCCGCCGCTGAGGCAATCGCGCAGTCTGGGATCATCTTTAGCGGAGAAACCGCAGCCAAATCGGGTGTCGTTCTAGGCACTGCTGGGGGCGGCGTCAGTACATGGGACGACAACTACCGTTCAGTCTATGAAGACGGTAAAAACCGCGTGCACCCCTTTGTTGTACCAAAGCTGATGAACAACGCAGCCGCCAGCCACGTGAGTATGGAATATAACCTTAAAGGGCCATCATTCACCGTCTCAACTGCGTGTGCATCCTCCAATCACGCGATGGCGCAGGCTTTCCAGATGGTGCGCACAGGTATGGCACCTGCAATGGTGACGGGTGGATCAGAATCAATGTTGTGTTTCGGTGGGGTTAAAGCGTGGGAAGGTCTGCGGGTGATGTCCAAAGACGCGTGCCGCCCATTTTCAGCAAATCGCAACGGAATGGTCCAAGGCGAAGGCGCTGGCATCTTCGTGTTTGAAGAATACGAACACGCACGCGCACGTGGCGCTGAAATCTTATGCGAAGTGGCCGGGTTTGCTATGTCATCGGATGCATCCGACATTGTTATGCCGTCCAAAAACGGCGCGGCGCGGGCAATTGCCGGTGCCTTACAAGATGCGCGGCTTAATTCCGAAGACGTCGGCTACATCAATGCACATGGCACTGGCACGGCAGCCAATGATAAAACTGAATGTGCAGCAGTTGCAGATGTGTTTGGACCCCACGCTGACCAGTTGATGATTTCATCTACTAAGTCGATGCATGGTCATTTGATCGGCGGCACTGGTGCCGTTGAATTACTTGCTTGTATCATGGCCCTGCGTGACGGGATTATTGCGCCCACAATCGGGTATCAAGAACCCGATCCCGAATGTGCGCTGGACGTTGTTCCAAACGAGGCACGCAATGCGAAGGTCGATGTTGTCTTGTCAAACGCCTTTGCATTTGGCGGCATGAACGCTGTATTGGCTTTGCGCAAAGTATAAATGCAAAAGGCCGCCTGCGTTAAACAGACGGCCCTTCAAGTTTAGTAAGTCCAATTATTGTTGAACGGTCGACACTTGGTCGTATGCGGACGTGAAACCAGTAAGGGACAGCGACAATTCAACTTTTTGATCTTGGGCCAATGCAGGCACAATCGTGATCAAAGCAGCGTTGCCACGTTTAAAACGGGCCACATCTTCAGGTGTCAAACCAATGCGGGCATAACAGCCAACCGGATTGCAAAACGCATAAGGGTAACGACGCGCACCATCACCATCAACGGTGATCGTCAGCTGTTGGGGCAGGGAGGTTTCAAGTGGCACAACAACTGTTGCGCCTGCTATGGCCTTGCCACCATCTGGCAGACGGAACAGCGAAAATTCAGCGACAGGTGTGCCTTCGCCGTCTTCTACCAATTGATACATTTGGCAGGGGTCCTCTGCACCTTCTTCGGCTTTGATGCAGCGCATTTCCCAGTCACCAATGATTTCTTTGGTAAACGGTTGGCCAACAACTGGAACCCCGTTTGCATCTTCCCCAAGGCTTAGTTGAGATTCGACATCTGATGCGGTTTCGGTTTGCGGCGCTGCAGTCTCATCATCGGCTGGGTTTACCGTTTCTTGGGCGAAAGTTACGCCAGCAGCACCTAAAAATAGGGCTGTGCTTAGGAAAACGACATTGCGAAATTTGGTCATTATGTGTCCATCACTCGTTGCTTTGCAGCAATTGCTATCATGGTGAAACAGGCGTGTCAGCGCAGAATGACACATGATGTATTAAATTTTGGCGAAATTTTGCTGAATTGTGGGTAGTGAAACAAGGGTATGTTACAAAAAAGAAAAGAGAGCTTCGTTGAGCTCTCTTTTCCAAATACTTCTCCCCGTCGGACTGGGCCAACTTAATATCTTTACGAAACCCTAAGTATTCGGTCAACAGCTAGTTTGGGCAATCTCGATCTTTGATCATATGATCAAAATGAAAAAAGACCGCACCCGAAGGCACGGCCAGTCTGACAGCGAGGAAGTGTTCCAAACCCGAAAGGACATCTAGGCCTGGAACAAAAAACACTATGCCTTTCAAAGGTTAAGTTAGTATGGTCTGCACGAATAAAGATCTGAACAAAAGGTTAACCCAAATGACAGCCGAACTATTTATTGGCGGTGGCGGCGACGCATATGCGGTCCCACAAGGCCTAAGCCTGAAATACGCCAACCGACATGGGTTGATTGCGGGCGCTACCGGGACAGGTAAAACAGTAACCCTCCAAATTCTGGCCGAGGGGTTTTCCAATGCGGGCGTCCCTGTGTTTTTATCGGATGTGAAAGGCGATCTTTCGGGCCTCGCCAAATCTGGCAGCGCGGATCACAAATTGCACGACCCGTTTATGAAACGGGCAGGCATTATCGGCTTTGACGACTACGCCTACAACAGGTTCCCAGTTACGTTCTGGGATTTATTTGGGGATCAGGGACATCCCGTACGCACAACAGTGGCCGAGATGGGACCGTTGCTTTTGTCCCGTCTGTTGGAGTTAAGTGAACCCTAAGAAGGAATTTTGAACATCGCCTTCCGTCTCTCTGACGAAGAAGGGTTACCGCTTCTTGACCTTAAAGACCTTCAATCGTTGTTGGTCTGGATCGGTCAAAATGCCAAAGCTCTTTCCTTGCGCTATGGCAATGTCTCAAGCGCCTCAATAGGTGCTATCCAGCGCCGTTTGTTGGTTCTTGAAAATCAAGGTGGCACAAATCTGTTTGGCGAACCTGCGCTGGAATTGTCCGACTTGATGCGCACCGACGCGGATGGGCGCGGCGTGATCAATATGCTGGCGGTAGACAAGCTCATGAACTCCCCAGGCTTATACGCCACTTTTCTACTGTGGCTTTTGTCCGAACTGTTCGAAGAACTGCCAGAAGTTGGCGATCCCGACAAACCTAAACTGGTGTTCTTCGTTGACGAGGCGCATTTGCTGTTTGATGACGCGCCCAAAGCGCTGGTGAACAAAGTTGAACAGGTCGCACGTCTGATCCGGTCCAAAGGTGTTGGCGTTTATTTCATCACCCAAAACCCAGCCGATGTTCCCGATGACATTCTGGGACAGCTTGGCAACCGTTTCCAACATGCCTTGCGAGCGTTCACCGCCAAAGACCGCAAAGAACTGCGTTTGGCGTCCGAGACATATCGCGAGAACCCGCGTTTCGACACCGAAGAAGCCATTCGCGAAGTGGGTGTGGGTGAAGCCGTCACATCAATGCTGCAAAAGAAGGGTATTCCCGGAATTTTTGAACGCACGTTGATCCGTCCACCGTCTCCCCAGCTTGGGCCAATCACCAAAGCAGAACGCGCAGATATTCTGGCAGCGTCAGATATGTCAGGCAAATACGACGTAACGCTGGACCGCCAGTCGGCCTATGAAATCCTGTCCAAACGGGCGGAGGCCGCAGCGATCGAAGCGGCAAAGGCAGAAGAAAAAGCAGAAGAAGAAACTCAACCAGCCTTGCGCGAATTCAGTGCAGGTCGACGCTTTGAGGGCACACGTGTGACACGTTCAACATCCCGCCAAACGCGCACGCGCAAAAATGATGGGCTGGGGGCTGCAGTCGCCTCGGTTATCATGAAAGAACTAAAAGGCACCACAGGACGCCGTCTGGTACGCGGCATTTTGGGCGGATTGTTTAAGGGGCGTTAAGTATGATTGTTGTGAATAGTAGCGACCTGCAGGCCAGCGAACGCGATGCATCTGGACCAGGTTGGAGCAGCTTGCGCATGTTGGTGAAGTCAGACAAGATGGGCTTTTCAATGAATAAAACCATCTTAAAGGTAGGTGCGTCTCTGACCTTGCAATACAAGAACCACCTTGAAGGGTGTTATTGTGTGTCCGGAAGTGGGCGGGTCACGGATCACGCCACGGGTGAGGAGCACGAGATTAAGCAGGGTGTCCTTTATGCTTTGGATCAACATTATCATCACACTTTGATGGTGAATGAAGGTCAGGATATGTTTCTAATTTCCGTCTTCAATCCGGCGTTGCAGGGCGATGAGGTTCATGGCGAAGACGGCAGTTACTCGGCCTAACCCAGATCGTTCTCCAACAAAAAAAGGCCCCACAGTTTCCTGTCGGGGCCTTTTCTATGTCTTGCGTTTGATCCTATTTTTCAGGGATCAATCCACGCGGACTGAACCTGAGCACCAGTAACAAAACAAACCCCATCGTCAGCAAACGCATATGTGCTGCACTGTCGATCAGGTGTTCTTTAAGCGCGCTGCCCTCAGACATGCCCATGGTCACGAAATTCATCAACCCAAGGCCCATCGGTTCAACCATCACCCACAGCCACCAGATCAAAAAGCCACCCAAGACAGACCCAAGATTGCTGCCTGATCCACCAACAATCACCATCACCCAGATCAGAAAGGTAAAGCGCAGCGGCTGATACGTACCCGGTGTCAATTGACCGTCCAACGTGGTCATCATCGCGCCCGCAATACCGCACACGGCAGAGCCAAGAACAAAGATTTGCAAGTGACGAGCAGTGACATTCTTACCCATTGCTTCGGCCGCATGTTCATTGTCGCGAATAGCCCGCATCATACGACCCCATGGGCTGTGCAATGCGCGTTGTGCCAGAATGAACAGGATAACCAACACAACTGTAAACAGACTCGCGTAGACCAGTTTGACCCAAATGGTTGAGGCAAACACAGGATCAAGCCCAAAGCTGTTCGCACGTTCAATAAATGACGCGCTATCCTGCAAATCAACCTCGTATGGGGCAGGGCGCGGCAATCCAGCGACGTTTTTCACGCCGCGTGCCAACCAGTCTTCGTTCTTCATCACGGCGATGATAATCTCGGAAATGCCCAAGGTTGCGATGGCCAAGTAATCAGACCGCAAACCCAATGCCGTTTTACCGATCAACCATGCAACTGCCGCGGCCAACACACCACCAACAGGCCATGCCATAACAACGGGCAGACCAAGACCACCAAGGTATCCGGTCGACGCAGGGTTAATATCCTCAATCAATGCAACTGCAGGGTCAAACAGCGAACGAAAGACAAAGAAACCCACAACAATGATTAGCAACACGGCGGCATGGCGTAACCATCCAGCGGCCATCTTTTTAAGGACGATGCCCGCCGCCACAACAGTTGCAGCCCCCATCAACAGTGCACCAACGACAGGACCGCCGCCCGCTTCCCACGCACCCGGTGTGGCAGGCATAGACACCAGCACAGTGGCCAAGCCACCAAGGGCCACAAAGCCCATGATCCCGACGTTAAACAGGCCAGCAAAGCCCCATTGCAGGTTTACCCCCAAGGCCATGATCGCGCTGATCAAACCAAAGTTCAGGATGAACAACGCCGAGTTCCAGCTTTGCACAAATCCCGTGATAACGATCAGCAGGGCAACGCCCGCAAAGTAGACCGTATTGCGCATTGTATCCGTCATACCGATTTCCCCGCGAACAGGCCTGTGGGCCTAAACAGCAGCACGATCAATAGGATCACAAAGCTGACTGCGAATTTATAATCTGTGGACAAAAGCTGGACCAAACTGTCGGGGGCCCATGCCTCGGGCACCACGTAAGTTGCTACTTTTTTCCACGCATAGGTTATCATCACTTCAGAAAACGCGATGGTGAACCCACCCGCGATTGCCCCGATTGGACTGCCTAAACCACCCACAATGGCTGATGCAAAGACTGGCAACAACAACTGTAAGAAGATGAAGGGTTTGAATGACTTGTCCAACCCATACAACGTGCCTGCAATCGTCGCCAACGTGGCAACAATCAACCATGTGATCATCACAACACGTTCGGGGTTGATGCCAGACAGCAGCGCCAAATCCTCGTTATCGGAATAGGCGCGCATGGATTTACCGGTGCGTGTGCGGTTAAGGAACCAGAACAACACGATCACAACAATTATCGCCGTGACGATGGTGATGCCTTGGGTTGTTTTGAACGCCAGACCTTCTTTTAGACCCGTCATATCTTTGAAATTACGGACCGAGATGATGAACCGTTCACCATCAGAAAAACGCTGATCGTTTGGGCCGATGATAAAACGAACAAGACCGTTCAAGATGAACATGACGCCCAAACTGACAATCACTAGGATCACAGGCTTGGCCTTTTGTTCGCGGTAGAATTTGTAGACATAACGATCCGTGAACAGCACCAATCCCATGGTCGCCAAAATACCAAACGGCATGGCAAGCAGGGCGGTTGGAAGCGGTCCAAACGAAATGCCCCAGCTTTGGAACAACCACGTTACAAGGATCGTACACATCGCGCCAAAGGCCATCGTGTCGCCGTGGGCAAAGTTGGAAAACCGCAAAATACCGTAGATCAGTGTGACACCCAGCGCGCCAAGGGCCAGCTGAGCACCATATGAAATGGCAGGGATCAATACGAAGTTAGAGAGCGCCACAAAGGCGTTTAGGAAATCTATCATGACTTACTTTTCTCTAAGTTTTTCTGGGCAGCTGAGTTGCTGATTTCAACGAGAATACCAAGAGCCACACCCAAAATGGCTATAAAAAAGCCTTCTTCAAGGAGATTAATTATACCCAAATCATACCCTACTATGTAAAAGTGGGAACCTTTGCTGAAAATTCCAAGAACAATGATCACCCAAGCGACAATCCAGCCAATTTTTGTAAAAATCATCCTCAGCCCCCCAAGAACGATTTGCGCACTTCGGGGTCGTTCAGCAATTCGCGGCCTGTCCCCGTAAACGCATTGCGTCCCTGAACCAGAACATAACCCTTGTCGGCAATCTCTAACGCCTGACGCGCGTTTTGTTCGACCATCAGGATCGGGATGCCTGTGCGGGCCACCTCGATAATGCGGTCAAACAATTCGTCCATCACGATGGGCGATACACCCGCCGTCGGCTCATCCAACATCAAAACCTTGGGCTGCGTCATCAACGCGCGGCCCACGGCCACTTGTTGACGTTGACCACCGGACAATTCGCCCGCCGCCTGATAGCGTTTGTCTTTCAGGATCGGGAACAGATCATAAATCTGTGCCATCGTGTCCTTAATATCATCACGCCGGATAAAGGCGCCCATCTCAAGATTTTCTTCAACCGTCATGGTGGTGAAGATGTTTGAGGTTTGCGGCACAAACCCCATACCCTTTACAACGCGATCTTGGGGGGACAGATGTGTAATGTCCTCGCCGTCCAAACGCACGGCCCCTTTGTTCATGTTCAGCATCCCGAACAAGGCTTTCATACCCGTCGATTTGCCTGCGCCATTGGGGCCAACAATCACTGCGATCTCGCCCTTGTTCACCGCAATTGTGCAGTCGTGCAGAATGTCAGGACCGTCGCCGTAGCCACCCGTCATGCCGTCGCCAATTAAAAATGGTTCGCTCATTTGGCGTGCCCCTTGGTTTTAAGGGGTAGGTGGGTCGCACCTACACAATACCGACGTAATACCAACGTGATACCGACGTTGGGTTTGGCGTTGAATTTGGTCATCATGCGCCAACCTTTTCTTTGTTCTTTAGACCGGTGCCAAGATAGGCCTCAATGACCTGTTCGTTGGCTTTGATATCGGCCAATGATCCTTCGGCCAGTACCTTGCCCTCTGCCATACAAATGACAGGACCACAGATTTTGCCGATGAAATCCATGTCGTGTTCAATGACGACGAAGGTGTAATTACGTTCTTGGTTCAGGCGCAAAATTGCGTCGCCAATCGTGTTCAGCAGGGTGCGATTTACACCCGCGCCAACCTCGTCCAGGAACACAATTTTGGCGTCGACCATCATGGTACGCCCTAGTTCTAAAAGCTTTTTCTGCCCGCCAGATATTTGGCCAGCCTTCTGTTCAGCCAGATGTTCTACGGTCAGAAATTCCAGAACCTCGTCCGCCTTCGCAGCCAATGCACGTTCTTCATCAGCGATCCGTTTGCGACCAAACCATGTGTTCCAAAGCGTTTCACCAGACTGGGCACCGGGCACCATCATCAAGTTTTCGCGGCAGCTCATTGAACTGAATTCATGCGCAATCTGAAACGTGCGCAGCAACCCCTTATGGAACAATTCATGCGGCGGCAGACCTGTAATGTCCTCGCCTTGCATATGTACTGTGCCAGAAGTAGGTGGAAGAACACCTGCTATCACATTGAAAAGAGTGGTTTTTCCGGCCCCATTTGGACCAATCAACCCTGTGATCGAATTCTCTTCGATTGTTAGGCTGGCACCATCAACCGCTTTAAAGCCGCCGAATTGTTTGTGTATATCATCAACGACGATCATACGCGTCCCCCCGCCACATTAACTGTGGACCTTATCATGTTGAAACAGCCCGCAAATTCATGCGGGCTGCTCAGTTAATTTAGAAAGTGATTAACGGTAACCAATTGTGGAATACACGCCATCTTTGAATTCGATTTCTTGGTAGTTACCAGCAGACTCGCCGCCACCAATCAATTCAACCGCAGATGCACCAACATAGTCGATTGCAGTGCCAGCTTTCAGAAGTTCCAAACCTTTGGCCAATTCGCCTGGGAAGATTTGAACACCTGGTGCGTTTGCAACGTCCATGACGTGGTCTTTGAAATCAGCAGAGTCTTTAGAATCTGCGGCTTGCATCGCCAACATAATCAAAGCTGCTGCATCATAGCTTTCTGGTGCGAAGGCGGATGTGCCGTCAAAGCCAGCGGCTGTTGCCAATTCAACAAATGTTGCGGAACCAATGCTGTCCGTACCTGGGTACGCGCCGTAAGAACCGTTCATTTCTGCGCCAAAGTTTTCGTTCAACTTTGCGCCAACCATGCCGTCTGGAACGTAGAATGTTTCAAACGCGCCTGTGTCGATTGCAGCGCGGATCACACCGGAACCACCTTGGTCAACATAACCTGCAACAACCAGAACTTCGCCACCAGCAGATGCCAATGCGCCAACTTCAGCGGAGTAATCCGCTTTGCCGTCTTCGTGTGCCGCAGAGATGGTAACAACGCCGCCAGCTGCTTCAAATGAAGCTTGGAACGCGTCTGCCAACCCTTTGCCGTAGTCGTTGTTTGTATAGGTCAAAGCAACTTCTTTTACGCCACGATCTTGTAGAATGTTCGTGATGATAACGCCTTGGCGTGCATCAGATGGCGCTGTGCGGAAGAACAGACCGTCGTCTTCTGCGTTTGACAGGCCAGGTGATGTTGCGGATGGTGAAATCATAACAACGCCGTTTGCGCGCGCAACGTTTTGCAAAATCGCACCAGTTACGCCAGAACAGTCAGCGCCCATGATGGCGTTGACTTTGTCAGCTGTTACCAGACGTTCAGCCGCGGATGTGGCCGCGCCTGCGTCGATGCATGTGCTGTCTGCACGTACAGAGATTACTTTGGCAGCGTCCAACAACATGCCAGATGCTGTAACTTCGGCCATCGCCATTTCAGCGCCAGCGCCCATCGCAGGCGTGATGGATTCAAGTGGGCCGGTAAAGCCCAAGATTACGCCAATTTTGACTTCTTTTGCGTGACCGCCTGCAAATGCGGCACCTGTCATTAATGCTGTGGCTGCTGTAGCCATAAGTAGTTTTTTCATGTGTCTCTCCCTGAGTGGATCTTATTGTCCTGACCGCAGAGACTAAGCGGGCTATTCAAAAAAGAAAAGTCTTATAAATGGGCATCCCTTAGTCGTTTGACCTCTGGTATTGCCATGAATGCGTATTATCTCCTTCTTAACCCAAGGGAAACCAGACAAATGTTTCGATTTATATTGAGTGCCAGCGTTGCAATAGGAATCACTTCGTCCGCATCTGCTATGGAAAGTTCAATTGGAAAACTGACCGTTACGTCGATCGTAGATGGTTTGGAACAACCCTGGGCTTTTGCCGTTCTGCCAGGAGGTGGCGTTTTGATCACCGAACTGGGCGGCGTGTTGTTACACGTCACGGACACTCAGCGTACGGAGGTTGCTGGTGTTCCAAAGGTATGGGCTGAAGGGCAGGGAGGGTTGCTTGATATCACTTTACCACGTGACTTCGCGACCAGCCGCGAGGTGTTCTTGACCTATGCAAAGCCCCAACCGCAAGGCGCGGGAACTGCGCTTGCAGTTGCGCGCCTTAGTAAGGACGGCAAACGGCTAACGGGCTTAAACGAATTGTTTGTCAGCGCACCAGTTGGCAAAACGGGCCGTCATTTTGGCAGTCGCGCTGTTGAGGCGCTGGATGGGACGTTATTTGTAACTATTGGCGATCGGGGAAATCGCCCATCTGCGCAAGACCGTTCCAACCACAATGGCACAATAATTCGTGTGACGCGGACAGGAGGCATTCCAGCTGACAATCCATTTATTGACTCCCCAGATAATCGTCCCGAGATTTGGTCTTTTGGTCATCGAAACCCGCAAGGTGCTGCTTTGGATAAAAACGGCCAGCTCTGGACTGCAGAACATGGCGCAAAAGGTGGGGACGAGGTGAACCGTATATCGAAGGGGGCCAATTATGGTTGGCCGATCATCAGCTACGGTGTCCATTATTCTGGGAACGCAATTGGTGAAGGGGCTGCCAAAGAAGGCATGGAACAGCCTGCGCACTACTGGGACCCGTCCATCGCACCCTCGGGCCTATCGGCCTATGAAGGCGACATGTTCAATCCGTGGAATGGCGATCTTTTGGTAGGGAGTTTGAAGTTTGATTATATCAGTCGACTGTCACAATCGGATGGTGAAATGAGGGAAGTTGAAAAATTATCCTCGACTGAAACAAATCGCGTGCGCGATATTCACACCGCTTCAGATGGCAGCATTTGGTTTTTAAGTGCAGGCAATGGTGCCATTTACCGGATCAGCCGTGACTGAGTCCAAACTATCGAAAGTAAAGGGCCAATCCCTTTGCAGCTTCTTATGACCCTAAATACTCAAACGCCCGGCATGGCTGCCGCGTTCGCGGTAGGGTGTTGTATCATAATGCGCACGGTAGCATTTTGAGAAATGCGAGGGCGATGCAAAGCCGCTGGCAAGGGCGACATTGATCACGCTCATATCCGTTTGCATCAAAAGATTGCGCGCTTTTTGCAATCTAAGTTCCATATAGTAGCGTTTTGGAGAGCGGTTGAGGTAACGCCGGAACAGTCGTTCCAATTGCCGCGTCGACATGCCGACATCTTTGGCAAGGACCGAAGGGCTGATCGGTTCTTCGATGTTGCCTTCCATAATCTGGATCACTTGACTTAATTTCGGATGCCGCACACCAATCCGTGTAGGAACAGACAAGCGCTGGGTGTCTTGATCCGTTCGGATCGAGGAATAAATCAGCTGATCTGCCACGGCGTTTGCAAGATCTTCGCCTAGATCATCTGCGACCAACTTAAGCATCAGATCGATGGAGGAGGTGCCACCCGCTGTTGTCAGCCGATTGCCGTCCACAACAAAAACTGATTTGGTCAGTTCAACTTCGGAAAACTCTTCTGCGAAGCTGTCGTGGTTTTCCCAGTGAATTGTTGCCCGTTTCCCATCAAGCAAACCCGCCTTAGCCAAGGAATAGGCTGCAGTACAAAGACCGGCAACAGGAACGCCTTTGCGTGCTTCCCGTCTGATCCAACTTAGCAGCTTCTTGGTGGTAAATTGCTGAACGTTAATCCCACCGCAAATCATGATCGTGTCATCGCGCGACACTTCATCAAGATCACCGTCCACTTTGAACACGCTGCCAGTGGAACACCGCACCTCGTCTCCACCTTCACCAATGATACGCCACTGATAAGACTCTTTTCCGGACATACGGTTAGCGATCCGAAGGCTTTCGATGGCAGAGGCAAAACTGAGCAGGGTGAAATCTTCTAGCAAGACAAAGACATAGCGCTTTGGCTTCGATTCCGGTTCGATTTTGGTGGCCATGCGCGGGTTTGACATCGCGGCTTGTCCTTGATCGGGGCGCAGATGCGCTGTGGCATTTAGTGACCTTGGTCACGTCATAGGCTTAGCGTCAAGAGCCGTTAATTCACATATGGTCACTTCAACTAAGCTTTTGTATAGTCTACCGTTCAATACGACCTACAATGGGTCAAAAACGGAGAAGACAGATGAGCGATTGGACCAAATCGAGCTGGCGCAACAAGCCACGGATTCAAATGCCCGACTATTCGGACGCAACCGCCCTTAACGCTGTTGAAGCGCAACTGTCACAGTATCCATTGTTGGTATTTGCAGGCGAGGCCCGCCGTTTGAAAGCCCATTTGGCTGAAGCATCACGCGGTGATGCATTCCTTTTGCAGGGTGGCGATTGCGCCGAGGCATTCGACCAATTCAATTCCGACAGCATCCGTGACACGTTCAAAGTGATGTTACAGATGGCGATGGTTTTGACCTACGGAGCCAAGGTTCCAGTGATCAAAGTTGGGCGTATGGCTGGGCAATTCGCCAAGCCACGCAGCGCAAACACAGAAACCATCAACGGTGTTGAACTGCCAAGCTACCGCGGCGACATCATCAATGGTTTGGATTTCACACCCGAAGCACGCATTCCTGACCCACAGCGTATGTTGCAGGCCTACACGCAATCAGCTGCAACATTGAATTTGCTACGTGCGTTTTCAACAGGTGGTTTCGCGGACATGAAGCGCGTGAATTCTTGGACCTTGGGCTTCACCGACGCCCAAGACATTCAGAAATACAGCGAGATTGCGAACCGCATTCAAGACACCATCGATTTCATGAGTGCGGCTGGAATCAACTCTGATACGACACACGAGTTTTCGTCAGTAGAATTTTATACCAGCCATGAATCACTGCTGCTTGAATATGAAGAAGCGCTGACACGTGTCGATTCGACATCCGGAAAATGGCTGGCCGGGTCTTCGCATATGATCTGGATCGGCGACCGTACCCGTCAGCTGGACGGTGCCCATGTTGAATTTGCCAGCGGCGTTCAAAATCCGATTGGTCTGAAATGTGGTCCGACAACGACTGCTGAAGACCTTAAGGTTTTGATGGCCAAGCTGAACCCAGACAACGAGGCAGGTCGTCTGTCCCTTATCGCCCGCTTTGGGGCTGGCAGTGTTGGGGATCACCTGCCACGTCTGATCAAAGCGGTGCAGGAAGAGGGCGCAAATGTGCTTTGGACCTGTGACGCGATGCACGGCAACACGATTAAATCGGCAAGCGGTTATAAAACACGGCCATTTGACTCTGTGTTGCGGGAAGTCCGCGAGTTCTTTGGCGTGCATCAGGCCGAGGGTACAATCCCTGGTGGCGTGCATTTCGAGATGACGGGCCAAGACGTTACTGAATGTACTGGTGGTGTGCGTGCTGTAAGCGACGAAGACCTTTCTGATCGTTACCACACAGCTTGTGACCCGCGCTTGAATGCCAGCCAATCGCTGGAATTGGCGTTCCTTGTTGCGGAAGAACTGTCAGGTTTTCGCGCTGGACGTCT
>CAJJBH010000078.1 GCA_905182355.1 uncultured Paracoccaceae bacterium | reverse complement strand
TACGTGGCAAACGCCTTTTATCGTTGGATATGGGTGCGTTGATTGCCGGCGCAAAATACCGTGGTGATTTCGAGGAACGCTTGAAAGCGGTCCTGACCGAAGTGACCGAGGCTGCGGGCCAAGTCATCTTGTTCATTGATGAAATGCACACACTTGTCGGCGCGGGTAAAGGCGACGGCGCAATGGATGCGGCGAACCTGATCAAGCCTGCACTGGCCCGTGGTGAGTTGCATTGTATCGGTGCGACGACACTGGATGAGTATCGCAAATACGTTGAAAAAGACGCTGCTTTGGCCCGTCGTTTCCAGCCAGTCGTTGTTGAAGAGCCAACGGTTGAGGACACGATTTCGATCCTGCGCGGCATTAAGGAAAAATACGAATTGCACCACGGTGTTCGTATTTCTGATGCCGCTTTGGTTGCTGCGGCGACTTTGAGCCATCGTTACATTACGGATCGGTTCCTACCCGACAAAGCGATCGATTTGATGGACGAGGCGGCAAGCCGTTTGCGGATGGAAGTCGATAGCAAGCCAGAGGAATTGGACGCGCTGGATCGCGACATTATGCAAAAGCAGATTGAGGAGCAGGCGCTTCAGCTTGAAGATGATGCTGCATCAAAGGATCGTCTGAAAACCTTGGTCAAAGACTTGGCTAATCTGCAACAACGCAGCTCTGAAATGACAGCGCAGTGGCAGGGCGAACGCGACAAGATGGCAGGGGCCCGTGATCTGAAAGAGAAATTGGATCATGCCCGCGCTGAACTGGATATTGCCAAACGTGAAGGCAATTTGGGCAAGGCTGGGGAATTATCATATGGCGTGATCCCAGACCTTGAGCGAATGTTGCTTGAAGCTGAGGGGGGCGAGTCCGAAACGATGGTGGCCGAAGCTGTCCGTGCAGAGCAGATTGCCAGCGTTGTTGAACGTTGGACAGGTATCCCCACAGCTAAGATGCTGGAAGGTGACCGTGAAAAGCTGTTGCGCATGGAAGATCATTTGCATGGTCGTGTTATTGGCCAGGAATCTGCGGTTCATGCGTTGTCAAATGCCGTGCGTCGTGCCCGCGCTGGGCTGAATGACGAGAACCGTCCCCTTGGATCGTTCCTGTTCCTTGGCCCAACCGGCGTGGGTAAAACTGAGCTGACAAAAGCAGTTGCTGAGTTCTTGTTTGATGATGACAACGCGATGGTGCGTATCGATATGTCTGAATTCATGGAGAAACATGCGGTGTCGCGTCTGATCGGGGCCCCTCCGGGCTATGTCGGTTATGACGAGGGTGGCGTTTTAACCGAAGCCGTCCGTCGCCGTCCTTATCAGGTGGTTCTTTTTGACGAGGTTGAAAAGGCGCATCCTGATGTGTTCAATATCTTGTTGCAGGTCTTGGATGATGGGGTTTTGACTGATGGTCAGGGTCGCACGGTCGATTTCAAACAGACGTTGATCATTCTGACATCGAACCTTGGATCACAGGCGCTGAGCCGTTTGCCAGATGGTGCGGATATTACGGATGCCAAGAAGGATGTTATGGAAGCCGTGCGTGGTCATTTCCGTCCTGAATTCCTTAACCGTTTGGACGAGACGATCATTTTCGATCGCCTGAACCGCGCGGATATGGACGGCATCGTTACTATCCAGATGGCTCGTTTGTTGAAACGCTTGGCTGATCGCAAGATCAGTCTTGAGTTGGATGATGGTGCTTTGAAATGGTTGGCGGATGAAGGATACGACCCTGTGTTTGGCGCGCGTCCTTTGAAACGAGTGATCCAGAATTCGTTGCAAAACCACTTGGCCGAAATGTTGTTGTCGGGTGACATTGGCGATGGTGCCGTGATTAAGGTCAGCACTGGCGAGGATGGATTGATCATTGGCGATCGTATCAGCCCATCGAACAGGCCAAAACCGGATGATCCGACTGTGCATTAAGGTGCGCCGTAAGAAATAAAGAAAAGGCCGGACCGCTGAGTCTGGCCTTTTTTGCGTTTTGAGATACATCGATAACCTGTCCATAACGTGAACGCAGGCCACTTGCGCGATGGGGTCAGCCAGAACACAGTAGGGCAAATCATATAGGGAGATCGTTGATGGGCTTTGCCATGTCAGTGTTAGAGTTTTTGGCAGTTGTGTTTGTTGGTGTCATCGGGATGTTGTTGTTTACAGTGGTGGTCCTGTTCGGGATCGACCGCTTTCAAACGGGTGATGCAATCAGGCGGAATTATCCCGTTTTGGGTCGGTTCCGAAATCTGTTCTCAACTCTGGGTGAATTTTTCCGTCAGTACTTCTTTGCGATGGATCGTGAGGAATTGCCGTTCAACCGTGCCCAACGGGAATGGGTGAAACGCGCCAGTGAAGGTCACGGTAATACTGTTGCCTTTGGATCGACCCGCAATTTGAACGTGGTTGGAACACCTATTTTCGCGAACTCCCCGTTCCCGCCTTTGGACGATCAATTTGCCAGTACAGAACCTTTGGTGATCGGTGCTGAGGCACGAACACCTTTCACGTCTAAATCCTTCTTTAATATTTCAGGTATGAGTTATGGTGCGATCTCCAAACCTGCGGTCCAAGCGTTAAGCCGTGGTGCCAAAGAGGCAGCTATTTGGATGAATACGGGCGAGGGTGGGTTAAGTTTGTTCCACCTTGAAGGTGAATGTGACGTTGTTTTTCAAATAGGCACTGCCAAGTTTGGGGTGCGTGATGATCAGGGTAAACTGTGTGATAAAAAACTGCGCGAAGTTGCAGCCCACAAAAATGTACGCATGTTCGAACTGAAGCTGGCCCAAGGTGCAAAGCCCGGTAAGGGTGGTATTCTGCCAGGTGAAAAGGTTACGAGAGAGATTGCGGCAATTCGTGGCCTCGCAGTTGGCCAAGACGGTATTTCCCCAAACCGCCATGCCGAAGTTGACGATTGGGATGACCTGCTAACATTGATCGTCCACATTCGCGAAGTGACTGGCAAGCCTGTTGGCATCAAAATGGTAGTTGGTACCGAAGCTGCCGTGCAGGATTTGTTTAATACGATTGTTAAACGCGGTGCCGAAACCGCTCCCGACTTTATCACCGTTGATGGTGGCGAAGGCGGAACAGGTGCTGCCCCAATGCCGCTGATCGATTTGGTTGGTGTCTCAATACGTGAGGCATTGCCCTTGGTTGCCGACATTCGGGATAAGGCGGGCCTAAGCAGTCGCATCCGAATTGTCGCAAGTGGCAAGCTGGTCAATCCTGGTGATATCGCTTGGGCGTTGGCAGCGGGCGCTGATTTCATCACGTCGGCGCGCGGGTTCATGTTCAGCTTGGGCTGCATCCAGGCTCTTAAGTGTAACAAGAATACTTGCCCCACCGGCATCACGACCCACGACAAGCGGTTTCAAAAGGGGTTGGTTGTGCGTGAAAAGTACAAACGTGTGGCCCGTTATGCGACTGATATGATCCATGAGGTGGAAATCATTGCCCATTCGGTCGGCGTAAGTGAACCTCGCAAGTTGCGTCGCCGCCATGTGCGGCTGATGCAAGGCAATGGGCGTTCAATTCCGATGAACGAATTGTACCCAAGCGCAGTCATGGACGCGAAATAGGCGGGTGCGTCAAAGCTTAAGAAACAAGGCCGTCGCGTGTGAGATGTTAAGATCGCCCAAAATGGAGAAAGCGTCGGCCTTTCATTATATGCATTCTTTAAAAATAAGGACGACAAGCCAGATCCGCCGATGGAAGCAGCAACATTGTGAATCAATATCCACCAAATGGATCACTTCGAGAAAGCCTTAAAAAACCGCGATATGATTTCTGCGGGCCTTTAAACAGTTTTGCCCTGCCATCAATTGTTACAGCTTTCCCAACTCTGCGTGAGGAATGATGGAATACAGTGAAGTGACACTAAATCTAGGTCATAAAGTTGAAAAGCATCAAAGGAGCCTTTCGTTATGGCAAATCGTTGGACCAACACACTAACCCACAATGACGTCACCCCGCAGGGTGCGTTTTTGAATCGGCGTCAATTGATTGCGGGGGCAGCTGCGGGTTTTGGGTTGGCTGGCGTTGCAGGTGCGTCGCAAGCACAAGAGGCGCTTGAACCAAATTCATGGGAAGACATTACACAGTATAATAACTTCTACGAATTTGGGACGGGCAAGACCGATCCTGCCGCCAATGCAGGTGCACTGACCACGTCCCCTTGGACGGTTGAAATCGACGGTATGGTGAAGAACCCCGGTAAGTACGACATTGATGATATCAAAGCGGCGATGACCATCGAGGAACGCATCTATCGTTTCCGCTGTGTCGAAGCATGGTCGATGGTTGTGCCATGGAATGGTTTTGAGCTGGCTGATCTGTTGGAGGTGGCTGGTGTACAGAGCGGTGCAAAGTATGTGGCCTTTGAAACATTGTACCGTCCAGAGGAAATGTCGGGTCAACGGTTCCGTTCATTGGACTGGCCCTATGTCGAGGGCTTGCGTTTGGATGAGGCGATGAACCCCCTGACTTTGATGGCGACGGGTCTATACGGTAAGGACCTTCCAAATCAGAACGGAGCGCCTTTGCGTTTGGTTGTGCCGTGGAAATACGGTTTCAAGTCTATCAAATCCATCGTGAAGATCACATTGACGGACAAAGAGCCGCCCACCAGCTGGAACAAAGCGAATGCGCGCGAGTATGGGTTTTACAGCAACGTTAACCCAGAGGTGTCCCATCCACGTTGGTCCCAAGCATCAGAACGGGTCATTGGTGGTGGATTGTTCACCAAACGTGTCCCGACCCTGATGTTCAACGGGTACGAGGAAGAGGTGGCCAGCATGTACGATGGCATGGATCTACGGAAATCCATCTAAATCAACTGATATAAAATGATGGGGTGGGGACTTGTACAGCCCTCGCCCTTTGTACTTCTGAAATAGTGTAGCGGATTGAATGAGGAACGTGGGAATGGATTGGGTCAACCGGATGGTACGCAA
>CAJJBH010000077.1 GCA_905182355.1 uncultured Paracoccaceae bacterium | reverse complement strand
ATCAACTTTTCTGCTAATCGCGATCGAGATAGTCAACGACGGTGCTGGTCACCTCCTTTGAAATGTCACTTTTGATAAGGTGTTTTACCTCTATAATGGCTGCGGTTTTACTGCGTGGAAGGATATTTCGAGGTCTAAATTGGAGCACGATGTGGTCGAAAGGGTAGGAGGTCTATACTTTCGACCGTGTGTATTCTTTTGTGGCTTAGAACAGCGATCCAAACGGATTTGTCAAGGCAAGACTCCGAAGCGACATCCATCACTTGCCCCAATCTCAAACGCAGTCTATACGCTCCAAGTGTTCACCATACAGGTGACTCGTAAACCAAACATGCCGTGGTTGTCCTATTTGCTTCTGAGGGCACATCCGGCGAAGGAGAAGCAAAATGTTTAAACTAAATGAACTAAGCGACAACCCAGGTGCCACCAAACCACGCAAGCGCGTTGGCCGTGGTCCAGGTTCTGGCACCGGTAAAATGGGTGGCCGCGGTATCAAAGGTCAAAAATCCCGCTCGGGTGTTGCGATCAAAGGTTTTGAAGGCGGCCAAATGCCTTTGTACCAACGTCTTCCAAAGCGCGGCTTTAACAAGCCGAACCGCAAAGCATACGCGGTTATCAACCTTGGTCTTATCCAAAAATTCGTAGATGCGGGCAATATCGACGCATCCGCAGCGATCACTCACGATGTGTTGATCGCATCCGGCGCAGTCCGTCGTATCTTGGACGGTATTCGTGTGTTGGCTAAGGGTGAAGTGACATCCAAATTGGACATCGAAGTCCACGGCGCATCCAAATCTGCTGTTGAGGCTGTCGAAAAAGCTGGTGGTAAATTGACGCTCACAGCCAAAGTCGCATCAGCAGCAGCTGAGTAATTAAACCTATACACTTGTGGGCAGCAGATTTGCCGCCTACATAGTCTTAGAGTTTTCCAAACGCCGCCCACCGGAAAACGGCTGGGCGGTGTTTTTGTTAAAGAAAGAGCCTAATAATGGTATCTGCCGTCGAGAATATGGCCGCTAACACAAGCTGGTCCGCGCTGGGTAAAGCGACAGACCTGCGCAATCGTATCCTGTTCACCCTTGGTTTGTTGATCGTATACCGCATGGGCACGTTTATTCCGGTTCCCGGGATCGACGGCATCGCACTGCGCGAGTTTATGGAAGGCGCGGGGCAGGGCATCGGTGGTATGGTTTCCATGTTCACCGGTGGCGCACTTGGCCGTATGGGTATCTTTGCCCTTGGCATTATGCCCTACATCTCGGCATCGATCATTGTTCAGCTAATGACCTCTATGGTTCCAGCGCTTGAGCAGATGAAGAAAGAGGGCGCGCAGGGTCAAAAGAAGATCAACCAGTGGACCCGTTACGGTACGGTCGCTTTGGCCACTGTGCAGGCGTATGGCCTGTCGGTTGGTTTGTTCAGCGGTGATTTCGTCCAAGACGGCATTGGCCAATCCTACTTCATCTTCTCATGCATGATCACTTTGGTCGGCGGCACAATGTTCTTGATGTGGTTGGGTGAGCAAATAACTGCACGCGGCATCGGCAACGGTATCTCCTTGATCATCTTCGTTGGCATTATCGCCGAAGTTCCAGCTGCTTTGGCACAGTTTTTTGCTTCTGGCCGGTCTGGCGCAATCAGCCCCGGTGTAATCATCGGTGTGATCGTTATGGTCATTGCCACAATCGCATTCGTTGTGTTCATGGAGCGCGCGTTGCGCAAGATCCACATTCAATACCCGCGGCGCCAAGTTGGCATGAAGGTTTATGACGGTGGCAGCAGTCACTTGCCGGTTAAGGTAAATCCAGCCGGTGTTATCCCTGCGATCTTCGCCAGCTCATTGTTGCTGCTGCCGATTACAATCAGCACGTTTTCTGGCAACTCAACCAGCCCAGTGATGTCTTGGTTGTTGGCGAACTTTGGCCCCGGCCAGCCGTTGTATCTGTTGTTCTTCATCGTGATGATCGTGTTCTTTGCTTACTTCTACACCTTCAACGTGTCGTTCAAGCCGGACGACGTTGCGGATAACTTGAAAAACCAGAACGGTTTTGTGCCCGGCATTCGCCCAGGTAAGAAAACGGCTGAGTATCTAGAATACGTTGTGAACCGCGTTCTTGTTCTTGGTGCAGCCTACTTGGCAGCAGTTTGTGTTTTACCGGAAATCCTGCGCGGTCAGTTCGCCATTCCGTTCTACTTTGGTGGGACGTCTGTCTTGATCGTTGTGTCCGTGACTATGGACACCATCCAACAAGTGCAAAGCCATCTGTTGGCCCAGCAGTACGAAGGTTTGATCGAAAAATCGAACCTACGTGGCAAAGGTAAAACACGTAAAAAACGGAGCCCAGCCCGCAAATGAATATTATCCTTCTCGGACCGCCAGGCGCTGGCAAAGGGACGCAAGCGCGTCATTTGGTTGAAACGCGTGGCATGGTGCAACTTAGCACTGGCGATATGCTACGGGCTGCCAAAGACAGTGGTTCCGAGATGGGTAAGGTCGTTGCCGATGTTATGGCGCGTGGGGCATTGGTCACGGACGAGATCGTGATTGGTCTGATCCGCGAACAGTTGAACACGGTTAATGCCAAGGGATTCATATTTGACGGTTTCCCACGGACGTTGGCACAGGCAGACGCCTTGACGGAGTTGTTGAAGAACGAAGGTGAAAGCCTTGATGCGGTTGTCGAGATGGAAGTTGACGACGAAGCATTGGTGGCACGGATCACGGCACGTTCAACATGCGGTGGTTGCGGTGAGGTCTACAACGACAACACCAAACCTGAGCCAGTGGACGGCAAATGCTCTAACTGTGGTGAGGCGGGCAAATTCCAACGGCGCGCCGACGACAATGAGGAATCTCTGAAAACGCGCCTCATGGAATACTACAAAAAGACATCGCCACTGATTGGTTACTATTACGCCAAAGAAATGCTGACACGGATTGATGGTTTGGGTGCTATTGAAAAAGTGCAGGGCGATATCGCGGCTGTTCTGGATAAATGAAATCGCTAGGTGTTTTGTGTGCATATTGATGGTTGCCCCTTGGTAAGCATCCTCAGTCATGGCCCAAAACCTTTATGTTGAGAAATTTACATTGTGCGGCCAATCGTATGACGAACGTATACAAAGCCGACATGTAAGTTATTTTGTGAATACAGTTTTTTGGTCGCGCATTTGAATGTGTTCTCAGCGTGCCAGTGTAATCGGGAAAGTCGATCTGCAAGCCAGTTTTAGACATCGCTAAATGCAAACACAAATGTAGTGATAAGGGCAGGTTAGGAAACTAAGTTTGGCCCGATGAAGGCACATCAATAGTAGTACGAGGGAAGCCGGAACCCGCTAAAACCCTTCAACTTGCCAAACGATCAAACTAATAGTGTGCAACGTGGTGGTTTTACATATTAGACGGCCTCGCTCAACTCCCATTTGTTTTTGATGAACAGTTGCCACTTGACCCACCCCATAAATCCCAATAACCAGCCGTATCTCTAGCGAGAATCAAACCGTTTGGTGGATTATGTCCAATAAACGGGATCACCTGATCAGCTAAGGCCCGTCGGTTTTAAACCAGCGGGCTTATGTTGTGAAAAAAGGGTCCGGAACTACGGATCCGCAACGAAAAAGGAATACCACACGTGGCACGTATTGCCGGCGTAAACATCCCGACTGCAAAGCGGGTTCCAATCGCCTTAACATATATCACTGGTATCGGTACAACATCAGCACAAGCCATCTGCGAAGCAGTTGGCATCGACGCATCGCGTCGTGTGAATGAATTGTCTGACGCCGAAGTTCTAAAAGTTCGTGAGCACATTGATGCAAACTTCACCGTTGAAGGTGACTTGCGTCGTGACACACAGATGAACATCAAGCGCCTTATGGACCTTGGTTGCTACCGTGGCTTGCGTCACCGTCGTAACTTGCCTGTTCGTGGCCAGCGCACACACACTAACGCTCGTACTCGCAAAGGTCCTGCAAAGGCCATTGCTGGTAAGAAGAAATAAGGGAGGCTCTGACTAATGGCACGCGAAAAAGTACGCGCGAAGAAGAAAGAGCGCAAGAACATCGCCGCAGGTGTGGCGCATGTTAACTCTTCTTTCAACAACACCAAAATCTTGATCTCAGACGTTCAAGGCAACGCAATTGCATGGTCTTCAGCCGGCACAATGGGCTTTAAAGGCTCACGTAAATCTACGCCATATGCGGCGCAGATGGCTGCTGAAGATGTCGGTAAAAAAGCATCCGAACACGGCGTGAAAACGCTGGAAGTCGAAGTGCAAGGTGCAGGCTCTGGTCGTGAAAGTGCACTTCGCGCTTTGGCTGCTGCTGGTTTCAACATCACATCTATTCGTGACGTGACACCAATGGCGCACAACGGCTGCCGCCCACCAAAGCGTCGTCGCGTTTAAGCGAATTTACTACGGTTGGGGCCGCGTGATTTTCACGGCCCCAATTCGCATTTTCTGAAACCTCGGGCGCTTTTGTCTTTGGGACATGAGGCAAAAGCAAGAATGGAGGGACACATGATCCACAAAAATTGGGCTGAGTTGATCAAGCCGACACAATTGGACGTAAAGCCGGGCACCGACCCAGCGCGCCAAGCAACAGTTGTTGCTGAGCCGCTGGAACGTGGTTTTGGCCTGACAATGGGCAATGCCCTGCGTCGCGTTTTGATGAGCTCGCTGCAAGGTGCCGCGATCACATCCGTACAGATCGACAATGTACTTCACGAATTCTCCAGTGTTGCTGGCGTACGTGAAGACGTCACAGACATTGTTTTGAACCTTAAGCAGGTTGCCTTGCGTATGGAAGTTGAAGGACCAAAGCGTCTTTCTATCTCCGCAAAAGGCCCAGGCGTTGTAACGGCTGGCGACATCAGTGAATCGTCTGGTATCGAAATCCTGAACCGTGATCACGTGATCTGCCACCTCGACGATGGCGCAGATGTGTTCATGGAACTGACGGTTAACACTGGCAAAGGCTATGTTTCTGCTGAGAAGAACAAGCCGGAAGACGCACCAATTGGTCTTATTCCAATCGATGCGATCTATTCCCCTGTGAAAAAAGTTTCTTATGATGTTCAGCCGACCCGCGAAGGTCAGGTTTTGGATTATGACAAACTGACAATGAAGATCGAAACAGACGGTTCTATCACGCCGGACGACGCAGTCGCATTTGCGGCCCGTATCTTGCAGGACCAACTGGGTATCTTTGTGAACTTTGATGAGCCTGAATCAGCGTCCCGCGCGGACGAAGATGATGGCCTTGAATTCAACCCGTTGCTTCTTAAGAAAGTGGACGAGTTGGAATTGTCTGTTCGTTCAGCAAACTGCCTGAAGAACGACAACATCGTTTACATCGGCGATTTGATCCAAAAGACCGAAGCAGAAATGCTGCGCACTCCAAACTTTGGTCGCAAATCTTTGAACGAGATCAAAGAAGTGTTGTCAGGCATGGGTCTGCACTTAGGCATGGACGTCGAGGACTGGCCACCGGACAACATCGAAGATCTGGCGAAGAAGTTCGAAGACAACTTTTAAGTAACTCTGGTGCGGCAGGCCTTTAGGTTCGCCGCACCTACGTGATACCGACACGATACCGACGTTATACCAACATTGGTTTTGACGTCATACGATGGGCATCCGCCCCAAGGAGAGTCAGCGACACGCATCGCAGGCCAGACAAAGTAAAAACGCTCGTAGAGAGCACATTTGGAGATAAAGACTATGCGTCACGCACGTGGATACCGCCGCCTGAACCGTACACATGAACACCGCAAAGCGTTGTTCTCGAACATGGCTGGCTCGCTCATCGAACATGAGCAAATCAAAACAACTTTGCCTAAAGCAAAAGAACTGCGTCCAATCATCGAAAAGATGATTACTTTGGCGAAACGCGGCGATCTACACGCCCGTCGTCAGGCCGCTTCCAAGCTGAAGCAAGACCAATATGTCGCGAAATTGTTCGACATTCTGGGCCCACGTTACAAAGACCGCCAAGGTGGTTATGTTCGTGTTCTTAAGGCTGGTTTCCGCTATGGCGACATGGCACCAATGGCGATCATTGAATTTGTTGACCGCGACCGCGACGCCAAAGGCGCAGGCGATAAAGCCCGCGTTTCAATGGCTGAAGCTGCCGGCGAATAAGAATTACGCAACCTTTTCGGTTGTTTACAAGGCCCTCGCTATTTTCGGCGGGGGTTTTTTTGTTTTTGAATATTTTCAGAACGATAATGGTGGGGCTTGCATGAACGGCCACGTCTGCGCATATCCTGTATCATGAAATATATAATTACATTGATTGCCGTTCTTGGATTATCGGCCCCAGTTATGGCCGATCAAAAGGTGCCCGAAACTCAAGCCGAGATCAGTCTTAGCTTTGTACCGCTTGTGAAGCAGTCCGCCCCCGCAGTCGTTAATATTTACGCCACGCGGGTCACTCAATCACGCCCGAACACGTTTATGAACGACCCGTTTTTCCAACGGTTCTTTGAAGGGGGACAACCTGAACCGCGTGTGCAGAATTCGCTAGGTTCTGGTGTTATTCTCTCTTCGGACGGGATTGTCGTGTCCAACTACCATGTCGTCGGCATGGCCACTGACATTCGCGTGGTTTTGAACGACCGTCGTGAATATACGGCCCGTGTGTTGCTGGGCGATCAAGACAGTGATCTTGCAATCTTGCAACTCGAAGGTGTCAGCGATCTGCCTAGCTTGGACCTGCGTTCAAGTGATGATGTTGAAGTTGGCGAACTGGTGCTGGCCATAGGTAATCCCTTTGGTGTTGGACAAACTGTGAGCAGTGGGATCATCTCTGGTCTTGCGCGTTCGGGCGGGTCAAACGGCGGTGGGCGTGGGTATTTTATTCAGACGGATGCGCCGATTAATCCAGGAAATTCTGGCGGTGCGTTGGTGGACATGGCTGGTCGTTTGATTGGTATCAATACCCAAATATTGACGCGTTCAGGAGGGTCGAACGGGATTGGCTTCGCGATCCCTGCTGATTTGGTGGCTGAATTTATGGATCAAGCAAAAGCTGGAAACGAAACATTTGAACGTCCTTGGGCTGGGATGAGTGGGCAGCCTGTAGATGCAGACATGGCCGAAACCTTCGGTCTGGATCGCCCCGGCGGGATTATCATTTCTGGTTTGCATAAAGAAAGCCCGTTTGATCTTGCTGATTTCACTGTTGGCGACGTGATTACCGCAGTCGACGGTCAGCAAGTGAACACACCTTCTGAGATGGTGTTTCGGATGAGTGTCGCGGGGCTGGGCAACACCTCGCAGGTTACAAGAGTGCGAGATGGAACAGCAGTTGATGTACCCGTTCACCTGATGTCGGCACCTGACTTACCGTCGCGCAATCTTACTACATTGGACGACGCGGCTATTTTGGCTGGGTTACTTTTGGCGCGGATAAATCCTGCGGTGATAAGCGAGTTTAACTTGCCCCTTAATGCGACAGGTGTGGTTGTGATCAACCCTGGACCCATTGGGGTACGTGTTGGCGTTAAACCGGGTGATGTTATTGAAGCAGTGGGTGGTGAGACGATGAAAACGCCACAAGACGTAAGTGACGCGTTGAAGGCATCTGGTCGCACGGTACAGATGGATGTGATCCGTGGTGTTAGCCGTGTGCAGCTGCGCTTTCGTCTATAATGGGTGACCTTTTTGGCGCATCACCGACCGTAGAGATGCCTCGCCCATTGGCGGATCGCCTACGGCCACAGAGTTTGGCGGAGGTGATCGGCCAATCCAAAGTGTTGGGGCCGGAGGGCCCGTTGACGGTGATGTTGGGCGCTGGGGCGCTGACCTCCCTTATTTTTTGGGGGCCCCCAGGCGTAGGTAAGACGACCATTGCCCGTTTGCTCGCGCACGAAACCGATCTGCATTTTGTTCAGATATCGGCTATCTTCACAGGGGTTCCAGACCTTAAGAAGATATTTGAGGGCGCGCGTATTCGCCACCAGAATGGACAGGGTACATTATTGTTTGTCGACGAAATTCACCGTTTCAATAAGGCGCAACAAGATGGTTTTTTGCCTCATATGGAAGACGGAACCATCCTTTTGGTGGGGGCAACTACAGAAAATCCGTCGTTTGAACTGAACGCTGCTGTTCTGTCACGGTCCCAAGTGTTGGTGCTTGAGCGCCTAAATTTGGCCGATCTGGAACACCTTGTCCTACGCGCTGAAAAGGAATTAGATCGCGCACTGCCTTTGGACGGATCTGCGCGTGCTGCATTGCTTGAAATGGCCGACGGCGATGGTCGAGCGTTATTGAACCTGATTGAACAGGTGGCAGCATGGCAGACGGATACCCCGTTCGATAAGGCCGCGCTGTCGAACCGCCTGATGCGCCGCGCTGCGCAATATGACAAAGGTGGTGACGCGCATTACAATCTTATCAGTGCCTTGCATAAATCAGTGCGTGGTTCTGATCCTGATGCAGCACTTTATTGGTTTGCAAGAATGCTGGAGGGCGGCGAAGACCCGCGTTTCTTGGCCCGCCGTATCACCCGCATGGCGGTTGAAGATATTGGATTGGCTGATCCACAAGCCCAAGCGGTGTGTTTGCAAAGCTGGGAAACCTACGAACGTCTGGGGAGCCCAGAAGGGGAGTTGGCTTTGGCTCAGGCTGTGACGTATCTTGCACTCGCCCCGAAATCGAACGCAACTTATGTGGCGTATAAGGCTGCGCGCAATTCCGCCAAACAGACCGGTTCTGAACCGCCGCCCAAACACATTCTAAACGCCGCGACGTCGTTGATGAAGGATCAAGGGTATGGCAAGGGCTATGCCTATGACCACGATGCCGAGGATGGTTTTTCAGGCCAAAACTATTTTCCAGACACTATGAAGCGTCCGGAGTTTTATTTGCCAGTTGAACGTGGGCATGAGCGTGAATTGAAGAAGCGGGTCGATTACTTTGCCAAGTTGCGGGCAAAGCGCGACAGCTAAGTAAACTTGAACCGGAAAACTTGACTCTGGCGCGTGACTGAGCGATGCGCACTTGATGTTGATCACCTTATCTCTTGTGGCTCTTGGCGGAGCGATTGGCGCTGCGTTGCGCTTTTTATCCGGTGTGGTGTTTATGCGCCTAACCGGCCCGACCGAGTTCCCGATGGCGATCCTGACTATAAATGTCTTAGGATCGTTTTTGATGGGTGTTTTTGTTATCGTTGCCGCGCAACGTGGCCTGACCCACTATAGCCCGTTTGTCATGACTGGGCTTTTGGGAGGGTTCACCACGTTTTCGGCGTTTTCGCTTGAGACGATCACGTTGTTTGAGCGCGGACAAATTGGGGCCGCTGGCCTTTACGTAGCAGTGTCAGTTGGTCTGTCACTTGCAGGTTTAATGCTGGGTCTGATCCTAGCGCGAGGGATATTTGTATGAGCCGTGTTCAAACTGTAATTGTTGGCGAAGATGAGGGCGATCAACGCCTAGATCGCTGGTTTAAAAAACGCTTTCCGCACATCCCGCAAGGGTTGGTGCAAAAGATGTGCCGCAAGGGTGATATTCGTGTCGATGGTGGCCGTGTGAAACCTGTGACTCGCGTTGAAGTGGGGCAGTCTGTGCGCGTTCCGCCGTTGCCTGATAATCAGGCCCCGCCACCAGAGGCGAAGACGGGTGTGTCTGATGCGGACCGCAAGATGATCCAAAGCTGTGTGATTTACAAAGACGATCACGTGATCGCAATCAACAAACCTGCAGGCCTCGCAACCCAAGGCGGCACAGGCCACTTTCGCCACGTTGATGGCATGTGTGAAGCGTTGAAATTTGACATGGATGAAAAACCACGTCTTGTGCACCGCTTGGACAAAGATACGTCAGGTGTTCTATTGCTGGCCCGTACGCGTATGGCGGCCCAAGCATTGACAGCATCTTTGCGTCACCGTGAAACTCGCAAGATTTATTGGGCTTTGGTGGCTGGGGTTCCGACGCCCTATCTTGGTGAAATCAAGTATGCGCTTGTTAAGGCTGGTGGCCGTGGTGCCAGTGGCGAAGGCGAAAAGATGGTCGCGGTGCATCCACGTGATGTAGACAAAACACCAGGCGCAAAACGGGCCATCACGCTTTATGCAACGCTGTACCGCGTTGCCTCGCGCGCGGCATGGGTTGCGATGGAACCACTGACGGGTCGTACGCATCAGCTGCGGGCGCACATGGCCGAAATTGGTCATCCGATCATCGGTGATGGCAAATATGGTGGTTCCGGTCAAGAAAACATGGGTGATGGATGGGGTGCCCAGTTGGGCGGCGTTATTTCCAAGAAGTTGCACCTTCATGCGCGTCACATGCGGTTTGAACATCCTGTGACCCGTAAGGAGATTAAGGTGACAGCAGAACTGCCAGAGCACATGGAAAACAGCTGGGATACCTTTGGCTGGACCAATGATCTAGCATCTGAAGATCCGTTCGAAAATATTTAAGTGAGGTCACAGAAATGAGTGATCCATTGCGCTTGGTCGTCTTTGATGTGGACGGCACGTTGGTCGACAGTCAGGGTCATATCGTCAGTTCGATGAACGCAGCCTTTACAAGTCTTGGTCATGCTTTGCCGACGCGCGAAGCCGTGCTTGATCTGGTTGGCTTGTCGCTAGAGGTTCTGATGCCGCGGCTTGCGCCTGACCTTGGCCCGACCGATCATTCGCATTTGGTACAAGCCTACAAGGTCGCCTACATGGCAGAGCGTGAAGAGGCAGGCACTGCGCTGTCGTCGCCTTTGTATGATGGTGCGTTGGCGTGCCTGCACCACTTAAACAGCTTGCCCGACGTGGTGCTGGGGGTGGCGACGGGAAAATCCAAACGGGGACTTGATAAGCTGATCGAGGGGCATGACCTTAAAGGATTGTTCGTGACGCAGCAGGTTGCGGATTTTCACCCCTCCAAACCACATCCAGCGATGTTGCATTCCGCGATGACTGAGGCGGGTGTGGGTGCTGGAAACGCTGTCATGATCGGTGATACCAGTTTCGATATAGAAATGGCCAAGGGTGCAGGGATGCGTTCTATTGGGGTGAATTGGGGCTATCACAGCGCCGATAAATTACAGGCCGCCACGCGATTGGTTGATACGTTCGATCAATTGCAGTTGGCTTTGAGAGAGATGTGGAGTGATCAAACGTGAGCGAGTGGAAGCAAAAGCGGTTTTGGACCAAAGTTGACGTTGCTGAAGTTGATGATGGTTTTACGGTACACTTAGATGGGCGCGGTGTGAAAACACCAGCTAAAGCGGCTTTGACAGTCCCGACCATGGCATTGGCCAGTGCGGTTGCTGCCGAATGGGATGCGCAGATTGGTGTTGTTAACCCCAATCTGATGCCATTTACACGCTCAGCCAATGCTGCCATCGACAAGGTCAGAATTCAACATAGCGAAGTTGCAGACATGTTGGCAGCTTACGGCGATGCTGACTTGCTGTGTTACCGCGCAACTGACCCTATAGAACTGGTCACACGACAAGCTGAAGAATGGGATCCAGTCCTTGCGTGGGCGCGGGTCGAACTGGACGCGCCACTTGAGATCCGCAGCGGTGTGATGCACGCTCCACAAGCGGACATTCCATTGTTGGGCCTAAGTGTAAAAACGCATGCTTTGACAGATTTTGAACTGGCAGCATTTCACGATTTAGTCAGCTTATCGGGATCACTGATTCTTGGTTTCGCCGCTGCACGTGGTTTCGCGCCGATTGAAGAGCTATGGCTTAAATCGCGTTTGGACGAACATTGGCAAGAAGAACAGTGGGGCCCAGACGAAGAAGCACAATTGGCTTCAGAGGTTAAAAAAGAATCGTTTCTGCATGCAAAGCGTTTTTTTGACGCTTCACAGCTTAGTTAGCGCTAGGGCAACGTGTGAGTTTCTAAAATTGATGGGCGGTGCATGCTCATTGGCCGCAACATTCCCTTGACCTTCAAGGTGAATTCCGACCAAGCTCTTTGCTACTGGCCGGACTTGTTCGACTGGTAACACCTACGGTGCGAAACGCACCGAAAGAACCACTCGAAAATGTGGTGGAAAATCAGGAAGAGGTAAAAATGAATAAATCCGTATTTTTTGGCGCGATGACTGTAGCAAGCCTTGCAGCTGGTGCAGCTGCTGCCGGTACGCTTGAAGATGTTCAAGCACGCGGCAAGCTGAACTGTGGCGTGACAACTGGTTTGGTTGGCTTTGCTGCACCAGACGCGAATGGCGAATGGCAAGGCTTTGACGTTGCTGTATGTCGCGCAGTTGCCGCAGCCGTACTTGGCGATGGCAATGCTGTTGAGTTTGTACCAACTACAGGCAAAACACGCTTTACTGCGCTGGCGTCTGGCGAAATCGACATGTTGGCACGTAACACAACATGGACATTGTCCCGTGATGTTGACCTAAAGTTTGATTTCGTAGGCGTGAACTATTATGATGGCCAAGGCTTCATGATCCCTAAAGAGATGGGCGTTGCATCTGCAAAAGATCTAGACGGCGCGACTGTCTGCATCCAAACTGGCACAACAACCGAGTTGAACTTGGCGGATTTCTTCCGTGCAAACAACATCTCTTATGAGCCAGTGCCTATTGAGACAAACGCCGAAGGCCAACAGCAGTACCTTGCTGGCGCATGCGACGTTTACACAACAGACGCCTCGGGTCTGGCCGCAACACGCGCGACGTTTGAATCACCTGCTGAGCACGTTCTGTTGCCAGAAATTGTTTCCAAAGAGCCACTTGGCCCGTTGGTACGTCACGGCGACAACGAGTGGGGCGACGTTGTTCGCTGGACTTTGAACGCATTGATCACAGCTGAAGAGCTGGGTGTTACATCTGCAAACATCGCAGAAATGTCAGCATCTGCTGGCGGCAGCCCAGAAATCAACCGTCTGTTGGGTACCGAAGGTACTTTGGGCGAAATGTTGGGTCTATCAGCATCTTGGTCAAAAGACGCAATTGCTGTTTCTGGCAACTACGGCGAAATCTTTGCCAAGAACATCGGCGAAGAGACACCGATCGGTCTAGCCCGTGGCTTGAACGCTCAGTGGACAGATGGCGGCCTGATCTACAGCCCACCATTCCGTTAAGCTAATCTAGTCAAAGGGCGCGAGATTATCCTCGCGCCCTTTGCACTTTGGAATACCAGAACTACCTATATGACCAAATCTCCGGCCATGGCGCAAAGACGCCGCATTAAGCAACGGCTGGAACACGGGGAAAATAACACATGACAATTATGACCGACCCTCCAAAGGAGTCGTTTCGGCTATCTATGCTGTTGAATGACTCGCGTTACAGGTCGCTTACCTTGCAAGTGATCGCGGCAATACTGCTGGCCTTGGTAATTTTTTACCTCGCAAACAACGTAGCCACAAACCTTGCGGCACTTGGCGTAAGCATCAGTTTCGATTTTTTAGGTGCGCCGGCTGGCTATGATATTAACCAACGGTTGATTGAATATACCAGTCAGTCCAGCAACCTTCAGGCGGCTTTTGTTGGTATTCTCAACACGATGCTAGTTGCCGTGTTGGCTTGTATTACCGCGACAATTCTTGGCGTTTTTGCGGGTGTTTTGCGCCTGTCCAACAACTGGTTGGTCAGCAAATTGATGTCCATCTACGTTGAGATATTCCGTAATATTCCGCTGCTGATCTGGATCTTGGTCATCTACGGCGTCATGACAGTTGTGTTGCCAGCGCCAAACGCATTCCGCGGTGATGACCCTTCGGCATCGATGTTCATGGGCATTTCAGCGTTTACCAACCGTGGTGTTTACATCCCTGGGCCAGAGTTTTCACGCATCTTCGGCGAAACAGGCATTTTGTCTGCTGGTATCGGTTGGCTGGTCGCGATTGCTATTCTGGTTGGCTCTTTCTTTGGGGCACGTATCGTTAATAAACGTGCGACACGGATCCAAGAAGCGACTGGTGTTCGCCCTGCAACGTTGGCGACAAATCTTGCGATCTGGTTTTTGCCATTGATCGCATTTTTTATCATCACAGGTCTCACTTTCGTGGTTCCTGTACTTAAAGGGTTTAACTTTGGGGGCGGTATCAAAATTGGTGCGCCTTTGATCGCAATGTGGCTGGCTTTGTCAGTCTACACTGGGGCCTTTATTGCGGAAAACGTTCGGGCTGGCATTCAAGCTGTGTCAAAGGGGCAAACGGAAGCTGCTGGTGCATTGGGAATTCGCCCTGGCCGCATTATGAGCCTTATTATCCTGCCACAGGCACTGCGCGTCATTATCCCCCCGATGATCTCGAATTTTCTAAACATCACCAAGAACTCGTCATTGGCGATTTTGGTGGGCTACGCTGATGTTACGGCAACGTTGGGTGGGATCACATTGAACCAGACGGGGCGTGCGATCGAATGCGTTGTTCTGCTGATGTTGTTCTATCTGATAATCTCGCTGACGATCTCGGGCGTCGCCAACGTCTATAACAACTCTACCAAACTGAAGGAGCGCTGAGCCATGTCAGATACATCTGCAAGTGCCGTCGCCTTTGTGCGTACGGAATCTGTGCCAGCCTCTGCCCCGCCATCTAACGCGGCAGGGCCAGTCAAATGGGTTAAGGACAACCTGTTTGCGGGTGTTGGGAATTCGATCCTAACAGTCTTGGCTATTCTGGCGATCTATATGGTTTTGTCTAAATCGATGCCTTGGATCTTGAACGGGGTCTGGGATGCACCTAGTCTTTCGGCCTGTCGCGAGATTTTGAACGGAGAGACGGGTGCCTGCTTTGCTGTTCTCAGCGAACGCTGGAACCAGTTGTTGTTTGGTTTCAAATATCCAGCTGAATTGTATTGGCGTCCCGCAACGGCTTTCGTCCTATTGTTCGTCGCTGCAGCACCGGTGCTGTTCTTTGATCTGCCGCGAAAGTTGCTGATCTTTACTGGACTCTACCCGTTCCTTGCCTTTTGGCTGATCTGGGGTGGCCCAATCTTCTATCCATTGATTGCGCTGATTGGGTTGATCGTTGCTTACAAAGTGTTTGTAGCGTTCGAAAAGAACAACTTTACAATGGCTTTGGGTCTGGGCGCACTTTCGGCAATAGTGATCTGGTATCTTTCAGGTTTCGTGGGTGAGAACAGCGCATTACTTGCCCTTAGCCTTGAAGCTGTCCCATCCCGCGATTTGGGTGGCTTCATGTTGAACATGATGTTGGGTGTAACTTGTGTGTCGTTGTCGCTGCCTTTGGGCATCGCGCTGGCACTGGGCCGTCAATCATCCATGCCGTTCATCAGATACATCTGTGTGATCTTCATCGAATTTATTCGGGGTGTTCCATTGATCACCTTGTTGTTTGTGGCCAGCGTGATGCTGTCTTACTTCTTCCCTCCAGGATCGGGTGTTGATTTGTTCATACGCGTTGTGATCATGATTACAATGTTCTCATCTGCCTACATCGCGGAAGTAATCCGTGGCGGATTGGCAGCGTTGCCCAAAGGGCAGTACGAGGCCGCGGACAGTTTGGGACTTGATTACCCGCAGGCCATGCGTCTGATCATCCTACCACAAGCATTGAAGATTTCGATTCCTGGGATCGTGAACGTGGCTGTGGGTCTGTTCAAAGACACCACATTGGTTTCCGTTATTTCGATGTTTGACATGATCGGGATGATCCGTGGTCCTATCGTGGCTTCAACGGATTGGAATGGTATCTATTGGGAGCTGTTCGGTTTCGCAGCGCTTCTGTTCTTCGTCGTATGTTACGGCATCTCACAATATTCGCAGTGGCTTGAACGCCGTCTTGCGACTGATCACAGATAAGGAGGCCGAACATGGCTGAAGTAGCAAAAATGCAGGTATCCGACGAAGTCGCGATTAGCATCCGAAACATGAACAAGTGGTACGGAACGTTCCACGTTTTGCGCGACATTGATCTAACGGTTCATCAAGGTGAGCGGATCGTGGTTTGTGGGCCTTCAGGGTCGGGCAAATCTACGCTGATCCGGTGTATCAACGCGCTAGAAGAGCATCAGCAGGGGTCTATCGAAGTAGATGGCACGTTGTTGTCTTCTGACCTTAAGAACATTGACAAGATCCGTTCAGAAGTGGGGATGTGTTTTCAGCACTTTAATCTGTTCCCGCATCTCAGCATTTTGGAAAACCTGACGTTGGCTCCGATTTGGGTGCGCAAAACACCCAAGAAGGAAGCTGAAGAACTTGCGATGCACTACCTTGAGAAGGTGAAGATTCCTGATCAGGCCAACAAGTTCCCAGGCCAATTGTCTGGTGGTCAACAACAGCGTGTGGCAATTGCCCGTTCGCTTTGCATGCAGCCACGCATCATGTTGTTCGATGAGCCAACATCCGCTTTGGATCCAGAGATGATCAAAGAGGTTTTGGACACGATGATCGAGCTGGCCGAAGATGGCATGACCATGATTTGCGTCACGCACGAGATGGGCTTTGCCCGTCAAGTTGCAAACCGCGTCATCTTTATGGACGAAGGCCAGATCGTTGAACAGAACGAGCCGGAAGAGTTCTTTAACAACCCGCAAAGCCCGCGGACACAATTGTTCTTGAGCCAAATCTTGGGTCACTAATTTGGTGTGCGACACGTGCACCTTACAATTCAAACGGCTGCCCTTCTCGGGTGGCCGTTTTTATTTGGCGCTGTTCTTGATGCCCATAAAGGCGTTCATGTGAAAGGCGCTTTGTTCTTCTGGCCGATTGAAGGACTGACTGATGGGGCAAATTTGACGAACAAGACATCCGTCTGACATACAGTCACTTCCTTGCGGCGTGCCCAAGTAGGTCTTGCATTTAGGCACATCATAAAAATGCTCGGCCGACAGGGCAGAGATGGGGCAAGCAACGGCACAGGGGCGTTTTTCGCAGCTGTCACACGGGTTCGGGCGTGTGGGCTGTGTACGTGTCGCGAATGGCAACTTTATTGCCCCACGGATCGAAATCATCAAACCAGCGGTATCGTGAACCAACATACCTGTGGGGCTTTGCCAGAAACGCCCGCTTTGGGTCGCCCATGCTATAAACGGCGCAAATGGTGGTCCGTCCGAGGGAAATACAGCACTGCCATTTTGTTCAGTCGCGATCTTGGTCAGCAATCGTTTGGACCAACGATCAATGGGGTGGACAAGCGTATCTGAAAATTCAGGGCTTTGTTTGAAGTGTTCCCAAAAGCCTTTGTCTGCACCGATCAAAACGAGTGTTTCATCGTTTTCACAAAAGAACCCCATCACGAACAATCCATGTGGTCTAACCCGCGCGCTTAACTGGTCAATCATGTGGGTACTCATTTGTTGGTAAAGGGCAACTTCAGCGACCAACCCAAACGGCTGGGTCGATTATCTTGCCAGCGCAAACCAATATCCATGCCGTCATGGCCGGCTTCAGGTTGGGCAATATAGGTGCCGAACATTTGATCCCAGATTGAAAGCGAAAACCCGTAGTTGCTGTCATGTTCATGCCGCAGAACCGAGTGGTGGACACGGTGCATGTCTGGCGTGACGATAAGTCGGCGCACAACGGCGTCGACAATGAGTGGTAGACGGATATTGGCATGATTAAATATAGCGGTCCCGTTCAAGATGACTTCGAATAAAATAATGGCTAGTGCAGCAGCGCCTAATAAATACACCAGTCCGATTTTCAGTATCATTGATAGGGCGATCTCAGCTGGATGAAAGCGGATGGCAGTTGTGACGTCTATATCGACATCCGCATGATGTACTTGGTGCAAGCGCCAAAGGAAGGGCACTTTGTGGGTGATCAGGTGCTGCGTCCAAATCGCGAAATCAAGAATTAGGATTACCAAGACAACTTCGACCCAGGTTGGCCAACTGAGTGCGTTGAACACCCCCCATCCTTGGGTCTGTGCATCTATCGCGGCACCAACTGCCAACAAAGGTAAAGCAAACGCCATGGCGTTCAATGTCATCGAATTAACAATAGTGAAGGCCCAATTTGTCACCCAGCGGGCTTTGCGGGTCTGTGTTCGTACACGACGCGGCGCAAGGGCTTCAACCGATGCCAGCAGAGCGAATAACCCCAAAAATACACTTAGTCGGATGAATGTTACGTTCTCCATAGGCGCAAACTATTGCGTTTGACTATGGCTGCCAAGTGGCAGATGGACAAATTTGCGTTAGTTGCGGATCAGGCTGCCAGCACCGTGATCAGTAAACAATTCCAATAAGCAAGCGTTTGGCGCGCGCCCGTCAAGGATAACAACTGCGCGTACGCCTTTGTCGATCGCATCAAGCGCAGTTTCTGTTTTGGGGATCATGCCGCCTGCGATAGTCCCGTCGGCTGTAAGTTCGCGGATTTGGGAAGCTGTCATTTCAGTCAACACCTCGCCATCTGCGTTCTTCACGCCTGCAACGTCTGTGAGCAGCAAAAGGCGGTCGGCTTTAAGCGCCCCAGCGATTGCCCCAGCGGCAGTGTCCCCGTTGATATTGAAGGTCTCGCCGTTCTCGCCCACGCCAAGGGGAGCGATGACGGGAATGATGTTACTGTTAAAAAGATCTTCAAGAATAGTTTGATCAACGACCGACGGCGTACCAACAAAGCCAAGTTCAGGATTGGTCTGCGTGCAGGTTATCAACTGCGCATCTTTACCGGAAAGGCCAACGGCGCGACCACCTTGGGCACCGATGGCTTGCACGATTCGTTTGTTCACAAGGCCGCTAAGGACCATTTCAACCACTTCCATGGTCTCGGCATCGGTGACGCGTTTGCCGTCTACAAATTCGGATGGGATGTTTAGACGATCAAGCATGGCATTGATCATTGGCCCCCCCCCGTGCACGATCACAGGGTTCGCACCAACTTGCTGCATCAACACGACGTCACGCGCGAAAATTGCCATCGCCTCATCGCTGCCCATTGCATGGCCGCCAAGCTTAATAACAACCGTCGCGCCAGAATAGCGCTGCATGTAGGGCAGGGCGCTGCTAAGGGTTGCGGCGGTTTCGATCCAATTGCGGTTCATATCTTGAGTCTTCATCCCGTTCCCTTTGTTCTTAGGGTTATGGAAAATGGCAGGCCTATGTGCAAGCGGTTCTCAAAAGGGTTGGCTATTCGAGCGTTGCGATGATGGCGCGCAATGTCTCGATACCCCAACCTTTTTCAGAAGAGGTCACAACAATTTCTGGATAAGCGGCGGGGTGCGCGGCAAGCTTGCTTTTAACTTGCTCAATGACCTCAAAGCGTTCTTTTTCCTTAACCTTATCGGCTTTGGTTAAGACAGCTTGGAAAATCACGGCAGAACTGTCGAGCAGTGACATGATTTCTTCATCTACCTTTTTGACACCGTGTCTGGCATCAATCAGGACAAAGGCGCGGCGCAAAGTTTGGCGCCCCGATAGGTATTGCTTTAACAAGCGCTGCCATTTTTCAACAACTGGCAGCGGTGCGTTGGCATAGCCATACCCCGGAAGGTCGACGAGGTAATGTTCTTCACCCGCCGTGAAATAGTTGATTTCCTGCGTACGGCCGGGCGTATTGGAAGCACGGGCTAAGCCCTTGCGACCCGTCAACGCGTTGATCAGCGTCGATTTGCCGACGTTTGAACGTCCTGCAAAGCAAACCTCCATACGGTCCGCATCTGGCAAACCGTCCATGGCGACCACGCCTTTGACAAAATCGGTCTCGCCCGCAAATAATAAGCGGCCTTTTTCTTTGCTTAGAGCCTCTGGCTCTTCGGCGATGGTGAATTGCATTTGCATCATAGTACCTGCAGGCTGTCGCCAATGGCGATTGTTCCGTCTTGAATGACTTCCGCAAGGACACTGAAATCCTGATGGCCGAAGTGTTGCAAGGCCCCTAACGTATCTACATCGCGCTGGCCAGTGTCTGGATTGGCAGCAGTCGACATGCAGCGGGTTGCAGGCTCTTTCACGCGTAAAATTGCACCACCAATGGCGATATCTTTGCCGACCCAGTCGAATTCGACCCAAGGTGCCTGACCGTCGACCCAAATATTAGAACGCCAACGGTGGATTGAAAGGTCACGCCCTAGCTGTTGTTCGACCGCTTTATGCGAGGCTGTGGTGGCCAAGCTTATCGAAGGATAAGCGCTGTCAGGATAGCCGTGTTTGTCGAGACGCATGATATGGCTAGGTTGCGCACGACCACTTGGAACCATTGGTTTGGTCCACTGAACAAGGACTTGGGGCGCATCATCAGGGCGGAAGGTCAGGTCAGGACGATCGGGGTGGCGCAATGTGATCGTTTGCGTTGCCTCATCAAGTTCCGCGGTAATCGCCAGCAATGCCGGAACGCCGGCGGCACGGTTGAAGTTTCCGCAACGGGCCCATTCACCTTCTTTTGCTTTTGACGCTTCATGGGCCACAGCCCAAACCCGATCCCAAGGAAGGGATTCACCTGATTTTAAGGCAACTGACGTCAATGCTTCGCGACCATGGGCTTTGATCGGGTGACGCCAGATGCTTGAAATGGATGACATGTTTAGGCGTCCGTTTTAGGCTTTTTACGAAAGCTTTTCTTAATGTTGTCGAAAACATCAGGGGAATAGCCTTGGCTGCGCATAATCAAATACTGCTGGGTAAATGTGATTGTGTTGTTGGCAATCCAGTACACAACCAGACCACTTGCAAAGCTACCCAACATAAACATGAAGACCCATGGCATCCACGCAAAGATCATTTGCTGCGTCGGATCAGTTGGGGCTGGGTTCAGTTTTTGCTGCAACCACATGGAAATACCAAGGATGATTGGCAGGATACCGATAAAGATGAGTGCCGTGACACTGCCCGCTTCAGGAGCACCAATTGGTAACAGGCCGAACAGGTTCATAAGCGTAGTAGGGTCAGGGGCAGACAGATCTTGGAACGGACCAAACCATGCGGCGTGGCGTAATTCGATTGTGACAAAGATAACTTTGTATAATGAGAAGAAGATCGGGATCTGCAATAGGATCGGCATACAGCCAGCTGCTGGGTTCACTTTATTTTTCTTATAAAGCTCCATCATGCCTTGCTGCACTTTTTGGCGGTCATCACCAGCATCAGCTTTCAGCTTTTCCATTTGCGGCTGAAGCTCTTTCATCTTCGCCATAGAGACGTATGACTTATAAGCCAACGGGAATAGAACAGCCTTGATGATGAGCGTCAGGCCGATGATGGACCAACCCATGTTACCAATCAGTTTGTTAATCTCGTGTAGCAACCAGAATATTGGTTTGGTCAGAAAAAAGAACCAGCCCCAGTCGATGCTATCTATAAATTTCGTGACGCCATCTTTTTGGTATTCACGGATGGTTTCCCATTCTTTTGCACCAGCAAATAGTCGAATTGTATTGGTCGCGGTGGCACCTGGTTCTACGGTAACTTTCGCCATGACGGTTTCGGTTTGGTAGATGTCCAAGGACGGGTTGTATTTTGCTGTGAGGCGGGAAACGATGTCTTGGGCGGGGATCAGTGTTGTCATCCAAAAGTGGTCTGTCATGCCGATCCAGCCGTTCGTCACGTCTTCAATACGTTCTGCTGGGACGCCTTCTTTAGGGTGCACGTCAAAATTGGGCATGTTGTCCCAATCGGTTTCTGTGAGCTCGTCCGCCATAGTGACCAGACCTTCGTGCAATACGAAGAAGTTCTTAAGGTCTTTGGGCTCACCGTGACGCGCTAGAACGCCGTATGGCGCCATCGATGCAGCGATAGAGCCATTGTTGGTCACGTTCTGCGTAATCGTGAACATATAGTCTTCGTCGACATCGTATACGCGATTGAACAACAAGCCTGCACCGTTGTCCCATGCCAATGTGATTGGGTTGCCCGGTGCCAAAACATCACCATCAACCATTTGCCAATTGGTATTGGCATTCGGAACAGTTTCAGGGGTTACCCCTGTGCTAGCGGCCCAGCCAAACAGTGCGTAATAAGGCGACTCACTACCCACTGGGGAGAACAGCGTAACAGTATCAGCGCCCTCGTCTTGGGTGACTTTATAATCGCTTAGCTTCAGTTCATCGATGCGGCCACCCAACAGAGAAATCGAACCACTTAGGCGCGGCGTTTCGATTGCAGTGCGCGGGGCTTCTAGCAATGCAGACGGTGCGGCTGCTTGCGTTGTCACAACGTCGGTTGCGTCCGAAGCGGCTGTCGGCGTTAGGGCCGTTGCTGCGTCTGGGGCGGCAATTGTACCATCCGCCGATATTACTGCGGTATCAGCAGGTGCTGGTGCTTCTGGTGCAGGAAAGAAAACTGTCCACACAAGAATCACAGCCAGGCTGAGTACGGTTGCAAGGATGAGATTCTTGTTCTGATCGTCCATTTGGGACCGCCACCTAATGCCGTTGAGTTCAAAGGTGGGTTCAACAGAGTGCAGGGCAAAAGGTCAAGTGGATTCGGTGTTTGCGCACTGCTGTGCGACTACAAATGGGGTAGTTTGAGTAGGAATTGCAAAATAATCGATTACTGCGACCCACGGCCCGTAATTTTTGGGGTGTCTTGTAATTTAGCTTCGTGCGCATGGATCCAATCAAGTGTTTCGTTGAATGGCATGGGCTTTCCGATGCCAAAGCCTTGGACATGGTCGCACCCAAGTTGGGCCAGTAATGCGTGTTCACCGACAGTTTCTACACCCTCAGCAAGTGTTTCTAAGCCTAAGCGTTCTGCCATTGTAAGGATTGCGCTAATCATACGTTGTTGTTCTGGGTCACGATCAGCCTTCATCACAAAGGAGCGGTCAATTTTCAACCTATCTATCTTGAATCGGCGAATTGAGGATATCGATGCATGCCCCGTCCCAAAATCGTCAAGGTCGACCCGACAACCCAATGCGACCAGCCCATTTATGTTCAAGGTAACTTGGTCGTCTGGCACCCTCGCAATTACTGTCTCTAACACTTCGACAGAAAGCCGGGGTGGTGCCAGGTTGAACCGATCCATTTCCCATTTTATCTTTTCAACGAGCCGTGGATTGTTTAGTTTAGTACCGCTAAAATTCACCCCCACTTGTGGTACTGCAACACCTGATGCGTCCCAAGCCTTTAGTGCGGTGAAGGAGTGGTACATCATAACTTCTGCCAAACGCTCTAATAAGCCAGCTTGTTCAATGGCGGGCAGAAAGTCTGCTGGTGCGATCATCCCGCGTTCGGGATGATGCCAGCGGGCCAAGGCTTCGAATCCAGTTACGTTGCCGGTATCTGTTGAAATTTGTGGCTGGTACCACGGGGTGATTTGGCCGCCGTCTAAAGCCGCGCCAACCTCTTCACGTAATTCGGCACGCGCTTGTGACACGCGTCGCATTTCTTCAGTGTAGGCGCGGATGGTTGATGGTCCGCGTTTTTGGGCTTCTCTTAATGCAGTAGATGTTGCCTGCGCCCACGCTGCACCATTCGTTTCAGGGGTACGGCTACTTAGGCAAAATCCGACAGCTGCGGTGATGTGGACTGAGACGCCATCCACGGACACGGGTTCTTCTATCATCTTTTGCATCCGTCCAGCCATTTGAATGCAAAGTTCCAAGTCTATGTGGTGGCTTGGCCCAAGGCAAATTGCAAATCTACAATCACCAAGCCGTGAGACAATGTCGTTGTCACTTAGGGCCAACAAAATACGATCGCCAGTATGTTTCACCACGGTATCAGCGGCAGTTTGACCATGACGTTCTATCAGGGAAGCATAGTCGTCGACGCGAATGTGAAACAACGCTGATCCACGAACCCGATCTTTTGTTTTCTCAAAGATTTGATCGACCAAACTGTTGAAAAAATCACGCCGCAATAGGCCAGCGTAGCCGTCGCGGGACAATCCTGTGTCATGTTGGGATGCAGAAAATCCACCTAGGGCAAGAAAGATCAGTGGCATGGCTGCAGCGGTTCCAATCAAAGCAATTTCACCACCAACCCAGTAGACACCAAGTACGCCCGCTGGGAAAAACGCCAAAGCGTGCGGACCGATAAGCGCAAGGCACATTTTTTGGCGCAGCTTGTACCAAGCCCAGCTTTGGTTAATCGCCATTGCGCACTCCCTTAATTCAGTTCACCAACTGCGAACTGAATTAAGGTGTATCTGCAACTTCTATGCAGGACGTTAACGAGAAGAAGGGACTTTGGCGGATTTTTACTAAATCTACCTGTTTCCCCGACCTTGCTTCTGAACGTCAAATTCGTTTCTACAAACAGACTTGTGCTAACAGGCTATTCTTTTGGTTCAGGGACCGGATCATAGCCGTTTCCACCCAAAGGATGGCAGCGGCAAATGCGATGCACGGTAAGGTAACCGCCTTTTACGCCGCCATGTTTGTGCAAGGCTTCCATTGCGTATGCACTGCAGGTGGGCTGATACCGGCAATTGAAGCCAACCCAAGGGCTAAACACCAACCTGTAAGCGCGAATGGGAAGGGCGAGTACGAAGGCCAGCGGGCTCATGTGGCGTCCCGTTTCGACGACACTTTGTGGTGCTGTTCTTTTGACAAAGCCGTACGTAGATCCGCTAACAAGTCCTGAAAATCTCGTGCGTCGGTTTTTTCGTTTCGCCCAATCAGAACATAGTCGGTGCCATCAGCCCCATGTTGAGGCAGCACCAGGCGCGCAATTTCCCGAAGGCGACGTTTAGCACGGTTGCGCGCTACGGCATTGCCTACTTTTTTAGAGCAGGTGAAGCCAACGCGCATTGGGCCATCATCATTACGTGGTCTGATTTGTATCACAAATCCAGGCATGGCCACGCGGGGTGCGCGTGAGGCGCGCAGGAAGTCCGCACGTTTCTGGATAACTTCGATTTTCGAAGCCGGTTCCGGAAGCGAAAAACCCACCGAAAGCATTTCCCTGCAAGCGGTATCGCTGTACAAAGAGGCCTTAGGCGGGGTCATTTCAGGTAACCTGTCTGGGCGCGTATTAAGCGCTCAGCTCCGAACGGCCCTTAGCACGACGTGCGTTCAGGATTTTGCGGCCGGCTTTTGTGGCCATACGCGAACGGAAACCGTGACGCCGTTTGCGCACAAGGTTGGAAGGTTGAAAGGTGCGTTTCATCGCGCAGTCTCCAGATTGGTCGCAGCAGACTCGAATTAAGCCAGTGCATGTCTATTAGAAGTCTGCCCATAAAGTGCTCTATGTTCCGAGTCAAACCCTAGCGAGGGGAATTGCAGGAATTTGCAACAAATATGGAGATATCGTTTCGCAGATGTTTCAATTATCGGCTTTTTTGATCGAAATCCTCACGAAAACCATGGGTGGTCATCAATCACCCGTGATCTATAGGTTTCGACGTAGCGGTCATACGACTGTCCAGTCCATTGATGCTGGGCACGAAAAGGACAACAATGATGACTGAAATGACAAACTCCAATAATATCAAACCTGATTCTGAATCGAAATCTGGATTGCTGCGGCACCTGCCTTTGGCTGTGATTCTAATTGTTGCCCTTATCGGCGGCTTTACAATGCGCGACTACCTGACCTTTGACACCTTGCGTGACAACCGCGAAGCATTGGTGGCTTTTCGAGATAATAACTATGTGCTGACTGCGTTAATGTTTGTTGTGGCTTATATATTGATCGTCGGCTTTTCGTTGCCTGGAGCTACATTGTCTACACTGACAGGCGGCTTCTTGTTCGGAACAGTTTTCGGCACGATATTTAGTGTAACGGGCGCGGCCATCGGTGCTGCGATTATCTTTCTTGCTGCACGGCACGGATTTGGGGCCAAGTTGGGCACCAGGATGGAAGCTGCAACAGGCCCGATCAGAAAGATTAAGGATGGGATTGATGAAAACCAATGGTCCATGCTGTTCCTGATCCGCTTGGTGCCGGTCGTTCCATTCTTTATTGCGAACCTGATCCCCGCGTTTATGCAAGTTCCATTGTACCGCTTCGTTGTGTCGACATTCTTTGGCATCATGCCTGCGACAGCGGTATTTTCCTCGATAGGGGCTGGCTTGGGCGAAGTCTTTGCCGCCGGTGAGACACCAAATCTAGGTATCATTTTTGAACCTCATATTCTTCTACCACTGTTGGGTTTTGCGGCGGTGTCATTACTGCCTGTTGTCGTCAAAGCCGTGACTGGCAAAAAGGATCTTTAAAACTATGAAGCGTATTAAAATAGATGTTCTGGTTATTGGTGGTGGTTCAGGTGGGCTCTCTGTTGCTGCGGGCGCAAGCCAAATGGGCGCTTCAGTAACGTTGCTTGAAGGTCATAAGATGGGTGGCGACTGTCTGAATTATGGATGTGTGCCGTCAAAAGCGTTGATTGCAAGTGGGAAGGCGGCTTACGCGCAATCCCATGCCGTTCAATACGGCGTGGCCAACACGGCCCCGACAGTTGATTACGGCGCGGCCAAAGATCATGTTGCGGATGTTATCGCGACAATCGCACCTGTTGATAGTGTCGAACGGTTCGAAAGCTTCGGCGTCAATGTGATCCAAGAGTTTGGCGGATTTATTTCCCCTACGGAAGTTCAAGCAGGCGATAACATAATTACAGCCCGCCGTGTCGTTATTGCGACCGGATCTTCGCCTTTGGTGCCGCCAATCCCGGGTTTGGGAGATGTCCCTTACGAGACAAACGAGACGCTGTTTGACCTGCGCGAACAACCGGAACACTTGTTGATTATCGGCGGCGGTCCCATCGGTATGGAGATGGCACAAGCGCATATTCGACTTGGTTCTAAGGTTACGGTCATTGAGGGTGTAAAAGCGCTGGGCAACGATGATCCAGAAATGGCGGACGTTGTATTAAATTCGTTGCGCGATGAAGGGGTCGAGATTGCGGAGGATGCATTAGCTGCGGAAATCCGTGGTATAGCTGGCGCGATTGTCGTCGAAGCTAAGGACGGTCGTATCTTCAAGGGGTCACATCTGTTGATTGCTGTCGGGCGCAAATCTAACGTCGAAAAATTGAACTTAAAGACTGCAGGGATCGAACCCACACGAAACGGCATTCAAGTGGATGCAGGAATGCGCACAACCAACCGTCGTGTTTATGCTATTGGCGATGTGGCTGGTGGTCTGCAATTCACCCATGTCGCAGGTTATCATGCTGGCGTTATCATTCGTTCCATGTTGTTCGGATTACCTTCCAAAGCGAAGATAGCACATATCCCGTGGGCGACTTATACCGATCCAGAATTGTCCCAAGTGGGCCTAACAGAAGCACAAGCCCACGAGGATCATGGTGCAAAGCTAGAAGTGGTACGGTTTAATTACAGTCACAACGACCGCGCGATTGCTGAACGCAAAACCAAAGGGTTCATCAAAGTCATGGTGGTCAAAGGTCGCCCCGTTGGAGCGTCAATTGTGGGTTACCAAGCAGGCGAACTGATCAATCTTTGGGCTTTGGCATTAGCCAACAATATGAAGATGAGCCAAATCGCAGCTATGGTTGCGCCCTATCCAACCATTGGCGAGATTAACAAACGCGCGGCGGGTGCTTACTTTACCCCGCGATTGTTCGACAGCCCAACTGTCAAACGCGTTGTTGGTTTTGTCCAACGGTTCATCCCGTAATGACTAATAGAAATTGAGGCATAATGCTTAATTCACTGTCCGGCAGATTTCTAATTCTAACCACCGTCTTTGTGATGTTGGCTGAAATCCTGATCTTTGTGCCTTCAATTGCGCGGTTTCGCGAAGACTACTTACTGAACCACCTTGAACGGGCGCAGATCGCATCACTTGCACTGTTGGCAGACGACATGCTGGACCCTAAATTGGAAGCAGAATTGTTGGAAAACGCGGGCGTTTTCAATGTTGTCTTACGTCGAGACGAAGTGCGCCAGTTGATGTTAAGTTCTCCGATGCCCCGCCCTATCGCTAAAACCTTTGATTTGCGTGATGGGACGGCCTTTGTACTAATCCGTGATGCTGTTATGCGATTGATCGAACCTGAAAACGAAGTCATTCGCGTGATCGGAGCCCCCTTTCGTGAGGCTGGGTTGCTGATTGAAGTGACGATGGAAGCAAGGCCGTTGCGTTCAGCGATGATTGACTATGGGGTTCGTATTTTGCTGTTGTCGGCCGTGATCTCAGTGTTCACAGCGTTTCTGTTGTTTTTGGCTGTGCGTGCCATTTTGGTTAAGCCAATACGTGGTGTTGTCGATCATATGACACGCTATGCGCAGGCCCCCGAAGATGCGCGGCGCATTATTACACCCAGTGCAGGGGTGACGGAGTTGCGAGAAGCCGAAGAGGCGTTAAAGTTCATGCAAACTGAACTGACCAGCGCATTGCGTCAAAAAGACCGTTTGGCACAACTGGGTAGTGCAGTCAGTAAGATCAGTCACGATTTGCGCAACATCCTTACATCCGCTCAGCTGTTCACGGACCGGATTGAGATGAGCGAAGATCCGACCGTTGCACGCCTTGCCCCCAAATTGGTGAATTCAATCACACGTGCCGTACATCTTTGCGAAAGTACGTTGGCGTTTGGCAAGGCTGAGGAACCAAGCCCAACGCTTGCGATGGCGCATCTAAATCCAATCGTTGACGACGTAGTGGATAGCGAACGCATGGCGATTGGTGATAGCGACATCCATTTCTCAGTTTACATACCACCTATGATGACTGTCAGGGCCGACGCAGAACAATTGTACCGTGTGATTTCAAACCTTGTGCGCAACGCGCGACAAGCGATCATGGCAACAGACAAGCCAGGGGACATTATCGTTGCCGCATCAGAAACGGAAGAGTTCTGGCTGATCGAAGTTACAGACACAGGCCCGGGCCTTGCTTCAAAAGCAGAAGAACATTTGTTCACACCATTTCAAGGTGGCGTTAGAAAAGGCGGCTCCGGATTGGGCATGGCGATTTCCGAAGAACTGGTTCGTGGGCATGGCGGTTCGTTAGAATTGGCCAGCACAAGTGGGAAGGGAACAGTGTTCCGTATTAAGCTGCCAAAGGGCGATGTAACTTTATCTAAATAATTGCCTGTTTAGGTGAAATGAGGCCTTGCATACTTTTAATGGCAAGACTAATTACGCCGTAGTGCACCCGTAGCTCAGCTGGATAGAGTACCTGACTACGAATCAGGGGGCCGGGCGTTCGAATCGCTCCGGGTGCACCAATTTATTACATATTCACGTTTAACTTCAGCCACTTGCTGAAATTTAGCGTAATTGTATCCCCCAAAATATCCCCCACGATATACGCGCTAGTACATGGCTGCGTACTAGATCGCGGCAAATCAATATTTTGCAAAA
>CAJJBH010000076.1 GCA_905182355.1 uncultured Paracoccaceae bacterium | reverse complement strand
GACCAAAATGAAAGGACATTGCGCAAGTCCAGAAATTTCAACAAGTTTACAAATTCCTTACAAAAAAGCGGGCCCTATTAAGGACCAGCTGAATTGTACCACATACATCAGGGAGGAAATTATGCGGTAACGCTTTACTAAAAGTAAGGCTTACTTAGCTGTAGCTTTTTTCGCTGCGGCTGTAACATCAGCTGTAGCTTTTGTTGCAACGGCTTGTGCGTCTGCAGACATGCCTTTGCCAGCAGCCATCATCAATTCAACTGTTTCCATTTGAACTTTTTTCGCGATTTCTGCAAAGTTCGCCATGTTTTCAGCGGCAACTTCCGAAGAAGAAGATGCGAAATCAGAGATCGCTTTTGCGTAATCAGCTGGCTCTGCTTTGGCTTTTGACATATCTGCCAATTTTGCCAATGTGTCAGCGGCCCATTTGTTGGAAACTGCAGCAGATTTTTCTGCAGCTGTCAAAGCAACGGTGCTTAGTTTTTCGTTCAACGACACTGTTGATTTGAAAGCGCCGTCCATTGCGGATGTATCAACCGGGAAAGAACCCAAAGCGTCTTTGAGCATCGTTGTGAAATCTGGTGTGTTTGTCATGATTTAAGTCCTTGATTGATTAAGTGGGTTATAAGCAACCCGTTTCTCGTCTGAAATCAATATAGATGCTGCACTGCAGCAAATCAAGCATTAATGCTGCGATGCGGCAATTTTAAAATCGTTCAATTACAATCGTTGACTTAACGATCACATAAGTACCCGGTGCATCGCATATAATTTCATGCGTGGAATCACCGGGAACCCGGGCTGGAACTTCTGCCCCAGAATGCTTTTTCAGCCATTCTCCCCAACGGGGCCACCAAGATCCCTCATGGAAATCTGCATTGGCCTGCCAATCCGCATGATCCAGCGTCAGGTCCGGATTGGTATAGTGACCATACTTCTTCTTGCTGGGCGGGTTCACGATGCCGGCGATGTGGCCAGATTGTGTCATGATAAACGTCTTGTCCTTAGACCCCATTTTTTGAACGCCACGGTAACTGTCCTTCCACGGCGCGATATGGTCAGTTTCGCAAGCGATGGCACAAAGCGGTATACTTACTTCGTCCAGCACCAAATGATGGCCTAACAGGTCAAATCCAACCGTTGCCAGTTCATTGCGCTGACAAAGGCCGCGCAGATATTGAACTGCCATTTTACCAGGAAGGTTGGCCCCGTCCCCGTTCCAATACAGCAGATCAAACGCTGGTGGGGTTTCGCCCATCATATAGCTTTTGATCGCAGGTGTATAAACAAGGTCATTTGAACGCAGGTAAGAAAATGTGCGTGCCATGATCAGGGATGGCAGAATGCCTTTGTCTGCCACTTCTGCTTCGATCCCGTCGATGAAATCGTTCTGAAGAAAGGGTGTGAATTCGCCCTGATCGCTAAAATCTGTAAGTGCGGTGAAAAAGGTTGCTGATTTAACCGAAGCATCACCACGTTGTTTCATCAATGACAAAGCCAGCGACAGTGTTGTGCCTGCGATACAGTAGCCGACCGCGTTTACCTTATCTTCACCAGTGATCTCTTTGACGACGTCAATCGAGGCCAGATAACCATCTTCAATATAATCTTCCAACCCAACATCGCGGTACGTTGGATCTGGATTGATCCAGGACACCATAAACAAAGTAAACCCCTGATCCGTGATCCACTTCACAAGGCTGTTCTGCTCTTTGAGGTCAAGAATATAGAACTTATTGATCCACGGCGGATAAATGATCAGAGGTGTGCTATGTACTATTTCGGTGGTCGGTTCGTATTGGATCAACTCCAACATCTTATTGCGAAACACCACTTTGCCTGGTGTCGTCGCGATGTTGCGGCCAATTTCAAAGGCGCTTTCATCAGCCAAACGAACAACCATCTCGCCGTTGTTGGCTTCAAGGTCGGAAATAAGGTTCTCAAGACCGCTGACAAGGCTTTGGCCTTCAGTCGCGACCGCACGTTCCAATGCATCTGGATTTGTCGGCAGGAAATTGGTCGGGCTTAACATGTCGATGATTTGGCCACTAAAAAAGCTGAGCCGCTTCTTTTCCAACGGCTCCATGTCGGTCACATCATCTACCGCTTGCTGCAATGCAGCAGAGTTCAGCTGGTATTGCTGTTTTACGAAATTAAAATACGGGTTTGTGTCCCACAATGGGTTAGCGAAACGTCGATCTTGAGGATTATTGTCTTGAGGGGCCTCCAACTTGCCGTTGGTCAACATCTGCTGGGCGTCGACAAAGTGTGTCACAGACTTTGACCAAAAATCTAACTGATGCTCCATAATCTTCCCTGGATTTCTGGTCGCTTCAGTCCAATATGCTGCTGTTGCTTGCTTAAATAATGCGTTGTCAGGGGCATCCAAACTAGACTGGTGGGACGCTTTATTCGTCATAACCTTGGTCAAACGCTCTGACAAAGCCTCAACCCTGCGTAAATTTTCGTTGAGTTTTTCGAGGTTTACGCCTGAAATATCAGCATCAACTGTATCTTTGATTGTCATATTAACTTTTCCCTCGTATCTTCGCACTTGCAGCATTACTTTGCACATGCAGCATAAGGTGGCCGAAGACTGCAGGGCAAATCGCCACGTCCTCATCCTACGGCCTATGAACAAAGGAACATACAATGCGCCAGATGGCCACTTACGATCTGATGGAAACGATCAGAAACACGAATCAGTGGCTCGGCGCATCAGCCCTTGCTATCGGATCATACCCTGCATTTTCCATGTTCCCAAACCCTGCATTAGATATGATGCGTGCCTGGGGCGCGGTCACAGAGCGTACATTTGAACGTATGATTGCAAAACCTGACTGGAACATTCCGTCTTTTGTGGGCGCTGGAGGCCAAGACCGCTTGGTCACTGTCGAAAAAGAACTGGCTAATGATTTTGGTGATCTGATCCACTTCAAGGTTCAGGGCCGCACAGAAAAAAAGCATAAGGTTTTACTGGTCGCGCCGATGTCCGGTCACTATGCAACATTACTGCGTTCAACTGTTATATCCCTGCTGCCAGATTGTGAACTTTACACAACTGATTGGCATAATGCGCGCGACATTCCCGTCAGTGCTGGCAAGTTCGATATCGAAGATTACACGCTGTATCTGGTCGATTATATGCGCCACCTCGGCCCTGACACCCACGTAATTGCAGTTTGTCAGCCCGCGCCACTTACTTTGGCAGCAACCGCTTATTTGGCTGAAGAAGACCCAGCTGCGCAGCCACGGTCTTTGACGCTAATTGGCGGCCCTATTGATCCAAATGCAAATGCAACTGATGTGACCGATTTTGGAAACCGTGCCACAATGGGTCAACTTGAAAACTCAGTGATCCAACGTGTTGGTTTCAAGTACAAAGGTGTAGGCCGTAAAGTTTACCCGGGTATGTTGCAGCTTGCGTCCTTCATGTCGATGAACGGCGAAACGCACTCAAAAGCGTTCACGGACCAGGTACAGCGCGCCGCTAAAGGTGAAACGTCAGAGCACGACAAACACAACAAATTTTACGATGAATATCTGGCCGTTATGGATATGACAGCCGAATTTTATCTGTCCACAGTTGACCGCATCTTTAAGAACGGTGAAATAGCAAAGAACGATTTTACCGTTGCGGGCAAAAAAGTCGACATCAGCAAGATCACAACCGTTGCAGTCAAAACGGTTGAAGGCGAGAACGATGATATTTCAGCGCCGGGCCAATGCATCGCTGCACTTGACCTGTGTACTGGCTTGCCAGACTCAAAAAAGGCAAGCCACGTTGAACCGGGTGCCGGGCATTACGGTATCTTCGCAGGCAAATCATGGCGCAATAACATTCGCCCGCTTGTTTTGGACTTTATCACAGCCAACAGTGCTGTCGAAAAAGAAACCAAAAAACCTGCTAATAAAAAGACAGCAGTATAATTTAACGCGCGGGGGCACTGTCCCCGCGCTTTGCAAGCGCTTAAAGTAGTTACACTAACAGAAAACGATGCTGCATTTATTGCAGGATCAGCGGTTGTTTCAGCCAGTCACGCAGCGCTTGAGTTGTCTCGGCTGGTGTCTCTAGGGTTGGCAAATGACCTGCGTTTTCCAAAACTACCAGCTTTGCGTATGGAATCAGTTCAGCCATAAATGTGTGTCGCTTCACTGGGCACAACGCGTCATGTGCGCCGCACAATACCAATGTTGGCACTTTGCATTTTCGCAAAGTTCCCTGCTGGTCACGGCGACGTTGAAGCGCACGTGACTGACGCACGAAAGTGTCTGCGCCCAAGGCCAGCGCCATATCCATTACCAACTCCAAAACCTCGGCACGGTGCGGTCCCGGTGCCAGATAATGCGGCTTCATCTCATCACGCATTACTTGCTCCAAACGTCCTGTCCGCACACCCACAATCTGGGGTTCACGTGCCGCGGCAACGGGTGGTGTTTCTGCAAGCGGATTGGTGTCCATCAAGGCAATGCGGGTGATACGATCTGGCGCACGGCGCAACAGTTCCATTGCCACAATGCCCCCCATACTAAGGCCGGCAAGCGCGAAACGTGCTGGTAGCTGATCCAGCAATCCAGATGCGATCTCTTCAATCCGCTCACCTTGGGTCACTGGCGCAACCATCACGCAATGATCGGCAGAAAGTTCCGCAATTTGTGGACCGAACAAACGTGCATCACACATCATACCAGGGAGAAATACCAACGGTTCAGCCATTGCCAACGGGTCCCCGATTACACGTAGTTTGCATTTCGATTTTACGCCCACTTAACTTTTAAATTGCTTGCTCCAGAATGGCCTGCCCGCCGTGAATGAGCAAGCAGGATTTCGGCAAATACCAGCCTTTTTTGTTGGCGCAAAACTTTGCACGACCAAAGCTTTGCGTGGGCGCAAAACACTCCCATCCTAAGGGTAAATGATACCGCGAAATTTTGGGAAATCCACATATCTCGATTGGCGCATCAGCAAGGACTCAGCAGGGTCATCACCAGCTTTCAATAAAGTGCCGCGCGGCGCGATATAGCTCGAAATCGTGCGTTGTGGAAGCGCCCGCCAAGCCAAATTCAACGCAGCCAGCTTTGGGAAAAACCACATGTCGGAATAGGCCAAATGATCATGTATCCACCACGCCAAGTCCTGCCAGTCGCGCCCCTGTTCATACTGATCCGCAAACCATGGGATTACAATTGAAGCACCTGCAATTGCATGATCACCCGAATTAAAATCCCAAATATGACATTCGATCGGATTGTCATTGTGGGCGCAATTCAGTTTATTCTCGTTCCCAAAGGCATTTAATTCCGGAGACCGATAGCCTGATCGCACAGCGACACGCCCGAATGTTTCTTCCAACGGATCAAGCAACTGCGTGCAAAATTTTCGCCCATTCCTCAAAACTAGATCGGGATTTTCAGGCACATTTGGGACACCATGAAACCCGTTAATTTCAGAATACATGAAGTCGCGCATGAAGAAATGTTTGGACAGGCGTTGACGTCCAAAGGTTTCCAAATTCCACATACTACGCGGTGTTCGCATCAATCGGCACCGTACCACTGAAATTCGCCATTTGGGCCAAGTGGGCTAAAAGGATTATGCGCAATTTCCCAAATATGCCCTTCGGGGTCGGCAAAGTATCCGTGATGACCGCCCCAAAATACGTCTTGGGCTGGCTTCAAAATGTCGCCACCAGCAGCTTTGGCCTTAGCCAAGATGGGTGCAACGTCAGCTTTTTCCACGACGTTATACCCAAGCGTCATGCGTCCTGCGCCCAATGTCTCAACAGACAATCCCAAATCCTCGGCCAGAGCATCCAAAGGATACAGCCCAAAGGTTTGTCCGATCAAATCAAATGCAACAACCCCGTCTTGGCTTTCCACCCGCGCCCAACCTAAGGCTTCGTAGAACGCTGCCGCTTTTGCCAAATCTTTTACGCCTACTGTGATCAGGCTGACCCGTTGCTGCATCATTCAAGTTCTCCATACCACTTCAAAATTGCGGCCACACTGCGCGCCGTTTGACTAGGCGAAATGATATCGCCTGCGATCACATGTTTCGACGGGTCATCCCCTGCCCCTAACTGCGGACGCACAATTGTTACAGGTCCACCCCACTGCGCAGAAATCCGCAGGGTCAGACCCGCGCGAACAACATTGTCGTCTTTGGAGTAGTGAAACAACGCAGGAATCTTAACTGATGAATAATCCTTTGCCACAGCCGCTTTGACCGCAGCCGCCATCGGGAACACCGCAGTGCTTGGGTATGTCGTAGACCATTCCCGCGCTTGCGCCGCGTTGCGCGGTTCAAACGAACGTGTTTTGCCAACTAGCAGAGGCAACCAATACCGTGCCGCTGGCAGTGTCAGCATTGGTGCTGCTCCGTTGTTCACCCCAAAGTTGGGTGAAACAAAAACAACCCCGACAACATCTTTTTGTAACTCAGGTTCATGCAACGCAAGCGCGGTCAGCGTTCCACCTGTCGAGGTCGATAAAATCAACACCTTTTCCCCGACGCGCCGTGCAATCGCCAATGCCTCAACCGTGTCAGCCATCCAGCCTTTGACCGTACTTTCGCCCATCGCGTCATTGTCACGCCCGTGACCCTGAAACCGCGTGTAGATCAAATTTGCGCCAAGAGCTGCGGCGACATCATCTGGAACAGGGCGGATTTCTTGTGAACTCGCTGAAAACCCGTGCATATAGACAACGGCCACAGGCGTCTTCACCTCAACCGCGCCCGCCCAGATCACCCGTTTTTCGCTATTGTCACGAATGTTAAGAACCTGTGCTTCTCGCGCTTCGAGATACGCATCGACCCCACCATCAAGCTGACTTTCATCATATGCAGCGTCGAAACTTACATCCTCATAGGGGCCAAAAAGCCACATCGCGATCCCGACAACCATCAAGGCCATCAAAACACGCCCGGCCAGTTTTCCAAACGCCCTCATACATTTTCACCCATGACATCCAAAACTGCGGCTTCGATCATGCCCAAGCATGGCCCGTCTGAAAATCTGTGGTCCGCGTCTTTGACCAGCGTAAGACGCATGTCAGGGCTGGTTGCGTGATCAAGTAACGCTGTGGCCCGGTCTGTGCTGACAGCGGTGTCTGCAGTGCCTTGTAACATCCGAACAGGAAACGGCAAATTCAACGGGCCGCGCAGCACAAGCTGCTTGCGCCCGTCTTCAATCATACGTTTCGTGATGATGTAGGGCTCCATGTAATCAGAGGGCAGTTCGATCTGAGCGTCGGTCTCAAGTTGCGCTTTTTGTTCGTCGGTGAACGAGGCCCAATAACCATCTTCGGTGAAATCAGGTGCCGCCGCGATTGTCACCAATCCAGCCATGCGGTCTTCATGATCTCGCGCAAACAACAATGATTGCCAGCCACCCATGCTGGAACCAACCAATACCACTTTACCATCCGCCAAAGCGCCAATCGCTTCAGCAGTGTCTTCAGCCCAATCCCCGATACACCCGTCCTCAAACCTGCCCGAACTTATGCCATGACCGGAATAATCAAACCGCAAAAACGCCTGCCCGCGTGCGCGCGCCCATGCTTCAAGATGAATGGCTTTGGTGCCTTCCATATCGGATTTTAGGCCACCCAGAAACACCACCCAAGGGCTTGCGCCTTCAATTCGATGATATGCGATCCGTCGCCCCTGCGGCGTATCCAAATATTTTGCGTCTGACATATGCATCCCTTTTTCCGTAGACCAATCATGCGATAACCCGGTGTCCCGAAGCAATCGCGAAATCAGGTTTCCACCTTTGGGTACAAAACGACGCGACGCTCCACTTGTGTGATTTGGGGTATTCTTCATACGCTTGCCTTATGACCCAACCGCCCAAGTTCATCATACCAGTTATATCGGCCTGTAACTTCCTGATCGGGGTTGGCGTCTTTGTGATCATCGGCATTCTAGAACCTTTGGGCAACGGTCTTGGCATCGCACCCGAACAGGCTGGGATCTTGATGACCATTTATGCGCTGTCCTATGCCGTCTTGTCCCCTGTTCTGGTCAGCTTTACGGGCAACATCGGACGCAGGCGTGTCATGACATTTGGATTGACGCTGTTTTTGATAGCAGGCCTATTGTCAGCCTTGGCGACGACACTGACCACACTAAGCATCGCACGAGTGCTCGCGGCCGCAGGGGCTGGTATGTTCACACCTGTTGGGGCTGCTGTTGTCGCAGGGCTGTATCCAGCCGAACAACGCGCACGCGTTTTAGCCGCCGTAATGTTTGGCTTTACCCTTGCCCAAGTCCTTGGAGTGCCGGCTGGCAGTTGGATCGCCTATACTTTCGGCTGGCGTTATGCGTTCTGGGGCGTGGTGGCGATCAATATTCCCGCGATCTATCTGATTTGGACGTTTGTCCCTGCTGGGCTCACGTTTCAGGCGACGACATTCAAAGACCTGAAAGACACCTTAAAAGACCTACGCATGATGTTTGCGATTGCATTTACGGGTCTTTATCTTGGATCTGTTTACGTTCTATTCACCTACATGACCCCCTTGTTCAGCCAGCAAATGGGGATGGGGCGCGACCTAATCACACTGACTTTGGTGATCTCAGGTTTGGGGGCTGTTGTGGGTAATTTACTTGGCGGCTTCATGGCCGACAAACTGGGCTGGTTTATTACGCTGAAGGCACTTTGCGTCGCACAGATGATAGTTATGCCGTTCTATTCGTTTCTGCCAATCAGCCTACCAGCATTCTTCACACTGACGGTCGTGTGGGCCATTATTGGATGGTCCTTCATGGCAGGCCAGCAGATGCGCCTTATTGGCTTGGCAGGGCCAAAAGCGCCCGTTGTCTTGGCCCTTACCGCAGCATCTATCTACATTGGCGCGGCCATCGGATCAGCAGTTGGATCAATTATTATTACGTATTACGGGTTCAGCGGATTGGGCATAGCGGCGGCGGGCTGCGCCTCGCTTGCGCTGGCAAACATTATCTTGTCGCACCGTTACCCACCTGCCGCACATACAGGATAACCCACCCCAAACGTCTTGACGCGTCTGCAGCATCGCGCCAAAAGGCCCCTGAACATTATAACCCGCAACCGGGCGTTTCGTAGGCGCCAAACTGACGAGGAGTGCCCAGATGGCATCAGTCTCCCTTACCTTTCCCGACGGCAATGCACGTGAATATGACGCTGGTATCACGGCTGCGGCAGTCGCCGAAAGTATTTCAAAATCCCTCGCCAAAAAAGCGATCAGCGCCACAGTGAACGGCGAACATTGGGACCTGCAATGGCCGATCAATGAAAACGCGACAATCGCCCTACACACCATGCAGGACGAAGATCAGGCGAACGAACTTGTGCGCCACGATCTGGCCCATATCATGGCCCGTGCCGTGCAAGAAATCTGGCCTGACACCAAAGTCACCATCGGTCCTGTGATCAAAAACGGCTGGTACTACGACTTTGATCGCAAGGAATCTTTCACTCCCGAAGACCTGCTTGTCATTGAGAAGAAGATGAAGGAAATCATCAACAAACGCGAACCCGTACGCACCGAAGTATGGGACCGCGATGTGGCGATCAAATACTATGAGGACCGCGGCGAACCCTATAAGGTCGAGCTGATCGAGGGCATCCCCGGCGATGAACCCCTGCGCATGTATTGGCACGGCGAATGGCAAGACCTGTGTCGTGGTCCACACCTGCAACACACCGGCCAAGTACCAGGTGATAGCTTTAAACTGATGTCCATCGCAGGCGCATACTGGCGCGGCGACTCGAGCCGCGAAATGCTACAACGCATCTACGGCGTGGCGTTCACCGGCAAGGAAAAGCTAAAAGCCCACCTGAACATGCTGGAAGAAGCCGCGAAACGTGACCACCGCAAACTGGGCCGCGAAATGGACCTGTTCCACATGCAAGAAGAGGCCCCGGGCCAAGTGTTTTGGCACCCGAATGGCTGGTTGATCTATACAGAACTGCAAGACTACATGCGCCGCCGTCAGCGCGCAGGCGGCTATGTTGAGGTAAACACGCCGCAAGTTGTGAACCGCCAGTTGTGGGAGAAATCCGGCCACTGGGAAAGCTATCAAGAGAACATGTTCATCGTCGAAGTGGACGAAGATCACGCCCGTGAAAAAACAGTTAACGCGCTGAAGCCAATGAACTGCCCTTGCCACGTTCAGGTATTCAACCAAGGTATGAAGTCATACCGCGACTTGCCTTTGCGCATGGCCGAATTTGGGTCGTGCAACCGTTATGAGCCATCAGGTGCCCTGCACGGTATCATGCGTGTGCGCGGATTTACCCAAGATGACGGACATATCTTCTGCACCGAAGAACAGATCGAAACCGAGACCAAGATTTTCATCGAGTTCTTGTCAGAAATCTATGCCGAACTCGGATTCACCAACTGGGCCATCAAGCTATCCACCCGTCCTGAAAAGCGGATTGGCTCAGATGAAATCTGGGATCAATTGGAAACATCACTTGGCAACGCGTGTAAAGCAGCCGGATATGATTACGACATCCAAGAAGGCGAAGGCGCGTTTTACGGACCTAAACTCGAATTTGTTCTGACGGATGCCATCGGCCGTGACTGGCAGTGCGGTACATTACAAGTGGACAGCAACATGCCAGAACGCCTTGATGCGTCCTATGTTGGCCAAGATGGGAACAAACATCAGCCCTTCATGCTGCACCGCGCAACACTTGGTTCATTCGAGCGTTTCATCGGTATCCTGATCGAAGAACACGCCGGTAAACTGCCGTTCTGGCTGGCACCACGCCAAGTTGTCGTCGCCTCCATCATCTCGGACGCAGACGACTACGTGCATGAAGTTGTCGCAGCCCTTAAAGCCGCAGGCGTGCGGGCCGAAGCCGACATTCGCAACGAAAAGATCAACTATAAAGTGCGCGAACACTCTGTCGGTAAGGTGCCTGTGATCTTGGCCGTAGGTGCGCGTGAAGTTGAAGAACGTACCGTGACAGTGCGGCGTTTGGGTGAAAAACAAACATCGGTGCAAGCCATGGATGACGTCAAAGCCGCGCTTTCCGTTGAAGCAACACCACCTGATTTGCGCTAACTAGACCAAATTAAAGTAACAAAACTCCTTCATTGGAGTCTTGTTACCCTAAGAAACTACTCTATTTACCCAGTTGCGCTTCCTCGCGCTCAATCGACCATTCAATCAGCGTGCTCCACAGTTTTTCGGCAAGATCAGCATCTAGATCTTTCGTCTGTGCAAGCCGGCGCACCGATGAAATCACCTCCGCGACCCGATCATCGATGCGCGCAGGTAGCTTTTCGATCTGCTTAAGGGAAATCGCCCGATCGATGTAGCCCGCACGCTTCGCAAGCAACGCAACAAGGTCCGTATCAAGCGCATCAATTTCATGGCGCAACTCGGTCATCGAGGCACAATTTTGAGGTAGTTTTCTTGACATAATGTTCTTCCATGACTTTCGTAAGACGTTGAGACGCAAACCGGTAAAGCAAAATCTGCTCCCTACATAACAATCCAACCGACGCAGAAAAGAGGCATCACGAACACGTTTTCTTATGCCCCCAACAAAACCGCCTGCACATCCTTCGTCCACCCCAAAAACATCTGCCCCCCATCCACAATCAGCGGACGCTTCATCAACGCTGGATGCTGCGCGATCAAATCAAGTGGCGCACTTCCCCGCTCGCCCTCAGACAATCCACGCCATGTGGTGGAGCGCGTGTTTAGCAAAGCCTCATCAAATTGTGCAAACGCAGCCTGCATTACTTCAGTCGGCACGCCATCAACACGCACATCCAACAATTGTGCCTGTGGCAACGATTTCAACGCCTTGCGGCACGCGTCGCAATTTTTCAGACCATAAATTTGCATAAATTTCCCCACTGTTTTCGAATGCTTAGAACGATTTATCCCAAAGTTCACGCAATTTCTCTTGATTTTCAGGACAACCGAACAATCTTAAATTGCAGGAATTTGTTGGCAGACCGCCAATTTTATTCGCTAAGGTTAAGACCCAATTTCTGGGCGAATATCGATTAGAAGGAGACATGCGTTATGCCCAATGGCACCGTAAAATGGTTCAACACCACAAAAGGATTTGGCTTTATTGCACCGGACGACGGCGGCAATGATGTCTTTGTTCACATCTCAGCCGTCGAGCAGTCTGGACTGACTGGATTGGCCGACAATCAAAAAGTCGGCTTTGAGTTATCGGAGGGACGCGATGGCCGCCAAATGGCTGGTGATCTAACGCTACTTTAAAATGAAAAAACGGCGCTTGTCGTTTACACCAAGCGCCGTTTTTGTAAATCGGGATTACGATGATCTAAAGCTACAGTAGCCGATCAGTCGTATGTGCAACCCTTTGTGCCAACTGCACAGTTAGATTGCGGTTTGTAGCGTTTAACTTTGTGACGCGGTGCGGGCGTCATCATTGCCTGCTGGTATGAAATACCTTGGTTCGGTTGACCACAGCAAATAACACCTGAAATTGTTACTGGCTGAAGGCCAGCTGGGCAGAAATTCTCACCGTGATGAGGATAAATTCTAGCCCCTTGCGAAGATGCTTGTGCCGCGTAGCTACCGTTGGTCACGGTCACGTTAGTCACAGTTATTTGTGTCACCGAAACGGACGTATAGTCCTGTGCCAATGTAGGCGCGGTGCCCATCATCATAAGGCCGAAACCCACCGTCAAAGCCATTTTAATACGCATATCTTTCCTCATTTTCAACTCTTACAACTAAATACAGGTTAAATATTGCGGGATTATAGGGGCGTAAGTCTAGCTTTTTCTCGCTGTCCCCGTTTTAAACTAATGATATCCCTAAAGACTTCTAACACAACGTGGCCATCAATTCCGAATACCCGCGAAACCTGACACGTCCACCCTGTGTACGAGATGTGATTTGGTAATTTGGAAAACGTGTTAAAAACCGCCCCAAAGCCACACGCCCTTCCATTCGCGCAAGGGTCAGGCCAACGCACACATGTGGGCCACCGGCAAATGCAAGATGACGGTTGGGCTTACGCCCGATATCAAAATCCGCAGGGTTAGTGAATACATCTGGATCACGGTTCGCCGCCCCGATACACAGATGAAGGTTGGTGCCTTTTGGGATCGAAACGCCCCCAATTTCGACGTCCCGCGCCGTCTCACGATTGCCAAACTGATTGGGCGACGCCTTGCGCAGAACCTCCTCAACCGCGCCGTTGAGCAACGTGGTGTCCTTCAGCAAACGCGCCCGTTGGTCAGGGTGGTCGGCCAGCAATGCCAAGCCATTGCCGATCAGGTTCGTCGTCGTTTCATGCCCCGCATTCAAAATGAAAATGCAGTTCTGGATCAACTCAATTTCACTTAATTGCCCCTCTCCATCGCCCATGATCAAACGGGTCAGCACATCCGTTTCAGGATCACCGGGTTTGGCGCGACGCCGCGCGATTAGATCACTTAGGTAGTCTTTGAAATCACGTACAGCATCATGACCACGTCTTAGTTGCGCATCCGTTAACACGGGTTCCAAAGCGCCCAAAATGGTCAAGGACCAATCGCGCAGCAGGACGCGTTCATTCATCGGGATATCCAGCAAGTTGCCGATAATCTGGATCGGAATGACGCTGGCGAAATCCTCGATCAGATCGGGTTGTGCAGGCATCTGGTCCAACAACT
>CAJJBH010000075.1 GCA_905182355.1 uncultured Paracoccaceae bacterium | reverse complement strand
TTTGAGTTTAATCTTTTGAATTAAGTGCACTCAAGCCTTTGAGGATATCGATGGCATAGGCCAGTTGGTAATCCTCTTCGCGCAGCTCTGCTGATGCTTCGGCCTTTTCTCGGTCTTCTTCGATCTGGCGAATTTCATCCTCTGACAAGCTGTCGTTGTTTAGGCTGCCGCGAAGGTCTGCTTCGGTGCGACCTTTGCGCGCTGGCTCGTCCTGGTTATCCACATCTGGTTTGCGGCGTGGTTGTTCTACAATGATGTCAGGTGAAACGCCAAGCGCTTGGATCGAACGACCTGACGGTGTGTAGTACCGCGCTGTTGTCAGACGCATTGCGCCATCACCGCGCAATGGCATGATCGTTTGGACCGACCCCTTGCCGAAGCTTTTGGTACCGATGACAATTGCGCGACGATGATCTTGCAATGCACCCGCCACAATTTCGGACGCAGAGGCAGAGCCACCATTGATCAGAACCACGATAGGTTTGCCTTGCGCCAAGTCGCCCGGGGTCGCGTTAAACCGATCGCCCTCAGCAGGATTGCGGCCACGGGTTGAAACGATTTCGCCTTCTTCAAGGAACGCATCTGAGACACGGATTGATTGCGTCAACAAACCCCCAGGGTTGTTGCGCAGGTCGATGACAAAACCATTCACGTTGTCGATGCCACCAAGAGCAGCCACTTCTTCAGCCAACTTTTCTGTCAGGTTCGGAGTTGTTTTATCGTTGAACGTTGTGATCCGCAGATAGACAGTGTCGCCTTGGGTCCGCGCCCGCACGGCTTGCAATTCGATGGTGTCACGAATGATGGACACATCGAACGGTTCGCCTTCACCTTCGCGCACAACGGTGATGATGATTTCAGCGCCAACTGGGCCGCGCATTTTGCCGACCGCGTCATCCAAGGTCAGGCCCAAAAGGGATTCGCCGTCAACGTGGGTGATAAAGTCACCAGCCAACATGCCCGCCTCGTCCGCAGGTGTGCCATCCATCGGGGAGACAACTTTTACAAAGCCCTCTTCCTGCGTCACTTCGATTCCAAGGCCACCAAATTCGCCGCGGGTTTGCACCCGCATCGCAACCGCATCGTCTGGCGACAGGTAGCTGGAGTGGGGGTCAAGCGATGTCAGCATCCCATCAATGGCCGCTTCGATCAGTTCGCTGGTGTCTACATCTTCGACATATTGCGAACGGATGCGTTCAAAAATATCACCAAACAGATCAAGCTGTTCGTAGACGTTGTCTTTTTGGTCAGCGTCTTGGGCCAGCAGTGGGCCAGCGATCTGCGTTGTAGCGATCACCCCTGCCAATGTGCCACCCAATGCGGCCATAACAAACTTCTTCATGGTTTCATCCATCCTTGTCGGTGCGGAACCACGATTCGGGATCCTGAGTAACATTTTGTTGTCTGACTTCTATATAGAGCGTTTCCGAGCGGGCATTGCCACCCCCATCACTATCAGTTGACACAGCTGAGTTAGAATTTTCTGTATCCGTTTCAATCTGCAGACCCCCCATCAGCCCCAAAGGCGTGCCTTCATTGATCACTTGGCCCGTTTTGCCATAGGTCACATCAAGCCCTGCAAAAACAAAAATCGTATCGGTTTGGGGTTCAAGGATCATGACGTTGCCGTAATCAAGTAGTGGCCCGACGTAGCGAATTGTGGCTGCCGTGGGTGTGTTGACCAATGCACCAGGGCGTGTGGCGATGATGATGCCCGGTCGTTTGACACCTGCCGCATCAGCTTCGTTCATGCTGCGCAAAAGCAGTCCTTTGACGGGCAATTGCAATCCACCAATTCGATTGTCCAACGGGGGCAGGGAAATTTCGGTCTCGTTCTCGGTAATCTGGGACAAGCCGCTGGCGAAACCGTCCAACGTTTCGGTCGATGCAATTAGAATCGCAGTGCGCACGGGGTCTTCGGTAAAACGGATGGGCAGATCAGTGCGTTCAGCCAACGCAGTGCTTAGCGCGACGCGGGCTTTTTGGACTTCAGACAATCCAAGTTGTAGTTGGTCAGCGGCTTCCTGTTGAAGCAGACGCAGGGTTTGTACCTCTTCAACTTCGGTGCGCAATTCCGATGCGCGGGCATTCAGGGCCGGTGACATTTCAGCCAACAACATTCCTGCACGTGCAGTTCCTGTTGGTCCTTGAGGATGCAGGAAAACAGTTGGCAATGGCCCCGCACCAAGTGATTGCAGGACGCCAATAAAGGCTGCGATTTCTGCATCGCGGGCTTTAAGTTTGCGACTAAGTTGTTCTTCGCGAAGTGCGGCGCGGCGCAATCCGTCACGCATCGCGGTAAGTCCCGCCTCATAAGCCAGTATTGTGTCTGTTAGGGCTTTTACACGATCACGTGCACTGTCCGCATTGTCCAATTTTATCGACGCATTGGCCAACTCATTGGATGCGGCACGTGCCCCCGCGCCTGCATCTTGGGCCAGTGAAATATGCGGGATAAGCGTGGCAATTATGATCGTTAGCCATTTCATCCGATCAGGTTTTTCCCAGTCATTTCGGGTGGTGTTTCCAGCCCCATTAGGTGCAGAAGCGTTGGGGCAAGATCTGCCAACCTTCCGCCGTTCAGGATCGCACCTTCGGGCCCACCTACCAAAATAACAGGCACAGGGTTCAACGTGTGTGCCGTATGTGGACCGCCAGTTTCCGGATCAATCATCGTCTCACAATTTCCGTGATCTGCAGTAACAATCATAACACCGCCAACATCTTTCACGGCCTTAATTACCCTTGTTAGACCCGCATCAACCGATTCACAGGCTGCTATGCCTGCTTCTAAATCACCTGTATGCCCGACCATATCGGGATTGGCGTAATTGGTCACAATCAGATCATAGCCTTTGTGAATCACTGCCACGAATTGGTCAGTCACCTCGGGGCACGACATTTCTGGCTGCAGGTCATAGGTCGCAACCTTGGGCGATTGGGGCATAAAACGATCTTCGTTTTCAGCTGGCAGTTCGACACCCCCGTTGAGGAAGAATGTAACATGCGGATATTTCTCGGTTTCGGCCAAACGGAACTGGGTTTTACCCTGCTGTGCGACCCATGCACCAAGTGTATTTATTATCTTAGATTTGGGATAAACAGTGTCTACGTAGCCGTTATGGCCATCTGAGTAGGACGCCATACCCATCAGTGCAGACCATGTTGGGCGCTTGCCTTTATCAAATGCATCAAAGTCTGGTTGACCAATTGCCGCCATAATTTCACGAGCACGGTCTGCGCGAAAGTTTAGGCAAAACACGCCGTCTCCGTCTTTGGCACCTGCATAGTCACCCAACAAGGTTGCGGGTATAAATTCGTCCGTTTCGCCGCGATCGTAACTTTGCGTGATTGCCGATTGCGCGTCATTCACATTTGGCCCTTTGCCATGGACGATTGCATCAAACGCTGTCTGAACCCGCGCCCACCGATTGTCGCGGTCCAGCGCAAAATAACGGCCTGTTAGGGTGGCAATTTGAACGCCAGCGGGTAAAGCGGCAAGCAGCGTTTCCAAGTATCCTTGGATTGATTTGGGTGCCACATCACGCCCGTCACCAAGCGCGTGTATCACGACGGGCAATCCGGCATCACGGCACGCTTTGGCCGCTGCAACCATGTGAACCAAATGCCCATGGACACCACCGTCTGAAAGCAATCCCATCAAGTGGGCAGTGCCGCCAGCGGCTTTCACCCGATCAATGAATTGCCCCAACACGGCGTTTGTGAAGAAACTGCCATCTTCAATTGCCAGATCAATCTGACCAAGATCCATCGCCACCACACGACCCGCGCCAATGTTGATATGTCCCACTTCGGAATTTCCCATTTGCCCACGTGGCAATCCGACGTCAGGGCCATGAGTGATCAGCGTCGCGTTTGGACAGGTCGCCATGATGTGATCCATGGTTGGCGTGTTTGCCAACGCGGGCGCGTTTCCAGCCGTATCCGTACGCAGACCCCAACCATCAAGAATACATAGAACGACAGGTTTGTAGGGCTGCATAACGATAGGAACCTTATGGATGTTTCGCTGTCTTTTACTCTGTCCGGGGGGCGGGGTGAAGCGGATAGAACATGTTGGCTTGATCTTGCCTAAATGCCCGGCGGTTTCCAACTTTCGTCAAAGCGTAATCCACTTGCAAAATTAACGCAGCTTGCGCCATAAGTGCCCTATTAGTTAGCCAGCCCAAGGACCGCCCAAATGCAAGCACCCGAAATCCAAATTGTTGAAAAATTCCGCATCGCTTGTGATGGCGGCGAAGGTGCCTTGGGTCACCCACGTGTTTGGCTGCAAATTCCAGACGACCTTGGCTGGGTCGAATGCCCATATTGTGACTGCAAATTCATCCAAAAAGAATTTGAAGGTAAGGTCTAAGCCGACTTAACTGATCGGAACAGGCACGCCAAAACATTCAAGGCCGGTGTTCACATCGCCGTTTTGGTTGGTCATAAATTGGTCGATGTTATGACCTGACCAGACCCGTAAATGCTTGCCATCGCTTAACTTTCCAAACCCTGTCGCGGTTCCTGTTGCGCCATCTTGTGATGTGTACAACCCTGCGCCAGTACGCCCATCATCACATGTGAACTCCGCTTGACCAAAACCCATCGGACCGCGGCTGGTCCATGTACCGTGACATGTAAGTTGGTGGCTGGTCTCAATCGCAATACCACCTGAACCCCATCCAAAAGCACGCCCCGTGAAATAGACCCCTGTTCCACCCAAGCAGCCAACAACAGGTACGCAATTTTCAGCACTGCCGGACTTTAATGTACAAGTCCGGTCCAATTTTGGCTGACCAGTCGCCCCCAAAGGCAAAGCGATGATTGCAGCCGCGAACAGGATGCGGGATATATGGGTAATCACTTACTCACTTTCGGGCAGGATACACGCATGACGATAGATACCTTTGGTAAAGGACACCACCTTCATCTAATCGATGGTTCGGCCTTTATCTTCCGCGCCTATCACGCCTTGCCCCCGTTGACCCGAAAATCGGATGGCATGCCCATCGGGGCTGTCGCTGGTTTTTGCAACATGTTGCACCGTTATATTGAGGGCAATACTGGCCCAGACGCGCCGACCCACGTCGCCGTCATTTTCGACAAGGGCAGCCACACGTTTCGCAATGACATGTATGACCAATACAAAGCCAATCGGGAGGCAATGCCAGAAGATCTGCGCCCCCAAATGCCCCTGACCCGCACCGCGACTGAGGCGTTCAACATCGCCTGCAAAGAGATCGAAGGGTTCGAGGCCGATGACATCATCGCAACGTTGGCCGTGCAGGCTCGCGCCGCTGGTGGTCTTTGCACCATTATCAGTTCGGACAAGGACATGATGCAGCTGGTAGGTGACGGCGTCGAAATGTTTGACGCTATGAAAAACAAGACCATTGACCGCGATGGGGTGTTCGAGAAATTTGGCGTCTATCCTGAGCGTGTTGTTGATGTTCAAGCTTTGGCAGGGGATAGTGTTGATAACGTCCCCGGTGCCCCCGGAATTGGCATTAAAACTGCGGCTTTGCTGATCAACGAATACGGTGATCTAGACACTTTGTTGGAACGCGCAGCCGAGGTCAAACAACCGAAACGACGCCAGACTTTGATCGACAATGTAGATCAAATTCGGCTGTCCCGTGATCTGGTAAAGCTGGATGATGCGATGGATCTGGAATTCACCATTGAGGACCTTGAGGTGTTTGAGCCTGATCCCGAAGTTCTGTTGCCTTTCTTGGCCGAGATGGAATTTCGTACGCTCACAAAACGTGTAGCGACATTGTTTGGCAAAGAAGCCCCCGTGATTAAGGACGCAGCGCCCACAGCCTCTGATCTTCCTGTGTTAGAGTCTGTTTCGTTTGATCATTCCAAATACGAACAAGTCGAAAATGCAGCGCAATTGCAGGTCTGGATTGATCGTATTTATGCGCGTGGATACGTGGCTGTGGACACTGAAACAACGGGTCTGAACGAGATGACTGCCGACTTGGTTGGTGTCTCCCTTTGTGTTGAGGCTGGGCAGGCCTGTTACATTCCGCTGATCCATAAGGTCGCCGGTGGGGATGATTTGTTTTCTGACGATGCCTTGGCTGACGGGCAAATGCCGTTGGAGGACGCGTTACAGATGCTGACGCCGATGTTGCAGGATCCATCGATCATAAAGATCGGTCAAAACATGAAATACGATACCAAGATTTTTGCCCAGCTTGGGATCAATGTTGCCCCTATCGATGACACCATGTTGATGTCTTATGTGATGCACGGCGGCTTGCACAATCACGGTATGGACGCGCTGTCTGAACGTTATTTGAACCACACCCCTTTGCCTATAAAGCCCTTATTAGGGTCTGGTAAAAACGCCAAAACCTTTGATGCAGTGCCATTAGCTGATGCTGTGCCTTATGCGGCCGAAGATGCTGATGTGACCCTGCGGTTGTGGCAAATGTTCAAGCCGCAATTGCACCAAGTTCAGGTCACGAAAGTCTACGAAACGCTGGAACGTCCGTTGGTGCCTGTGCTGGCTGCAATGGAACGCTCTGGCATCAAAGTTGACCGCGATATCCTATCCCGCATGTCAAATGCGTTTGCCCAGAAAATGGCAGGGCTTGAGGACGAGATTTATGAACTGGTTGGGCGCAAGTTTAACGTCGGTTCCCCCAAACAATTGGGCGAAATTCTATTTGACGAAATGGCATTGGAGGGCGGTAAAAAAGGCAAGACGGGTGCCTATGCAACGGGTGTTGATGTTCTTGAAGACCTCGCCACCGAACACCAATTGCCGCGTTTAATCTTGGATTGGCGCCAGCTTTCCAAACTGAAATCGACCTATACAGACGCTTTGCAGGATCACATTAATAAGGACACAGGCCGCGTTCACACGTCCTATTCCATTGCCGGTGCATCGACGGGTCGCTTGGCCTCGACCGACCCTAATTTGCAGAATATCCCGATCCGTTCTGAGGAAGGGCGGCGCATTCGTGAGGCATTTATTGCTGAACCGGGAAAGAAATTGGTTGCGTTGGATTACTCCCAGATCGAATTGCGCATCTTGGCCCACATCGCAGACATTCCAGCGTTGAAGCAGGCGTTTGAAGATGGTCTAGATATTCACGCGATGACCGCAAGTGAGATGTTTGGCGTTCCATTGAACGAAATGACACCTGACATTCGGCGGCAGGCCAAGGCGATTAACTTTGGTGTGATCTATGGTATTTCAGGCTTTGGATTGGCGCGAAACTTACGAATCCCGCGTTCTGAGGCGCAGGGGTTTATCGACCGCTATTTTGAACGCTTCCCCGGCATTCGCACATACATGGACGACACCAAGGCGTTTGCGAAGGAACATGGTTACGTTCAAACATTGTTTGGTCGCAAAATTCACACGCCAAACATCACCGCCAAAGGGCCACATGCTGGTTTTGCAGCACGCGCCGCGATCAACGCGCCTATCCAAGGCACCGCGGCTGATGTGATCCGTCGTGCAATGGTTCGCATGCCCGATGCTATTGCGCACCTGCCCGCAAAGATGCTGTTACAGGTCCACGATGAATTGTTGTTTGAGGTTGAGGACGCAGCAGTCGACGAACTGATCGTGGTGGCCAAAGACATCATGGAAAATGCGTCTGATCCCGTCGTGAAATTGGATGTGAAATTGACTGTGGATGCTGGGCAAGGCGCGAACTGGGCAGAGGCACATTAGACCCTAAAGAACAGGTATTCCGCCTTTTTGTGCCTGTAATCCATATTGCAGACCACGTCCGATGCGGTGCGCCAATGCCGACCATAGCTGGGCCACGTCTGATTGTAACTCTGCCTGTAGAACGTCGTCAAAAATCGCAAGCCATGTGCAGAAATGGTCAGGTTCCATATTGTCAGCCTGCATATGTTTTTTCATCGGGTTCCCGTCATAAACACGTTCATGTAAAATCGCATTGGCCCAGAAATCGGTTATCTTTGCCTCGTGCAGGGACCAATCGGTAACATGTGTCGCAAAGATTGGTCCAAGCACGCTATCCACCCGAACCTGATGGTAAAAAACAGCCACAACATGCGCTATTTGCGTCCGCGTGATCTGAAATCGAGGCGTCAGTGTCATGCCATGAAGATCCACATGCCAAACAGAATAGCGATAAGATAGACCAGCATGTTCAGCATGGATCGAATAAGGCCCTGATCTGAAGTCGGCTCGACCCCCATAGCCTCGCAGATTTTTGTGCCTGGCCACAGGATGATGTCTACGATGCTCATTACATACCCTTCCTTAATGCGTATTCTGGATACGGAATTAATAGCGCTTTTAATTCCGCATTACAAATACTAAATTATAGACATGCAAATGGACAAATTCACAGACTACGCGCTACGCATCCTTATCATACTTGCCGTGCGCGACCCCGAACGGTTATCAACCTCGGCCATCGCGAAAATATATGACTTATCAGACAACCATTTATCTAAGGTCGCGTCTGAATTGGTTAGGTTAGGGTTTGTCTCATCGGTGCGCGGGCGCGCGGGTGGTTTGACACTGGCCATGCCTGCAAAAGACATAAGCGTCGGTGCTGTGGTGCGGGCCATAAAAGCTGATGCACCAGTGGTCGAATGTTTTGGCACCAACAAATCCTGTCGTATTTTACCCGCCTGCGGATTGCGTACTCCGATGCAAGAAGCCCAAGAGGCATTTTTTGCCGCGCTAGACCCGTATTCTTTGCAGGATGTATCACAGGCCAAATCCTCACTTGCTGAGTTGTTAGCGCCCTAAGTTAGCAGGCTCAGCGGCTAACCATCCGCAACCCTTGGCCTGCCTGCCGCCTCGACCGTTATTGTCGCCTCAATAAAGACTTCGCGGGCTTCAGCTTCGGCTTTACGAATATCACGTTCGACACGCATTTGAATGTCGTGTGCGCCTGCTTCATTGGCATCGGCGACAACCAATTCACTAAGCACTGTTTCGATCCGCGCCATCGCGGCTTCTGCGTCGCCAAAATCTTCTGGCCCTGTTTCCAGATGCACCCGAAACCGCCCCTCGCTGGGTGACGTGACTGTTCCGCTGCGCCGCATGGTCACTCGCCCAACAACCGCGCCAATCGCATTGGCAACACCCGCATGTTCGGGCAGGATCATTTCGCTGCCCATCAGCCTTCCAACTGCTGGATAATAGCTGGATGCTGACGCCCCCAGTCCAATAACGGGCAAGTTTAAACCCACATCAAGACGCACCAAACCCCGATGATTTTGCAAACCACGTTGGGTCAAAACATGCCGCGCCAACACATCTTCGGGGATGCCAAAACCAGGGTCTTCCTCTGCAAAAGCAGACTCTAACAACGCCAAACCTGTTTGATAGGTCAAACGATCAACGATCATTTCAGCAATTTGGGTTGGCTCTTTTGCAAGCATATTGCCCGACCCAGTGCGACGACGACCAAACAGCAACAACGCTTTTTCTGCTGCGTCCTTGTCCCAGACATCGACACGATCAAGCGCATGGCTTGCATCTGAGGGCGTAAGGCCCGCAACCTGGACCAACCCCCGTTCAACAAGCCGTTTAAGCGACCCCTGATCGATCCTGTTTTTTAGGATATTCCCAACGGGGTGAACGTCGTTGCCAATCAACTTGAACAGCTCAGTTTCGCGTGGACCTAAACCTTCAATGCTTTGCCCCTGAACACTGCGCACAAATCGCCCGTCATATTCACCCGGCGTGGCACTGCGCAACTGGCTGTCTAGGGCGGCGTGAACAATGTCAGGCGCGTCCATCGCAATCAATGAAATCGGCAGCAATCGACATGGTCCTAGGGTCACACCACCTTTCAGGCCCTCGCTGATAAAATGCACCTCACTGTCACCACCCAATCCATGTGTGCGCATTGCAACAGCTTCGACCATCGTGCGGTAGGGTCCAACACGCGCACCACCCGGATCAATCGCAGGCCGCCCATCGCGCAGCAGCGCAATGTCAGTGGTCGTTCCACCAATGTCCGAAACCAACGCATGATCGGCCCCCGTCATCCAACGCGCGCCAACAATCGACGCGGCAGGTCCGCTAAGGATCGTTTCAATTGGGCGTTCACGCGCCTGATTGCTGGAAATCAACGCACCATCTCCACGCACAACCATCATGGGGGCGGTGATGCCGATCTCCTTCAAGACCGCTTCGGCACGCCCAATCAAACGGTCAATCATACCAATCAAACGGGCATTCAAGACAGCTGTCAGCGCCCGTTTTGGGCCGTTCAATTTCGCAGACAGTTGATGGGAAGCCGACACAGGTTTGCCAGTAATTTGCGTCACCAATTCAAGCGTACGAAGTTCATGCGCGGGGTTTCGTGTGGCGAATTGGCTGGCCACAGCAAAACCGCTGACTTCAGATTTATTCCTTTCTAAAAAGGCAATAAGCACGGATTCATCCAAAGGGTTGGCTTCGCTACCGTCATGGTGATGACCGCCATTTAGAACAACGAAAGGGTCGCCTTTAAGCGCATCTTTTAGCCCGTGCCCATCCAAGTCTTTCTCTCGGAACCCGATGTAAATCAGCGCAACGCGTCCACCTTGCCCCTCAACCAGCGCATTGGTGGCAAGGGTCGTAGACAGTGATGCCATCGACACATCAGCAGCGTTCACGCCAGCCTGTTCCAGCACAGCGCGCACAGCACCACCAACGCCTACGGCAAGGTCGTGACGCGTGGTTAACGCCTTGGCGCTGGCGATCACATGTTCCTCGTCACGGATCAGAACCGCGTCGGTATACGTGCCGCCTGTGTCCACCCCTAACAACAATGCCACAGCATCACTCCTGTCTGTTTTACCTTTTGATAACGCCGCTTTGCGTCACGTCTTGTCCAGTTGCGTCATCGCCCAACGCGCAGCGTCAGTAACGGTACTATCGGGGTCATTTAGCAATGGCACGACTGCAGCTTTCAGTGACACATCACCCGAATTCCCGATCGCATAAAGGACATTGCGCACAAACCGATCACGTCCAATCCGTTTGATCGCAGACCCCGAGAACTTTGTGCGAAACGCCGCATCATCCAACCTTGCCAAATCCGCCAATGCTGGTGCTTTCAGATCGTCTTTAGCTGCATACCGAATGTCACTGGCCGCCACTGCAAACTTGTTCCATGGGCATGCCGCTAAACAATCATCACACCCGTAGATATGATTTCCCATAAGGACGCGCAGTTCTTCCTCAATGGGGCCCTTGTGTTCGATGGTCAGGTACGAAATGCAACGCCGCGCATCCAACTGATATGGTGCTGGAAACGCATCTGTTGGGCAGGCATCCAAGCAAGCACTGCAAGATCCACAGTGATCTACTTCTGGCGTATCTGGTTCCAGGTCGATCGTGGTGAAGATCGACCCTAAAAAGGCCCAGTTGCCCCAATCACGACTCACCAGATTGGTATGCTTGCCTTGCCACCCCAATCCAGCCGCCGCACCCAACGCCTTTTCTGGGACAGGGGCAGTATCAACAAAAACCTTCAACTCACCGCCTGCGTCATCAATCAACCAACGGGCCAATCGCTTCAGGCGCTTCTTGACCAAATCATGGTAGTCTTTGTGTTGGGCATAAACAGAAATTGCGCCACGATCCGGCATCGATAAAACGTCCCGTGGATCATGGTCGGGGGCATAGCTTTCAGCCAACATCAGGACCGATTTCGCTTCTGGCCACAACGCCGCTGGATTTCCACGCCAATGCATCCGATCGGCCATCCATCCCATTTGACCGTGATAACCAGCTTCAACAAAAGCAGCCAAACGATCAGGGACCTGTGGAACCGCATCAGGACGGCACACACGGGCCATGACAAACCCTTCTTCCAAGGCCCGTTCAACCAAACGCGCCTTCAAACTCATGGCTTCATCTTGCTAAATAAACTTTCGGGGGTCTGGGGGCAGACAGCCTCCAGCCTTTGATCAAAAATCAAGGTCATTGTAGTGCCGTGGTGGCGGAAATCCCGACACATGATCCGCCAAAATAGACCGGAATGCTGGACGCGATTTAATCTTCACATACCAATCTTTAACCGCCGCAGACCGGTTCCAATCCACATCAGAAATATAATCCAACGACGAAAGATGGGCGGCGGCAGCGAAATCAGCCAGTGTCATATGATCACCCGCCAACCAACGACGCTGATCCAGCAACCACGTCATATAATCGAGGTGATATTTTATCGCCTTTGCCCCAGCCTTCACATTCTTGCTGTCGGGATATCCCTGCCCCATTACTTTCTTATTCACCCGCTCGTACAACAGCTTCGCCGTTACTTCGTGATGGAACTTATCATCGAACCAACTGACCAAACGGCGCACTTCAAGCCGCGCAACCGGATCGCTGGGCAGCAACGATGGTTCGGGCCGCGTTTCTTCAATATATTCGCAAATCGGTGCGCTTTCAGACATCATAATTCCATCTAGGCGCAGCACAGGTACTTTCGCCGCAGGGTTGCGCCTAAGGAAATCGGGATCGGCTTCCCAATAGCGTTCTTCGACCAACTCCACCTCGATCTTCTTCTCTGCAAGGCTAAGACGAACCTTGCGGCAAAACGGGGAAAGAGGAACATGAAAAAGACGGGCCATTGGTTATCCAAAGTAAGAATGGGTGGTACTCATCAATGCCTCGTTATCAAAAGATTTTCAACTCTCGAAACACGCAGAACGGCCATCCGCGCGAATTGTGGCCGCCCCGTCAATAATTTTTGCCGCACGTCTGCGCACTGAATTTGAGGGACGTGACGCTGATCGAGTCTTGGGAGACGGCAATATCGCTGCCAATCGCGCTGCTTGTGTTGGGGTTAACGCTTCGGGACCAACCCCAAAATAGTGTTGGGCGGCCTCTTCAACGCCAAACACACCTTCGTCGAATTCGGCGACATTAAGATAGACTTCGACGATACGGCGTTTTGACCACACGGCTTCAACCAGCGGCGTCATAAATGCCTCCATCGCTTTGCGGGTATAATTGCGGCCATGCCATAGGAACACGTTTTTCACGGTTTGTTGCGAAATGGTGGATGCGCCACGCGTCCCACCAGCGGCAATGGCCGTTTTAATCGCCCGTAAATCAAAGCCCCAGTGCTGGCAAAAATTCGCATCCTCTGCCGCTACAACGGCGCGGGCCATGATGGGTGCAATTTCATCAATCGAAACCCATTCGTAATCCACCCCACCCAAACGCCGCGATTCTTGGGACATGTAGATCGTAGTTGGCGGATTTACGACGCCCGCCAGAATGATCATGACAATCGCAAGCACGAACACGGCACATAGTGCGCGAAACCCTTGCCAAACCAACCAACGCAACGGATTGCGCCGCACTTTGTCTTTGGTCCTACTTTTAGGTTTTTTGGTGTTCACGGCCTTGGTCATAGGGCAGCTATAGCGCCCAAGGCTAAATCAGGAAAGCCTTGAGCGCGTCAGAAGGGCCAGTATTGTTGGCCCTTCTATTTCAATCCCTTATTCTGCGGGAATTGCTGTCTCTTCAATTGTCAGCGGTGCTGGCAGATGCACCAACATCTCTTTCGGACAAATCTGCACAAAGTTGGCTTGTTCAATATCCCAATGTTGCAAGATATCTGCTGCTTTTTGGCTGCCTGTTTCCTCAACATGCCGCTCTAACAACTCTTCAAGCTGAGTAACCCAATGTGGCACTGTTACAGGGCAAGTGACCAATGTTTCGTGATTTATCAGTGCAGGTGTGGCCCCACTTGGATCGTATAGATAGGCCATGCCACCTGTCATACCGGCACCAAAGTTTGCACCGATTGACCCAAGGATGACCGCAACGCCACCCGTCATGTATTCACATCCGTTTGACCCACAGCCCTCGATCACAACCTTAGCGCCAGAGTTGCGCACAGCAAACCGTTCGCCCGCCCGTCCTGCTGCAAACAGATATCCGTCAGTTGCGCCGTAAAGCACAGTGTTCCCGATGATGGTGTTTTCAGATGCCACAATAGGCGTAGCCATTGGCGGACGCACAACGATTGTACCACCCGACAGACCTTTGCCAACGTAATCATTTGCATCACCAGACACTTCCAGCTTCAAACCAGGTGCAGCGAATGCACCCAAGGATTGACCAGCCGAGCCTTGCAATTTGACCGTCAGGTGATCAGCTTGCAACGTGTTGCGCATTCCGAACTGTTTGACAATGTGGCTAGACGTGCGTGTCCCAACAGAACGGTGCGTGTTTTGCACCGCATAGCTAAGTTGCATCTTTTCACCGTCAGCCAAGAACCGCGCAGCGTCGCGTACAATTTCGGCGTCCAATGTGTCTGGCACTGGATTACGTTCTTTCTTACGGTCATATTTGATCCGTGATGCCCCATCGACAGTGATCAACAACGGGTTCAAATCCAGATCGTCAAGGTGGGCAGAACCGCGTGAAACCTGTGCCAACAAATCCGCACGCCCGATGATATCATCCATGCTGCGCGCCCCGATTGAGGCCAGCAATTCACGCACTTCTTGCGCGTAAAATGTGATCAGGTTCACCACTTTGTCCGCATTGCCTGTGAACTTATCTCGTAACGCTTCATCCTGCGTACAGACCCCAACAGGACAGGTGTTGGACTGGCATTGACGCACCATGATGCAACCCATTGCGATCAAAGCAGCCGTGCCGATGCCGTATTCTTCGGCCCCAAGCATTGCCGCCATGACGACATCGCGCCCCGTGCGCAAACCACCGTCGGTGCGTAGGGTGACCCGTTCCCGAAGGTTGTTCATGGACAGAACCTGATGCGCTTCAGTCAGCCCCATTTCCCATGGTAGACCCGCATATTTGATCGATGTCGCTGGTGACGCGCCCGTCCCGCCGTTGTGGCCAGAGATTAAAATGATGTCAGCTTTGGCCTTGGCAACGCCAGCTGCAATCGTGCCAACACCCGATGATGCCACCAGTTTAACCGTCACTTTACAGCGCGGGTTGATCTGTTTCAGATCGTAGATCAGCTGCGCCAAATCCTCGATCGAATAGATGTCGTGATGCGGCGGTGGAGAGATCAGGGTGACCCCTTTGGTGGAGTGCCTCAAACGCGCGATCAGGTCGGTGACTTTCATCCCCGGCAACTGCCCGCCCTCGCCCGGTTTAGCACCTTGGGCGACTTTAATTTCAAGCTCTTCACACTGGTTCAGATATTCGGCTGTGACCCCGAAACGACCTGACGCAACTTGTTTGATTTTCGCAGACGGATTGTCACCATTTGGCTCGGGTACAAAGTGTGCTGGATCTTCACCACCCTCGCCCGAATCTGACTTGGCCCCAATACGGTTCATCGCGACGTTCAACGTCTTGTGTGCTTCGGGGGACAGTGCACCCAACGACATACCAGGTGTCACAAACCGTTTACGGATAGAGGTAATGCTTTCGACGTCTTCCAACGGTATTGCAGTTCCCAATGGTTTGATGTCCAACAAATCGCGCAGATGGATCGGTGGGTTGCTGCGCATCTTGGCAGTGTATTGCTTCCACATTGCAAATGATGCCTTGTTACAAGCCGTTTGCAGCATATGCATAGACGTCGCTTCCCACGCGTGGGTTTCACCGGACTTACGGGATTTATAGAAACCGCCAATGGGAAGGACGTTACCATCCAACCAACCTTTGGCGTGAATTTCTTCAGATTTACGCTGGATGCCAGAAACACCAATGCCAGAAATACGCGATGTCATACCGGGAAAGAATTCGGCGCACATGGCGCGGGACAGGCCAACAGCTTCGAAATTCAAACCGCCACGATAGGACGAGACAACTGAAATCCCCATCTTTGCCATGATCTTAAGTAGACCCTGATCAATCGCTGAACGGTAGCGTTTGACGGCTTCGGTCAAGTCGCAATCCAACAGGCCACGTTCGATGCGTTCGGCCAATGAATCCTCCGCCAGATAGGCGTTTACAACCGTCGCACCACAGCCGATCAGTACCGCGAAATAATGCGGGTCCACACATTCAGCAGCACGGACGTTGAGCGAACAGAATGTCCGCAAACCTTTGCGCGTCAAGTGACTGTGCACAGCAGACGTCGCAAGGATCATTGGCATTGCAATTCGGTCTTCGCCACTGTGCTGATCGGTCAATGCAATATGCCCAGCGCCAGAGCGTACGGCGTCTTCTGCTTCGGCTCTAACACGAGCCAAAGCGAAGTTTAAATTGCCTTCGCCTGCTTGATACGTGCAATCGATGGTTGCCAAATCAGCATTGAAATGCGCTGTCAATTCATCCCACTGTGCGGTGCCAACAAACGGGCTGTCGAGTGTCAGAATTGCGGTCTGCGCACTGCTTTCATCAAGTACGTTTTTAAGGTTCCCAAAACGGGTTTTCAGGCTCATCACACGAAATTCGCGCAAGCTGTCGATTGGCGGGTTTGTCACCTGCGAAAAGTTCTGGCGGAAGAAGTGGCTAAGCGGGCGATACATGTTTGACAGAACGGCGGACGGAGTATCATCGCCCATAGACGCCAAGGTTTCTTTGCCGTCCTCGGCCATAGGCGCAAGAATTTGCTCCAGCTCTTCGATGGTATAGCCAGCCGCTATCTGACGGTGGCGCAGTTCCTCGCCACTGAACAATGGCTGCTCTTTAACCTTTGCCAGTTCAACGTCCAGATCTTTGATCCGCTTGACCCATTCGCCAAATGGACGGGCCGTTGAAAGCTGATCTTTGATTTTGGTGTCGTGGTACAGTTTGCCCTCTTTCATATCGACAGCAAGCATTTGGCCCGGGCCAAGGGCACCCTTTTCCAAAATACGGGATTCATCCAGCGGCACCATGCCTGCCTCGGACCCTGCGATCACAAGGCCATCGTTGGTCACAACATACCGCATTGGGCGCAAACCACTGCGATCAAGGCCCGCACAAACCCAGCGGCCGTCGGTCATCGCAAGTGCAGCGGGGCCATCCCACGGTTCCATCACAGAGTTGCAGTAGGAATACATGTCACGCCAAGCTTGTGGCAGCTCGACGGCTTGTTTGGACCAGCTTTCTGGCACCAACATTGTTTTTGCCATTGGCGCATTGCGCCCCGCACGAACCAGTATTTCGAACACCGCATCAAGCGCGGCAGAATCGGACGATCCAGACGCTACAATCGGTTTGATGTCTTCCGCCATGTCCCCAAAGACGTCAGATGCCATGCGGATTTCGTGGCTTTTCATCCAGTTCAGGTTGCCCTTAAGCGTGTTGATTTCACCGTTGTGCGCCAACATGCGGAACGGTTGGGCCAACCACCATTGCGGGAAGGTATTGGTAGAATACCGCTGGTGATAAATCGCAAAAGCAGATTCAAATTTTGGGTCCATCAGGTCAGGATAAAATTCCGCTACTTGTTCCGCCAGCATCATGCCTTTGTAGATAATTGAACGACACGACAGGGACGCGATATACAGCTCGCCTATACCGGCAGCGGTTGCTGCCTTTTCGATGCGACGGCGGATAACATACAACTCGCGTTCAAACGTTTCTTCGTCCAAGCCTTTGGCGTTCGAGATCAGGATTTGCTCAATCTCGGGACGGGTTGCGTTGGCTTTTTCACCCAAGCATTCAACCTTAACCGGAACGTGGCGCCAGCCGTAGATATAATGGCCCATGCGCAAGACTTCGGATTCGACAATTGTACGGCAAGTTTCTTGTGCCGCAAAATTTGTGCGTGGCAGGAACACTTGGCCTACAGCGATCCGTTTGCTTTTGTCAGGTTTGTGGCCTGTGCGTTCGATTTGGTCGTAAAAAAACGGAACCGGGATTTGGACGTGAATACCCGCGCCGTCACCTGTCTTGCCATCCGCATCAACCGCGCCACGGTGCCAAATTGCTTTCAACGCAGCGATGCCGTTCTCCACAACAGAACGTGTCGGTTTACCATCGACAGAAACAACCAAACCAACGCCGCAGGAAGAGTGTTCTTCTTCTTCGGAATACAAACCATTTTCGGCCATGTATGCGCGTTTTTCTTGCTCGGAACGTACCCATGCATCATCATATTTGGTCATTTTGCGTCTCCATCATTCGGCGCGAACAGCGCCAGTGTCTCTTGGGTGCTCATCTTGCGATGATCCCCTGCCAACGCGTAGCCTTGTGGCGCGGCGTCGGTGAAAAATTCCAGTGTCAGCGCTGCACCGGCAGCGTTGTCAAAAAGGCCTGCGGACGGGTTGATATGGCCGTCGCCTGCAGACGCGTACCACAGCGTTGAACCACAGGTTCCGCAGAACCCACGTTCCGCCCATGTAGAAGATTGGAACGTTTTGGTTGGACCGCTGAACACGATGTTGTCCGCAGGCAGCGACATGAACATCGAACTGGTATGACGACGGCACATGTCGCAATGACACGCACGCACCACAGGGTCAGTTACGGTTGCTGTAACCGTCACTTCGCCGCACAGGCATTGCCCACTGATTTCGCGTTGCCCGCTCATTCGGCAGCGATTGTTTTTGCGGATTCCATCTGGGCTAGAATCGCTTGTGCGCAGTCCCGACCATCTTTGATCGCCCATACCACAAGGGAGGCACCGCGCACGATGTCACCCACCGCGTAAACGCCGTCCATTTCAGTTTTCCCCGTTGAGTATTCCGTCAGGATAGTACCCCAACGGCTGACTGGTAAATCGGGTTCGTTCCACAATGTGGGCAAGGCTTCGGGTGAAAAGCCCAGCGCCATAATCACGATATCCGCGTCCTCGACGTAATCTGCACCCTCGATCAATTCGGGGGCTTGGCGTCCTGTTGCGTCAGGGGCACCAAGGCGCATTTTCTGCACCATAACGCCGCTGACGTTGTCCCCTGAAACAACGAACCCGTTGGGGGCTGACAACCATTCGAACACCACGCCTTCTTCTTCGGCGTTTTGCACTTCGCGTTGCGAACCGGGCATGTTGGCGCGGTCACGACGGTACAAACATTTGACCGAAATTGCGCCCTGACGGATCGACGTGCGTACGCAATCCATCGCAGTGTCACCACCGCCAATCACGACAACCCGTTTGCCTTTGGCATCCAAAGCGCCACTGTCAAATTCGGGCACTGTATCGCCAAAGCTTTTGCGGTTGCTAGCGGTCAGGAAATCGATAGCGCGAAGAACGCCGTTTGCTTCCGACCCTTCGGATTGCAGGTCACGGCTTTTGTAGACGCCAGTTGCGATGATGATTGCGTCATGCTTGGCACGCAGGTCAGCAAAGCTGATGTCAGTCCCGATGTTTGTGTTCAACTCAAACTTAACGCCACCTTCGGCCATCTGATCGTTGCGACGCATGACGATGTCTTTTTCAAGCTTAAAGCCAGGGATGCCGTAAGTCAGCAAGCCACCAGCACGGTCATAGCGGTCATAAACTGTGACCTGAATACCAGCGCGGCGGAGCACGTCAGCGGCGGCCAGACCACCCGGTCCAGCACCGATAATACCCACGCTTTCGGCACGTTCAACTTTGGGCGAGATGGGCAAGACCCAACCCTTGTCCCACGCCGTGTCTGTAATGTATTTTTCGACCGCGCCAATTGTAACCGTACCGTGGCCTGAGGATTCGATGACGCAATTGCCTTCGCACAGGCGGTCCTGTGGGCAGATGCGTCCGCAAATTTCAGGGAAGGTGTTTGTCGCTTGGGACATTTCATAGGCTTCTTGCAAACGCCCTTCGGCGGTTAGGCGCAGCCAGTCAGGGATGTTGTTGTGCAAAGGACAATGGGTCTGGCAGTAGGGCACGCCACATTGACTGCATCGGCTTGACTGCTCTTCCGCCTTGGCCTTAGCAAATTCTGCATAAATCTCATCGAAATCCTCACGGCGCGCATCAGCTTCGCGCTTTTGCGGCATATCGCGTTCGATGTTTATGAATTTCAGCATCGGTTGTTTGGCCATTGTACCCTCGATTACAGAATCTTGAATTTATATTGATAAATGAGAGTCAATCCACTTAAAAGTCAATAGGGCTGACCTATATAACGTTTAATTTGGGTTTCACCGATTTATTTTCCGTCATAATCCAAAAAGTAAATCCGATTCGGACCTAAATTATACTTGCCCTTTGTTTTGCTGTTCCTGTACGTAGTTTACAATCCATGAACTGAGCAACCATATGACCTTATTCCATCTTTTCATTCTGGCTGTAATTCAGGGGTTAACGGAATTCTTACCCGTCAGTTCATCTGGCCATTTGATACTTCTACCGTCCCTAACAGGCGCACCAGATCAAGGACTGGCAATTGATGTCGCGGTCCATGTTGGCACGCTGTTTGCCGTTGTGTTGTATTTCTGGTCCGACGTGCGGAAGGCACTGATTGGCTGCGGCCGATTGTTGCGCGGCCGTGTCGATACCGAGGGTGCCCGCCTTGCCTTCTATCTGATCCTTGGGACCATTCCCGTGGTGATTGCTGGACTGATCCTAAAAATTACGGGGCTGAACGAACTGTTGCGCAGTGCTGCCGTGATAGGCTGGACCATGCTGATCTTTGGCGCTGTATTGTATTGGGCTGACAGAACTGGCGCGCACACCAAGACAGATCAGGATTGGACGATTAGGGACGCAATAATCATGGGGTTCGCCCAAATCTTAGCGTTAATCCCAGGCACTTCACGGTCCGGCATCACCATCACTGCGGCCCGCAAACTGGGTTATACCCGTGAGGATGGCGCGAAACTAGCGATGCTTATGTCGATCCCAACGATCATCGCCTCAGGCGTATTGCTGGGGGCGGACGTTATTGATCAGGCGGACTGGGCGTTGGCCCGTGACGGCGCAATTGCCGCTGCGTTTGCGTTTATTGCAGCGCTGTTCGCACTGACATTAATGATGCGCCTTTTGCGCACCATTAGTTTTACGCCATACGTAATTTATCGTGTAATTCTAGGGATCGGGTTGATCATTTGGGCCAGTTCTTAAGCGCGTAGGTTCTTGGCGCTTTCTTTGATCGCATCGTACTGACCTGATGGACGGAAGCGCCACAGGTATTCTGGCAAAACAACCTGCATCGCAACCGGCTCAATCCCCAGGTCTGCAAATCCTTTTGCACCCTCAGATACCACATTGTCGACGCGAAGATTTTCAACCTGATCACTGGTGATCATAACCGGTGCGATACCCAGCGTCAGCTTGCTGCCCAGTTCAAAGAAGAACGCCATGATACGTGCGGCAAAGAACGGAAGATTCAGGACCAAACGACGGCGACGTATGACGTCCAGCATCGTGTTCATCAGCTCGTGCATTGTTGCCACGTCGGGGCCGCCAAGTTCGTAAACGCCCGCGGTAACATCACTGGTCAAAGCCAGTTCAGCAGCCTGCGCCACATCATCAACATGGACAGGTTGGAATTTAGTATCTGCACCAACCACTGGCAAAACGGGGCCAAAACGGGTCATGCTAGCAAAGCGGTTAAAGAACTGATCTTCGGTTCCAAACACGATGGACGGACGTAAGATGACAGCATTTGGCATGTGGGCCAAAACGCCAGCTTCTCCCTCAGCTTTGGATTGTGAATACTCGCTTGCCGCATAAGCATCCGCACCGATTGCTGAAATTTGGACCATCTTTTCGATCCCTTGCGCTGCAGCCAAACGCGCAACACGTGTGGCACCTTCGACTTGCACAGCATCAAACGTGTTCTTTCCCTTGCGGGCCAAAATACCCACGCAGTTCACAACAGCATCAGCGCCTTCCATGACTGCCGCAACCGAGGCATCGTCGCGAATGTTACACAAAACAGGTTCGACCTGACCAACGGTGCCATAAGGCTTCACATACATCGCTTCATTCGGGCGGCGCACAGCAACACGCACACGCCAGCCTGCTTTCGCCATACGGCGGGCGATATAGCGACCAACAAAACCCGAACCGCCATAAATGGTGACTAATTTGGACATCGATATGCTCCTGCAAATGCGAGTTAATTGAATGATGATGTACCGCCCAGCGCCCGTTCAAACAAGGCGGTATTTCGTCACTGTGTCTGGGAATACTCTAACACCCCCACTTTCCAAGGCAGTTTGGCGGAGTTTCATCTACAAAAGCCAACCAAAATCCGTTTGACACCTACCTTTAGCAAGCATACATCCACAAAATCACCTGTGCCCAGGTGGCGGAATGGTAGACGCGCTAGCTTCAGGTGCTAGTGTCTTATGGACGTGGAGGTTCGAGTCCTCTTCTGGGCACCATTTTTTCGATTCAAGCTATTGTAAAATAACAATAATTTGTTTGGCGGGCACCAACCGTAGAACAAACTGTAGAACAATTGCTCCACAAATCGCCCAACTATACCTTCAAAAAATCAGGAATTTTCTACTTCGTGCGCAGGATTCCGCAGCACGTTAGGCAGTTTTACAATGTTGATAAAATTAGTTTTTCACTGAAAACCCGTAGTAATGATGTTGCTGCAAAACGTGCAATGAAACTGGCTCATCAGTTAGATGAACAATGGTTCTCAATGGGAATACATCAGCACGCTGCTTTCAGCCGTTATGTGATCAATCGATCAGTCGATGTGCGATCTAGTCACGATAAAGGAATATGTGATGATCCTGTTGTTATCCTGAGCGAAGCAGCTGCGAACTATCAAGCGATCAGAGGGGCAAAAAAGTGTGCAACTTTTCACCGTTCAGTAACTCGTGCAACCGAATATCTAATCGCCACCTCAGGTGACAAAGAAATTCATACATACAGTCGGAACGATGCTAACAAATTTCGTGATACATTGGTCAAGAAGGGACTTGCAGGCAGCAGCATAGCTCGAACAATTGGAACCATTCGTGCCGTTCTGAACTTTGCCATTAATGAACATGCCATCAAAATGGAAAATCCATTTGAACGAGTACAGTTTGATAAGACGCAAGGAACTAAGGTTCGGGAAACAATCCCTACAAATTTGATTTCCAGTATACAGCAAAAATGCTTCGACCATGATGATGAGGCGAGGTGGCTCATCGCTTTGCTGTCGGACACAGGGCTAAGATTGGCGGAAGCGGCAGGGCTTCTAAAAAGCGATCTAAATATCGCTGCTGATCATCCACATGTGACCATTCGCTTGCATAAATGGCGTCCGCTGAAAACACGATCTAGCGAACGAAGCGTACCACTTGTCGGGGCTTCGTTATGGGCAGCAAACAGAATTATTCAAGAAAACCAAAAATCAAAATTTGCTTTTCCAAGATACAATGAAGGAAAGGC
>CAJJBH010000074.1 GCA_905182355.1 uncultured Paracoccaceae bacterium | reverse complement strand
AGATTGGCAAGCTTTCGCGTTCGGTGCCTGTCCCATCCGTCACTTTGTGGTCCATGATGACATAGGGCGGAAACAATGTTTTACCCTTGGTGGGATCGCTGCACATTTCCAACGCGATATTGGCATTCACAACGGGGAAGTTTGCATCTGCGAGGGACTTCCTCAAGAATTATAATCCATAGTTGAATTTGTGGTTGCCCAAAGTTGAGGCGTCAAACCCAAGCGTATATTTAGCTTAGGTGACGGGGTGGGCGTCGCCCTCTTTCAGCCGACGTTCGTGAGCGATGTAATCACCCATCGGATTGCCCTGCAGGAACTCCCCGTTGTCGATCAGAAGTAAATTTGTTGCCTCATCCCCGATGTCCTTGATCAAGGATGCGGTTCGGGCCAACCCAAAAGTGTCGCGTGGTTTGTCTGCGTAATGATCATAAGGGAAAACGTGCACATGCAAGTCGGTTGTTGCCATAATGCGCAAATGGGCCAGATTGGTGGCTGCGTGTGCGGAATAGGATGTAGTGCTATCAATCCTGCTGTGCTTGCAAGAAGTGAACGACGGTTAAGCGTGTATCACATGAGGATTCCCTTTTGGTTAAATAATAACTTCCCTGGATAAGTTGAGTTTACTGACGCGATAGCCCCAAACAAGTTTAACGATGGGTTCTGCGAAAGGGTTCGCCAACTCGTTAATTGCCCGACTGTTGAGCATGTGTATTTCATCACAAAAAAGGGCTGCGTGCCCCATTAAGGAAACGCAGCCCTAACTTTGGTTTAGGTAGATTACCCGATGATGTCGTTCAGCGTCTTTGATGGACGCATAACTGCCGCAGTCTGGGCGGCGTCACCATGGAAATACCCGCCTAAATCAACGGCTGGGCCTTGCGCAGCAATAAGTTCGGCCAAGATAGTTTCTTCATTTGCACAAAGCGCATCTGCGATGGGGCCAAAGTGCGCTGATAACTCAGCATCATCGTTTTGTGCGATCAATGCTTCAGCCCAATAACGGGCGAACCAATAGTGGCTGTCACGGTTGTCTGGCTCGTTCACTTTACGCGAGGGAGAGCGGTCATGATCCAAAACACCTTGGGTCGCGGCGTCCACTGCATTGCCCAAAACGCGGGCCTTTTCGTTGCCTTTGGCATCGGCAAGGAACGTCAGGCTTTCACCCAACGCGCAGAATTCGCCAAGGCTGTCCCAACGCAGGTGGTTTTCTTCCATCAACTGTTGAACGTGCTTAGGGGCAGAGCCACCAGCACCAGTTTCAAACAATCCTCCGCCGTTCATCAATTTGACGATGGAGAGCATCTTGGCTGATGTCGCCAGTTCAAGGATCGGGAATAAGTCGGTCAGATAATCGCGCAGGACGTTGCCGGTGATCGCGATTGAATTTTCACCACGAGTGATGATTTCCAAGGACGCCCGTGTGGCTTCGCGTGGGGCCAAAATATGGAATTTGTCTGTAACACCTTTGGCTTCTAGGATCGGTTTAACATATGCGATCAATTCAGCGTCGTGGGCGCGTTCCGCGTCCAGCCAGAAAATTGCATTGCAGCCTTCAGCTTTTTGACGGGCAATCGCTAGGTTTACCCAGTCTTCAATTGGGGCCTTGCGCGCAGAGGCAGAGCGCCAGATGTCGCCGGCCTCAACGTTATGGCTATGTAAGACCGTGCCATCATCCAAGATCATTTTGACGGTGCCCGCCTCGGCAATTTCGAATGTTGTTGGGTGTGAGCCGTATTCTTCAGCCTTTTGTGCCATAAGACCGACGTTTTGGACTGTGCCTGCGGTGGCTGGGTTTAGTTTGCCGTTCTCTTTAAAGAACTTAACCGACTCGTCATAGACTGGCGCATAGGAGTTGTCAGGGATCACGCAGTTTGCATCTGATTCAGATCCATCTGGTCCCCAGCCTTTACCACCAGCGCGGATAAGCGCGGGCATCGACGCATCGATGATCACGTCGGACGGGACGTGCAAGTTGGTGATGCCTTTGTCAGAATCGACCATATACATTGGCGGGCGTGACGCGATGCAGGCTTCAATGTCTGCAACGATTGCTGTGTTGCCTTCAACGCGCGCCATCAGGTCGCCAAGGCCGGAATTTGGATTTACACCCAAATCAGCCATGGCCGTGCCGTGCTTTTCAAATACTGGTGCAAGAAAGGCTTTGACCGCGTGACCAAATATGATTGGGTCTGAGACCTTCATCATGGTGGCTTTCATGTGTAGCGAGAACAGCGTGCCTTCTGCTTTGGTTTTATCGATCTCGTCAGCCAAAAACGCTCCAAGGGCCTTAGCGCTCATGAAAGTTGCATCAACAACAGTGCCAGCGGGATAGGATAGGCCGTTTTTCAACACGACCTCGCCATTTGCGGTTTCCAAAACGATTTTAGCGCCAGTTTCTTTCGCCAGTGTCGCAGATGTCTCGTTTGAGAAGAAGTCGCCACAAGACATCGCAGCGACACGTGTCTTACTGTCAGCAGACCAGTCACCCATGCGGTGTGGGTTGTTCTGTGCATAGCTTTTCACGGCTTTGGCTGCGCGGCGGTCAGAGTTACCTTCACGCAGAACCGGGTTCACAGCGGACCCTTTAAGCGTATCGTATTTTGCTCGAATAGCTTTTTCATCATCGGTTCTTGGTGCATCAGGATAATCTGGCAGGGCAAACCCTTGCGATTGAAGTTCCGTGATGGCTGCAACAAGCTGCGGGACAGATGCGGAAATGTTTGGCAACTTAATAACGTTTGCATCTGCGGTTTTCACCAAGCGACCCAATTCAGCCAAGTCATCGGGCTGACGCTGCGCTTCTTTAAGATGCTCGGGGAAGGTGGCAAGGATGCGCCCTGCAAGGCTGATATCTTTGGTACCAACGGACACGCCAGCTGCCGCTGCAAACTTTTGGATAATCGGCAGGAACGATGCAGACGCCAGCTCGGGTGCTTCGTCGACTTTGGTGTAGATGATATCTGACATATGGAACCTCATGTGTGTGATTTGGCCGTTACCTAACCCATGACGCCGGTAACGTCGACTGTATACCGTTGTATGCAGAAAATAAATTGAAACAATTTGCGCAGCACCGCGCCTTTACGAAAGTGGCGTTAGCGGTTTTTAACAAACAAACGGCCACTCACTTGGGTCACTACAAATACGACTGCAGCGATTGTGATGATTGTCGGACCTGTTTGGGTATCCCATCGAAATGCAGCGCCTAAGCCACCCGGCGCAGCACAGCTGCCGATGAGTGCGGCAAGAACATCCTTTGCCCCTGGTTGTGCGCACAAAGGGGCCGCGCTGCGGCGGCTGGGATGATAAGCAATGCGAAAATCAGCAATGTTCCGACACCTTTGATGGCCACAGCGACCACAATTGCGAGCCAGATTGTAAGCACCAACTGTTCGCGCTTGCGTGATCCGACCCACCCGCGGTTTTCAATGCGGCATCCGTACCCGTCTGTGAGGCGCGGCGCGGAATGCCTAGGAACCGACGAACTGTCGGGGGAAGTGCGGCATCGATCTGTAGCTTTTGTGGGACACGCAACCCCTTGGCAGGTGTGACCGTTCCAATCGAGGGGCGCATCGCACCGATCAGTCCGCGTAACAGTGTGGATTTCCCAGAACCGTTTGGCCCGACAATCGTCACGATCTCGCGCCGTTCAATGGTAAGATCAACTTCGCTTAGGACAGTTTTCCCGCCTTGGGACAGGGACATGTTGGTTGCTGTGATCAGTGACATCAGGCGGCGTCCTGACAGTTTTGGGACAGGCCTTCGTCCTCGACCACTGTGCGCTCGATCTGGAAGCCAACGGCCTGTGCGGCAACGTCTGACCGGACTTCGACTTGGCTCGCGTCAGCTTCCCCAACCGCGCGACACTTGCGACAAATAAGAAAAGCAGGGGTGTGTCCAGAACCACGGTGGTAACAAGCGATATAGACGTTAATCCGTTCGATTTTGTGGGGTAAATCCAGCGGACACAAAAAAGTCTAACGCGGGATAAGCGATAGGGGGTTGGGCGCTGTGTCCATCCTTGGCCAGGACTGCCAGTAAGTCATATGCGCCCGTTGCGCGGTGTTCGCGAAACAAAATTTCTAGTGAGCGCCTGCGCACCGAAGTGAATTTCAACGAACGTGCTGCACAATCATCTTCGGCCTGTTTCAGCGTCGAGACGATGCAGGTTGCGTGACCTTGTGGAAACAGAAAACCTGAAGTGCGTCTTAGCAGAGCCATTGTTAATGACGGTTTGGTGCATGCAGTTGCAGGGTCTGCAAAGTTAGGTGTCGCGGATGCATTGGGTGTTGATTTGACGTTAGGGCCAGATTTATATGAAAACCTGTTACGTTCAATCAGCCAAGCATTGGTTGAATGTCTTGGGGACTAATCTGACGACATAAGGCTGACCCAACCAAATGGCAGGTCCAATCTGCTCGAAGTTACAGGGTTTGAAAACCACACACCGATCTTACCAACATCCGTTTCGCTAACTACAATATCAAATGGGAACGGTGGAATGTAGCAGCCAGAATAGATCACGAAGTGGCCGTCTTTAGAAAACGTGCTTATCCATTCTAGGGTTTGTGTACCAATTTGGCGAAGCATTAGTGATAGTTTCTCGCATGGGCGCATGTTTCTGCAGGGGGCGTTAGGATATGATGATAAAGTTAACGCTTTTGGTGACCCAGCCCCCCTTGCAGCCCCTTCTTCGCGATACTAAGATTCAAGTAACGTATTGGAGGGTATGGTCCCGCCAGAGTTTAACGCAAGCAGGTCTTTTATGAACGATCCAATCGACACGTATATGAACACCCTTGTCCCGATGGTTGTGGAACAAACCAGTCGTGGGGAACGGGCTTATGACATTTTTTCACGCCTGTTAAAGGAACGGATTATTTTCCTTAGCGGCCCAGTGCATGATGGCATGTCATCCTTGATCGTTGCGCAGTTGCTGCACCTTGAGGCAGAAAATCCCTCCAAAGAGATCAGCATGTACATCAACTCGCCCGGTGGTGTCGTAACGTCTGGCCTGTCGATCTACGACACAATGCAGTACATTCGCCCTAAGGTGTCGACGCTGGTCATCGGCCAAGCGGCTTCAATGGGTTCCTTGTTGCTTCAAGCTGGCGAAAAAGGCATGCGTTTCTCGCTGCCCAACAGCCGCGTTATGGTTCATCAACCGTCCGGCGGCTACCAAGGCCAGGCGACGGACATTATGATCCACGCGCAAGAGACCCAAAAGTTAAAGACGCGCTTGAACGAGATCTACGTTAAGCACACCGGCAACACGTTAGCAGAAGTTGAAGCAGGGCTTGAGCGGGACAATTTCATGTCTCCTGATGAGGCTAAAGATTGGGGTTTGATCGACGAAATCGTTGAAAACCGTTCCAAAACTGACGAAGAAAACACATAAAAGCTTCGCCCTGATGGGATGATCGTAAGAATTTTGCGATTGTGGACCTGTCGGGGCTAGCCTAGGTTAGGCGAAACCAACTATTTGGCGCTGATTTGCGCACAGTGAAACGTTAAAACCTGAAAGGGTTATCATGGCATCGAACTCCGGCGGCGACAGCAAAAATACCTTGTATTGTAGCTTTTGTGGCAAAAGCCAGCACGAGGTTCGCAAGTTAATTGCGGGCCCAACTGTGTTCATTTGTGATGAATGCGTTGAATTGTGCATGGACATTATTCGTGAAGAAACCAAAGCATCTGGCTTAAAAGCGACCGATGGCGTGCCGACACCAAAAGATATTTGCAAAGTGTTGGATGATTATGTGATCGGCCAAGCGATGGCAAAGCGCGTTTTGTCTGTTGCCGTGCACAACCATTACAAACGTCTAAACCACGCTGAAAAGGGTGGGGATATTGAATTGGCAAAATCCAATATTTTGCTGATGGGCCCAACGGGTTGCGGTAAAACATTGTTGGCGCAAACTTTGGCGCGTATCTTGGATGTGCCGTTTACAATGGCAGATGCAACGACGCTGACCGAAGCCGGTTATGTGGGCGAAGATGTTGAAAATATCATTCTGAAACTGCTGCAATCGTCTGAGTACAACGTAGAAAAAGCCCAACGTGGTATCGTCTACATCGACGAAGTAGATAAAATTACGCGCAAATCTGAGAACCCATCCATCACACGCGATGTGTCGGGCGAAGGCGTGCAACAAGCATTGCTGAAACTGATGGAAGGCACGATTGCTTCTGTTCCACCGCAGGGCGGGCGTAAGCATCCACAGCAGGAATTCCTGCAAGTGGACACAACGAACATCTTGTTCATCTGTGGTGGTGCATTTGCTGGCTTGGATAAAATCATTGCAGCACGTGGCAAAGGGTCAGCAATGGGCTTTGGCGCGGATGTGCGTGATAATGAAACCCGTGGCATTGGGGAAATTTTTACAGAGCTCGAACCCGAAGATCTGTTAAAGTTTGGTTTAATTCCTGAATTTGTGGGTCGTTTACCAGTTTTGGCAACCCTTGAAGATTTGGATGAAGATGCTTTGGTCACCATTCTAACCCAACCAAAGAATGCTTTGGTCAAGCAGTACCAACGTTTGTTTGAACTTGAAGACACACAACTGACGTTCACTGAGGATGCGCTTAGCGCCATCGCAAAACGTGCGATCCAGCGTAAAACGGGTGCACGTGGTCTGCGTTCAATCCTTGAAGATATCTTGCTTGATACAATGTTTGAATTGCCTGGTTTGGACAGTGTTACGGAAGTCGTCGTAAATGAAGAGGCCGTTAACTCAGACGCGGCCCCACTGATGATTTATGCCAAAGCTGAAAAAGAACCTGCATCAGCTGGTTAAGTGCTGAAGTGATTGCTAATACTTAGGCGGGCCAAGGCCCGCCTTTTCTATGTCAATGCATCGCTGGAGCGGCGTTTCGCTCATTGAAAAGGAATAAGTCAGAATGAAACGTATTTTTTCAGGCGGCCCATTTGAAGCAAAAATTGGCTATTGCCGCGCTGTTGTTGCGGGCGGATTTGTCCACGTCGCAGGCACCGTTGGGCAGGGCGATTGTGTCGAAGATCAATGCCAATCCGCGTTAGACATCATTGAAAAGGCTTTGATCGAGGCGGGGACCGATTTTGCCCACACTGTGCGGGTGACTTACATGTTGCCAACCGCAGCTGATTTTGAGGCGTGTTGGCCGATATTGTCCAAAACATTTGGAAAGGCTCCGCCCGTCGCGACTATGATTGAATGTGGATTAATAGATCCCAAATATAAGATTGAGATTGAAGTGACTGCAATCTTGCCGAGCTAAGCAAATGCCTAGCTTGTCACTGGACGGCGGGGCACAGATGCGGCATACCAAGATTCAAACGCCGGAGGCTGATTGATGGGTATTTTAAATACATTGTTTCGCGCAGTAACGTGGTGGGGTGGTCAAACACTTAACACTCAGCTGTTCACGTGGCGCAAAGGCATTAGAGTGGGTGAGGACGCCCAAGGTAACATCTTTTACCATAACGCAGACGATTCCAAACGTTGGGTGATTTTCAATGGCGAGGCGGAAGCTAGCCGCGTTGATCCTGAATGGCACGGATGGCTACACTGGACGTGGGACGAGCCACCGACAGACAAACCTTTGGTTCACAAGGCGTGGGAAAAACCGCATCAGGAAAACCTGACAGGGACTGCAATGGCTTATGCGCCAGCAGGTTCTATTCGTCGTAGTAAACCTGCACCGCGCTCTGATTACGAGGCTTGGACGCCTGAATAAGGCGCTAAACTAGAGGTTGGCATGGCTGAAAATACAACAGAAGTGATCGTCGGAGGTGCTGTTTTAGCTGCTGCCGTTGGTTTTGCCATTTATGCAGGCCAGATCGCTGGATTGTCGGCAGGTGGTGACAGCTACGCATTAAAGGCCAGCTTTCGCAGCCTTGAAGGTGTGAGTGTTGGCACAGATGTGCGCCTTGCTGGTGTTAAGGTAGGCACCGTTACCGATGTGGCTTTGAACCCTCAAACATTCCGCGCGGACACCGAAGTAAGCGTTGCACGCAATATCGTAATTCCGGACGACAGCGCGATCATCATTTCGTCGGAGGGTCTTCTGGGCGGTAATTTCGTTGAAATTATGCCAGGTGGGTCGCCCTTCAATTTTGAAGCTGATGCAGAAATCACAGATACCCAAGGGGCAGTTAGCCTTATTTCGCTTCTGTTGAAATTTGTCTCTGGCGGTGATCCCAAGTGATACGTCATGCGATTTGTGCACTTGCCTTGATGACAATGCCAGTAATGGCGCAGGAAAAGACTACGGAAGGTTCGGGCGCCGTTTTGCGAGGCCTCGACAAAATTAACGGTGAAACAGTGGATTTGTTGATGGCTGTTGGTCAGACCAAAACTTTTGGCCGTCTTGAAATCACTTTGAGTGATTGCCGTTACCCTGCAGGAAATCGCACTGGCAACGCCTACGCGTCGCTTGAGGTAAGCGAAAAAGGTCATGACGGCACAGTTTTCTCTGGCTGGATGATCGCCTCAGCGCCTGCTTTGAATGCAATGGATCATGTCCGCTATGATGTCTGGGTGATGCGCTGCACCACGTCCTGAGGGGATAATGGCGTTAAAAAATCTGCGTGTTTCTTTTGTGCAATGTCTAACAAATCTTGGTACTTTGCGCGTGAAATTTCGATACCACCCAAGCTGGCTAAGTGATCAGTAATGAATTGTGTATCAAAAAGTTCAAAGCCGCCACGCGCCAACATCTGGGTCAAGCAGGCCAATGCGATCTTGGATGCATCAGTACGACGTGAAAACATGCTTTCGCCAAAAAATGCAGCACCTAGTGTGACACCATAAACCCCACCAACCAATTCGGTATCATCCCAAACCTCGATGGAATGTGCATTGCCGCGCTCATACAGCGCCAAGTAAAGGCTTCGGATTTCAGCGTTGATCCATGTATCAATTCTATTCGCACAGCCATCAACCACGCCTAAAAAATCTTGATCAACACTTACCCGCAACTTTGTTTTGCGCATGCGTTTTGCGAGGGAATGTGAAATGTGAAAGCCGTCTAGTGGTAGAATGCCGCGCGTTTTGGGATCGACCCAGAAGATTTCTGGGTCGTCCTGATGTTCCGCCATTGGAAATATGCCGATGGAGTAGCCATGCAACAGAATCTCTGGTGTCAGGCTCATGTCTTGATCACTCGGCGTTTAGATTGCTTTCCAACCAGTGTTCGAGCCAATGGATGTTATACGTTCCATCAAGCACGTCTTTTTCCTGCAAAAGCGCATGAAATAGTGGAACCGTGGTATCGACCCCATCAACAATCAACTCGCCCAAAGCACGGTTTAGGCGCGCTAAGGCCTCAGGTCGATCACGTCCGTGTACGATCAATTTACCGATCAGGCTGTCGTAATATGGCGGAATCGAATAACCGTCATACAGCGCGGAATCCATCCTAACACCCAAACCGCCTGGGGCATGGTACTGCGAAATGCGTCCAGGGCATGGGGTGAAGTTTGGAAGTTTCTCAGCGTTAATGCGCACTTCAATAGCAGCACCGTTAATTTCTAGATCATCTTGTGTGAATGACATCGGCAACCCTTCGGCCACACGGATTTGTTCGCGTACCAGATCGACGCCAAAGATGGCTTCGGTAACTGGGTGTTCAACTTGCAAACGTGTGTTCATTTCGATGAAGTAGAATTCGCCGTTTTCGTACAAGAATTCGATCGTGCCTGCGCCAATGTAGTTGATATTGGCGACCGCATCAGCGCAAACCTTACCGATTTTAGCACGCTCTTCAGGAGAGATAGTTGGGCCAGGTGCTTCTTCGAATACTTTTTGGTGGCGACGCTGAAGTGAACAATCGCGTTCACCCAAATGCACTGCTTTGCCTTTTCCGTCGCCGAAAACTTGAATTTCAATGTGGCGCGGTGTTGTTAGATATTTCTCAATGTAAACTTCGTCGTTGCCAAAGTTTAATTTCCCCTCGGCACGGGCTGTCATAAACGCGCTTTCCATGTCAGCGGCGGTCTGCGCCACTTTCATGCCTTTACCGCCGCCGCCAGCAGTTGCTTTGACGATGACAGGGTATCCAACTTCTTCACCAATGCGCTGTGCATCTGCAAGGGTTGGCACGCCGCCAACTGAACCGGGAACACAAGGCACGTCAAGTGCTTTCATGGTGTCCTTTGCCGTGATCTTGTCACCCATTACGCGGATGTGCTCAGCCGTTGGGCCAATAAATTTCAATCCGTGGTCTTCGATGATTTGCACGAAATTGGCGTTTTCAGACAGGAAGCCATACCCGGGGTGAATGGCTTCAGCCCCTGTAATTTCACATGCGGCGATAATCGCGGGAATCGACAGATAAGACTGTTGTGAAGCAGGTGGGCCAATACACACGCTTTCGTCCGCCATACGGACATGCATTGCGTCGGCGTCTGCGGTTGAGTGAACCGCAACAGAAGCAATGCCCATTTCACGCGCGGCACGGATCACGCGCAGCGCGATCTCTCCACGGTTGGCGACCAAGATTTTTTTGAACATTTTGAGCGCCTTATTCGAGGATCACCAAGGGAGAACCAAATTCAACAGCTGCACCATCGTCAACCAAAATACGGGTAACTTTACCTGCACGTGGGGCGGGAATGTGGTTCATAGTTTTCATCGCTTCAACGATCAGCAATGTGTCGCCTTCGGCTACAACCGTGCCAACGGATACAAACGCAGGGGCATCTGGCTCTGCTTGCATATAGACCGTCCCAACCATTGGAGAGGTCACAGCACCAGGGTCTGACGCAGGGTCTGTGCTTTCAGCAACAGCGACTGGCGCAGCAGATGTGGGCGCTGCTGCAACTGTGGCTGGCGCTGCGGCAACTTGCGTCACAATTTGTTGCGGCTGCTGGCGACTGACACGCACATCAAGGCTATCATCTTCGCCGTAAGCACGTTTTACTTTTACTTCTGTCAGATCGTTTTCGCGCAGCACTTCTGCCAGTGCCTGAATAAAAGCGACGTCTGCGTCACGAGTGTTTTTAGTCATATTTTTCCCGAGCCTTGTCCCAACGGTACATTTGTAAAACTTGCACCGACTTCTTATTATATTTTATATGCTTATATGCGATGGCTTTACCTAATGAAAGCTTTGTCATGAAGCTGGGTGTTCCTGCGAATTTTCGCTGGTCATTCGATGCCCCTAGAATAGTGTTTTGAACCAGTCTGGCAAAGTAGTTGTATTGTGAAACCGGTGGCTGCGCGCACGCACAATACCAGTGTCTGGTTCGCGAATGGGGTCACGGCTTAGTTTTTCATACGCTTGCTGGCGTGCTCGTTCCCATCCAAGCTTTGGGAAAGTTTCAAATTTGCGAAAGAACTTTTTGTCGGTTTTTTGGGGATCGCGCCATGCGGCACCTGGCATTGCGGTGCCTTTGGCACTGGCAACAGCGACACGATGTTCATTTGCGCGCGAAAGTGCACGAATATCTGCGTATTTCAAGTGAACCAAATAAACCCCTTCGGGGATTGCAAAGTTGACACGATGCGCGCGCCTTTTACCAACTTCTACACCGTGACGCATAAGACGTGTGATGCTGTTGACCGCTCAAGCCTTCGAGTAATGGCCAGAAACATAGCAGCGGTGCGTTTGCTTAGTACCGGAATGTTCATGTCAACAGGGGTATCCCCAATCTGCTCTGCGACTTCTAACCCCAGTGCGAATACGGCCGGCCCCCACCGTTTTGAAAACAATGCCTGAAATGAGGAATAATGATTGGGATCCAAGCAGACCAATTCATCTGCATCGGTTCGAATGATCCAGTCATATGTTTGTGTCAACGAGATCTGAAATTCATTCAGAATTTCGCTGCGTGCTCCATCAAATCTGTCTAAGTTGTCACGTGGGATTGTAACAACTTTTGCGTTGGGGCAGATTTCGGAAATTTCATCGTCGCGCCCATGTGCGATTACGTAAAGATTTTCGAATCCCAGTAGTCGGCCATAGTGCATGTACCATTGCGACAAGGCCCAGTGATCACGGTAAACCATTGTGAGTGCACAAATCTTCATAAGGTGGTTTTAGGGTGGATTGGATCACACTGACAAGTTGTTTGCGGGCTTATAACGAAAAAGGGCCAGATCATTTGATCCAGCCCCATTTATACAGAATTAGCAAAGTGTTAAATCGCTAGATATTCTTCACGCAGTTCTTTGTTTTCTAGAACTTCAGAAGCAGCCCCATCAAACACAATTCCGCCCGTGTCCAAGATCACTGCACGATCAGCCAATTCTAGCGCACGTACAGCGTTTTGTTCTACGATTACCGTTGTGATGCCTTGTTCTTTGATGATGCGAAGTGTTTTCTCGATCTCATCCACGATAACAGGTGCTAAACCTTCATAAGGTTCGTCCAGCAACAGAACTTTGATATCTCGGCACAATGCGCGTGCGATGGCCAACATTTGTTGTTCGCCGCCTGAAAGTGTTACGCCTTCTTGCGTGCGGCGTTCTTTAAGTCGTGGAAAAAGTTCGTAAACCCGCTCGAGTGACCATCCGATAGGGGGGGCGATTTGCGCAAGCTTCAGGTTTTCTTCAACTGTGAGGCCCGCAATGATGCAGCGGTCCTCTGGGACAAGCCCAAGACCTGCTTGAGATGCCTCAAAGCTGGCCATTTTGTGAAGTGGTTTGTGATCCAACCAGATTTCACCGCGGCTGATCTGTGGATCATCCATACGAGCAATTGCGCGTAAAGTCGATGTTTTACCCGCACCGTTGCGGCCCAACAACGCAAGAATTTCGCCCTCGTGGACATTAAAGCTGATGCCTTGAACGATATAACTTTCACCGTAGTATGCATGCAAATCCCAAACCGATAGAAAGGCAGGGGCTGTGGAGGCGTGATTGGCGTTTGATACTGTCATGTTCTTGTTCCTTACACCGTTTGGGTTTCGCCCAAATACGCTTCGCGCACTTTGGGGTGACCTTTGATGTTGTCAGGCGTGTCTTCAACCAAGGGCGTGCCCTGTGCCAAAACAGTGATGCGCTGCGCCAGCGAGAACACAACGTGCATGTCGTGCTCAATAATGGCGATGGTGATGTCACGCTCGTCGCTGATTTGCTTCAGCAAGTCGATGGTATTGTTGGTGTCCGCACGGGCCATGCCTGCAGTTGGTTCATCCAGCAACAACAAACGCGGTTCTTGGGACAGACACATGCCGATCTCCAGGCGGCGTTTGTCACCACGTGACAGGGCTGCAGCGTGCATATCTTGCTTGTCCACCATGTTCATCTCTTCGAGCATATGTAGAGCACGCTCGACGATTTCTTTGTCGTCCAACATTGCTTTGAACGCACTTAGGTGAAACGCACCGTCGCGTTTGGCAAAGCAGGGGATCAGCATATTTTCCAAAACGCTAAGATCACCAAAGATCTCGGGGGTTTGGAACACACGCGAAATACCCATTTGGTTAATCTCGAACGGTTTGCGTCCCAAAACGGATTGTCCGTCAAATGTGACGGACCCCGTATCTGGGATCAGCTTACCAACCAAACAGTTAAGCAAAGTAGATTTGCCAGCGCCGTTTGGGCCGATGATCGCATGGACCGAATTTTCGGCAATGCTTAGGTTCACGTCACCTAGCGCTTGCAAGCCGCCAAATCGCTTGCCTACGTTTTTTACTTCAAGGATACCCATTGTATTGCTCCTTATTCCGCAGGTGTATTTTTGCTGTCAGGCGTGTCGGCCTTCTTGCGTTTGAACAACTTGGCCAGTTTCTGACCACCTTCAACCAAGCCACCAGGCAGGAAGACGATGACCATCATAAACAGCAGACCCAAGGTCAGGTGCCAGCCTTTGCCCACAAAGTAGTGCAGGATGCCGACGATGAAGTTTTCCAGACCGTCTGGCAGGAAGGACAGCCATTGATGTAGAACACCGTCATTGATCTTTGACAGGATGTTCTTGAAGTACTCGTTGAACCCTGCACCCACAATTGGGCCGATCAATGTGCCAACACCCCCCAAAATCGCCATGATCACAATCTCACCTGATGCGGTCCAGTGCATACGCTCCGCACCTGCAAGAGGGTCCATTGAGGACAGTAAGCCACCAGCAAGGCCGGCGTACATGCCAGAGATAACAAAAGCCGCAAGTGTATAAGGCTTGGTGTTCAGGCCAGTGTAGTTCATGCGCTGTTGGTTAGATTTTACAGCCCGCAACATCATGCCGAAAGGGGACCGGAAGATGCGGATTGAGATATAAAACGAGAGCAGCATCAATATACCAGCAACGTAGTAGCCGGCGTTGAAAGTGAACAGCCAGCCACCGATATTCCAGTCAAAGCTGTCACGCATCGCCAAACCAAACAAGTTGGTTACTGGCAGGGCCCCATTGGCCGCAGCCGCACCGTCCAAGATACGTGGATCATTCAGCGCAAGTTGCAGGCCAGTTTCACCATTCGTTAAGTTATAGTTTGATGCTGGATTACCCAAAACCGAATAGGCAAGGTTATATGACATCTGTGCAAACGCCAGTGTCAGGATCGAGAAGTAGATGCCTGAGCGACGCAAGCTGACGTAGCCAATCAGAAGTGAGAAGATGCCTGCCACAATCATGGATAAGATGATCGCTGGAATGATGTTCATACTTAGAAGCTTAAACATCCAAACCGCAGCATACGATCCTATGCCTAAGAAAGCGGCGTGACCAAAGGAAAGATATCCGGTCAGGCCAAACAAAATGTTAAACCCGATAACAAGGATACCGAAGATGACAAAGCGTTGCATCAAATCGGGATAACCCGCGTTGAACATCTGTGCCATGGAAGAACCCTGTGGAAACGGATTCAAGATGAAAGGGGCGAGCAAGACCAAGGCCGTCACAATGACGAAAAGGAGTGTGTCGCGTTTATTCAGTTTCAACATGTTCTTATTCCTCCATCACGCCTTTGCGACCCATAAGGCCACGGGGACGCGTTAGAATGATGATGATTGCGACAACGTATATGATGATTTGGTCAATGCCCGGGAAGATTGCTTTGACTTGGTTCATCGAGGCGAAGGCTTCTAGGATACCCAGCATAAAGCCCGCCAGAACCGCACCAGGCAGACTGCCCATGCCGCCAACAACAACAACAACAAAGCTTAGGACCAAGAAATCCATACCCATGTGATAGTTTGGTGAATTGATTGGAGCGTACATGACACCCGCTAGACCAGCCACACAGGCAGCGATAGCAAACATAATGGTAAAGCGTTTGTCGA
>CAJJBH010000073.1 GCA_905182355.1 uncultured Paracoccaceae bacterium | reverse complement strand
TACGCCATGACGTCGAACGAAACTATATCTGACGGCGTTTTGACAGTGACCGACCTAGGGATGACTATGCTCTTGGAAGACATCGAAGAAGACATCAACATAACCATGCCAAACCTGACCTTCACGGAACAAGGCGATGGGAGTGTTGAAATCGCGATGCCGTCCGTTAGTCAAATTTCGTTCAAAATGTCCCTTCAAACTGGTGAGAACATTGATGCTGTCATTGGATATACACACGATGGGCTAGACATGACTGCGACGGGCGAAAATGGGGATTTTGAGTATACCTACATGGCTAATGCCATAAATTTGACCCTTGAGAAATTGACAGTAGATGACATTGAAATCGGCCCAAACATGGCCAGAGGTGACATCGCACTCAAAGGTATCTCTGGCAATACGGCGCTGTCTGAGAGTGAATTGCGCAATCTGACGCAAAACTTCAACACAACATCCATGACTTATGATGTCATGTTTTCTGACCCCGACAGCGGCGGCATCGCCAAAATCAGTGGCGGCCTGCAAAACCTAACATTAAATGGGACAAGCAAGTTTCCAATCACAAGTGTTAGTATGGAAAATATGGCCGCAATGCTTGCCTCTGGCTTTTCCTCAATTGGTACGTTCTACTATCAAGGTGGCAACATGGATATAGCGTTTAATGGCCCCGATGGCGCTGGCACTGCCAACACGTCCTCGACGGGTGGCGCAATTGAATATGCGTTCGGCGCTGAGGGGTTAAGATACGACGTTACCCAGACCGGCCTCGCAATCAGCGCGCTGGTACCAGATGTGCCATTGCCGATCATTCTGAACATGGCGTTGTCCAAATTCAACTTTGCGATGCCAATTCAAAAATCCGACGAAGAACAAGATTTCGCACTTGGGTTCACGATGGGGGACTTCACGGTTTCAGACATGCTTTGGGGTATGATGGACCCTTCTGCAGAACTGCCACGCGACCCAGCAACACTTGCGTTAGATCTAACAGGCAAAGCCAAGGTTTTGTTTGATTTCATGAACCCAGATCAAGCCGCCGCGTTGGAAAGCAGTGGAGCGGCACCGGGCGAGTTGAATGCGTTAACTTTAAAAAGCCTGATAGTAGACGCGGTTGGCGCACGCCTTACTGGCACGGGCGACTTTACCTTCGACAACTCTGATTTGGCCAGTTTCGGCGGCATACCCCGCCCAACAGGCGCGGTTGATTTAAAACTGGTAGGCGGCAATGGTCTTTTGGATAAGCTGGTCAAGATAGGCATGTTGCCACAAGGACAAGCAATGGGCGCACGTATGATGATGGGTCTGTTTGCCGAGGCCGGCGCAGAACCAGACACCTTGAATTCGAAGCTCGAGATCAATGATGCCGGTCATATCCTAGCCAACGGGCAACGCATTCAGTAACATTTCTGAAGTTGGTTTTATTTACGGGCCGCGCAGATTGCGTGGCCCTTTTAGTGTCCCGCCCTTGCACGATGGTCATTGCAGGGCTACCTCATGTTCAACTTCCACCGGAGATGCCAAATGCCGCAGCCCCTCGACGCGCTGACACAATCACTTTTATCCGCAGCCAAACGTGCAGGTGCTGACGCCGCTGATGCAATGGCTGTGCAAGGCACATCCGTCTCGATTGACGTGCGTGCGGGTGCGTTGGAACACGCAGAAAGATCCGAAGGCATCGACATTGGCTTACGCGTTTTTGTCGGCAAGCGGATTGCAAACGTATCTGCCTCTGACACATCTACACGTACAATTGACGAAATGGCGCAGCGTGCTGTTGCGATGGCAAAAGAAGCGCCAGAAGATCCTTATGCAGGTCTAGCTGATCCATCCCAACTGGTGACTGATTGGGATGTCGATGTTCTGGAATTGCATGATGCAACCCCCGAACCCGCGCCAGAAGACTTGCAGCGAGATGCGGCTGAGGCGGAAACTGCTGCATTGGCAATTAAAGGCATCTCCCAAGTTCAAGCTGCAAGCGCTGCCTACGGTGCCCGCCACATTCACTTAGCAGCCAGCAACGGCTTTTCTGGTGGATACTCCCGCACGGACCGCGCCTTGAGCTGTGTAGCAATCGCAGGAACTGGCAGCGGTATGGAGCGGGATTATGCGGGCGACAGCCGCATCTTTCAGGCCGACGTGCGCAATGCATCCGAGATTGGACGCGAGGCGTCGACACGTGCCCTTGCCCGTATGGATGCCCGCAAACCACCCACTGGTTCGTACCCTGTCTTGTTTGACGAACGTATTTCGTCCACTTTGATTGGACACCTGTTGGCAGCCGTTAACGGCGCTTCTGTTGGTCGCGGTGCATCCTGGTTGCGCAATGACTTAGGCGCACAGGTTTTGCCTGCCCACCTGTCTGTCATCGAAGATCCACATCGGCCACGTACAGGCGCGTCACGTCCGTTTGACGCTGAGGGTTTACCAACTGCAAAGCGCGCAATCATCGAAAATGGTATCCTTACGGGCTGGACCTTGGATTTGGCCAACGCACGTAAACTGGGAATGAGATCAACAGGCAACGCAGCACGCGGAACAGCCTCGGGTCCAACACCTAGCATTTGGAACACCGCCCTCACACAAGGGGAAGCCAGCCAAGCAGACCTGATCCGCGACATGGGAACTGGATTATTGGTCACCTCAATGATCGGCTCCACAATAAACCCAAACACGGGCGACTATTCACGTGGCGCTGCAGGTTTATGGGTCGAAAATGGTGAAATCCAATATGCGGTGAACGAGTGCACAATCGCAGGAAATCTACGACAGATGTTGCTTGCGATTATTCCAGCAAATGACGCCCGCACACATCTAAGCCGCGTGGTGCCTTCATTGTTGGTTGAAGGGATGACCCTTGCCGGCAAGTGACCTTGATCTTCTTGTAAACGCCGCACTTATCGCTGGACGTGTTGCCACCAGTTATGCTGGGAAAACCGTGCAAAAATGGGACAAACCAGATGGCGCTGGCCCCGTGACCGAAGCCGACTTGGCCGTTAATAATATGCTGTCCGCTACACTTCCCATCGTGCGTCCAAGCTATGGTTGGTTGTCCGAAGAAAGCGAAGATACAGCCGCGCGGCTAACCCGTGACAAGGTTTTTATCATCGACCCAATTGATGGCACACGCAGCTATGCAGAAGGGGCAAGCACTTGGGCGCATTCCTTTGCGGTATCCGAAGGTGGCCAAATCACAGCGGCTGTTGTCTACCTGCCCATGCGCAAGAAACTGTACAGCGCCGCATTAGGCAAAGGCGCGTGGCTTAACGGTGAACCCTTGCGTGTTTCGGCCCAGCCTAATCTTTCAAATGCAACTGTACTCGCAACCAAAGTGAACATGGAGCCACGGTTTTGGCCAAATGGCGTTCCAGTGATTGATCGCCAACACCGCCCTTCCCTTGCCTACAGGTTGGCATTGGTCGCCAGTGGTAAATTCGACGCTATGTACACGTTCCGCCCAAGCTGGGAATGGGATATTGCAGCGGGTGCGCTTATCGTCAGCGAGGCAGGTGGAATAATCACCGATCAAATTGGTGGTCCGTTGGTGTTTAACGGGCCTGACGCGCTGCTTAATGGTGTCATTGCAGGCGGAGCAGCCATTCACGAACAAAGCCTTGCGGCACGACACGCTGCTTGACCCTTGCCCGCAATTGGGCAATCTGAATGCATGTTGAATTTTAACCTTATACGACCGTGGACCAAGTGCGAAATTAGACCTGTGTCGCAAAACGTCACAGCACGCCAGACAGGTTATTAAGAATGTCAGACTCACTAGGACTTAAGGCCTACCGTGCGTTGGTGCGACGCAATCCACCAACACGGTATGCGCCCAGCATAGATCGTCCAGAAGGCGAAGTTTTATGGATACACGCCCCGGAAAAAGGAAACGCCCTTGCTTTGTTTGACTTGGCAAAACGCCTATGCGCACAGCGTCACGGACTAAGCGTTTTGATCACCGGTGATGAGGCCATCGTTTCCCCATGCGCAACCATCATCATCGACACCGCACCCAGCGAGCATCCCCAAGACACAGGGACCTTCCTGGAACACTGGCAGCCCGATGTTGCGCTGTGGTTGTGGGGCGATTTACAACCAAACCTAATCTTGGCTGCACACCGCCAAAGTATCCCACTTATAATGGCAGATGCAGATCAACAGGGGTTTGAAAACAGGCGTGACCGCTGGCTGCCCGAAGTGGCACGCGATGTGATGGCCTGTTTCCAGAATGTCCTTGCACGAACCGATCCAGGCCATGCCCGCCTTGCCAAACTTATGCGCAGCGATGTGGCATTGGAACTCAGCGGGCCGTTGATGGCTGGTGGTCAATCGCTGGTTTACGCGCAAAGTGATTTTGACGAATTATCCGCTATTTTGGGTGGCCGCCCAATTTGGCTGGCAGCGTCCGTTCAATCGAATGAAGTCCAAACTGTGCTTGCTGCCCATCGACATGCATTACGTCAATCACATCGGTTATTGTTGATCTTAAACCCAGCGTCAGAGGATCAAGCTGCCGAATGTCAGGCCCGGCTTAGTGCAGAGGGGTTGCGGAGTGCCCGTTGGGAAGATGGCGGAATGCCCGACGACAATTGCCAAGTTCTGCTAGCAACAGCCCAAGATGAATTGGGACTATGGTATCGTGTGGCCCCCCTTTCATTTCTGGGTAGTTCGTTGTCATCTGGTCAATACGGACTTGACCCATTCCAAGCTGCCGCTCTTGGAACTGCAATTTTATACGGCCCGAACGTCCGCAATCACATGCCCAGTTATACACGATTGGCGGCTGCTGGGGCCGCAAGAATTGTCAATGATGCAGGTGCGCTTGGCGTTGCGGTTGCACGGCTTATATCACCGGAACACGCGGCATCCATGGCGATGTCTGGTTGGGATGTGGTATCGCAGGGCGCTGCTATTACGGATCGCATCACTGAATTGGTCATCACTTCACTTGATGCTGCTGAAGAAGGAACACACTGATGCGTGCACCTAAGTTTTGGGATCACCCTTCAAGTTGGCAGGCTTTTGCCTTGGCCCCTTTGGGTCGCCTTTATGCAATGGCAACAGCCCGTCGTTTGGCAAATGGCGAACCTTTGCGTTTGGATATTCCTGTCGTTTGTATCGGGAACATCAATGCTGGCGGCACTGGGAAAACGCCAACGGTTATCGCCGTGGTAGAACGGTTGCGCGATATGTTTCACACACCCCACATTGTCAGCCGTGGATACGGCGGGACGCTTGTTGGGCCTGTCCGCGTGGACCCCGCTATTCACAGCGCTGATCAGGTGGGCGACGAACCCCTATTGCTTGCAGCGTTTGCTGAAGTTTGGGTTTCCAAAGATCGCGCACTTGGCGGGAAAGCGGCGCAAGATGCAGGAGCGACGGTTGTTGTTTTGGATGACGGCCATCAAAACCCTGCACTTCACAAAGATCTATCTATCATCGTTGTTGATGCGGTCCACGGATTTGGAAACGGGCGCTGCATGCCAGCAGGGCCACTGCGCGAACCCGTAAGTGTTGGATTGGCCCGCGCGGATCTGCTTTTGTCTATTGGGCCGGAAACCGCACAAAGCGAATTCAAAAACGTACAATTCGAGCTATCAAATGTACATATCTCCGCGTCACTAGAGCCGTTGTTAACGGGGATGGATTGGACAGACACCCGCGCCTTTGCATTTGCGGGCATCGGACATCCCGAAAAATTCTTTGCTACCCTACGCGGCTTGGGAGCCAAAGTGGTGCACACTGAACCACTGGATGATCACCAGAAACTATCCAACGGCTTACTTGCACGGTTTGAAGCTGACGCCCGCACAAAGAATGCGCAAATGATCACCACTGAAAAAGACGCTGTTCGTCTGCCAGCCTCGTTTCGATCCAAAGTAATTACATTGCCAGTTCGTTTGAAATTTACAGATGATAGTGCGCTACAATCGGCGCTAAAAAAACTGCCGTTGGGCTAGAAAAAGCTTGGCGGTTCAATTTACCCGCCAAGTTCTAAGGTTTTGTATCACTCGATAGCAGCGTCAAGAATGCCTGACATCTCAACAAAGCTCATATTTGAATATTTCTTGTCATTGATCACAAAGCTTGGCGTGCTGTCGATATTATCAGCGCCTGCTTTTTCTTGATACCAAGCGACCAATGTCTTGGCCTTTTCATCATCATTCAAACAGGCCTCAAGCGTGTCACCGTCCATACCTGCAAGACGGCCAATTTTGCGCAACTCGTCGATAATGGCAGCAGGCTCGCCCGCACGTGTCCATAGTGATTGGTTTTTGAACATCAAATCCGTCATGCCAAAGAACTTATCTGGGCCAGCGCAACGGGCAATCATCGACGCCCACAAACCGTAGCGGTCAAAGTAAACCTCACGGAAGACAAAGTTAATTTTGCCTGTGTCGATATAATCCCGCTTTAGCTCTTTATACGTGCCTGCGTGAAACGATGCACAGTGTGGGCAGGTGTAGGATGCGTATTCAATTACTGTCACTTTTGCATCTTGGTTGCCTATCATCATGTCTGGAATGGATGCGGTATCCAAATCAGCATTTTCGTCCGCGTTGTCAGCAACATCTACTGATGCGTTAGAAGTAACAGCAGCCGTTTGTGGTGCACTATTTGACGGTTCATACACAAAAAGAAAGTACGCGCCAACGCCAACAAGTGCGGCAGCAACCAATGGAAGTATGCGTTTCATATCGTAGTCCTTAATTCAAAGAAGTCTTAGGTTTCATTACATTCGTCCCCAAGCGTTCAAGGGCCGCACGCAGCCCTTCATCACCAACGGCTTGGGTTGTTTCAGCGGCGCGTTGAACAACGGCCTGATCTGGAATGATCTCGTCTATCTTTTTCGGTTTAGCAGCGAAGTCCACTTGGCCTTCGGCAAATCCAGTCGCTGCAGTTTGCGTAATTCGGACGCGCGCAATGGCGTTATAACCATAAACGGAATTTACTTTGGCGCGAATTTGTTCTTTTTGCATTTCCAGCATTGGTGCCTGCGCACCCGTTGTCAGCAAAGTCAGCGTCGCACCCATTCCGCCACGGGCATAACTTACCTCAACAGGTCGTGCGATGGACGACACATCTGGGCCCGCAATTTCGGCCCAATGGGTCAAAAGGCGGCTTTGGGCAAAGCCACGGCTTTCACTGGCCGTACGGATACGTTCACCCAGCAAAGTTGCTGTGCGTTTGAAACCTTTTGTACTGGTACGCCGCTGTGCCAAGGCTATGTTCCTTACTATCAGAATTCATCATAGCGGATCACCCCGCTCAGGCCAGCGAAACAAACCAATGCGGAGCATAAAGATTGCGTGATCTCAGTTCAATTTTGCTGGAATGGTACGACATTCACGCACGCCCTATGCCTTGGCGCACCTCCCCCGCAGATAAATTGGCGGGCGTACGCCCTGATCCATACCGTGTTTGGTTGTCAGAAGTGATGCTGCAACAAACGACAGTTGCCGCAGTGAAAGACTATTTCAACAGATTCACGACACGCTGGCCTACCGTTTCCGATCTGGCAGCCGCCCAAGACGGTGATGTGATGGGCGAATGGGCTGGGCTGGGGTATTACGCACGTGCCCGCAACCTGCTGAAATGCGCCCGCGCGGTTGTCGCTGACCACAACGGGGTTTTCCCTGCGGACCACACCGCCCTCCTCAAACTCCCGGGGATTGGCCCCTACACAGCCGCTTCGCTTTCATCCATCGCGTATGATTTGCGCCACGTTGTTGTGGATGGAAATGTCGAGCGGGTTATGGCGCGCCTTTATGATATCCATAGTCCGCTACCCGCCTCCAAACCTGAACTGACAGCCAAGGCCGAGGCTCTAACGCCGAACACTCGGACAGGTGATTATGCCCAAGCCGTCATGGATTTAGGCGCAACCATTTGCACCCCGAAATCACCTGCATGTGGGATCTGCCCTTGGCGTGCCCCCTGTGCCGCCCGCAAAGCTGGCACAGCGTTAGAATTGCCAAAGAAAACGCCAAAGAAGCCAAAACCAACCCGTCATGGAACGGTGTACTTAGCCCAGCGCGTGGACGGTGCATGGTTGCTAGAACGGCGCCCCGACAAAGGTTTGTTAGGTGGAATGTTGGGCTGGCCCGGATCGGACTGGGTCGACACAAGTGAACCACGGCCCGTAGGAATGCCACCCGTGACCGGCGAATGGCAGGTCGTTGGCACAGAAGTGCGCCACACATTTACACACTTTCATCTGATCCTCACTGTTATGACGGCTGAGGCGAAAGCAGATACAAATGGATATTTCCTTGGACCAGAAGATTTCCGTTCCTCCGACCTGCCAACCGTCATGCGCAAAGCTTTTGATTTGGTACAGCCCTAGCTGCGGCGTCGCGTCAGGGTTGGTCTAGCGCGAGAAACCGCGTAGAAAATAGTGAAATAAACAAAGGACCACCCATGAATATCCCAGCTTCTGACATGGCCAAGTTCCAAAACGCGTTGCCCTTTTGGTTGTCGCTGGGGCTAATTCCGCTTGCTTGGATAGGCGCGGTTCAAGGCGGTTGGACTGTCTTTTTGTTGCCTTTGGTCACATGGTACCTTTTGTCGGCTTTGGACGCGGCTGTTGGGTTGGACCTGACCAACGGTGATTTGGAAGCTACCGACGATGACTTGTATTGGTATCGCTTGATCACAATGATCTGGGCACCTTTGCAGTTCATTACGATCTTTGGAGTAATCGCTTATGTCAGTTCCACCAATCACCTTGAAAGCTTGGAAAAGATCGGCCTGTTTTTTGGCATTGGTGTCATTAGTGGAACCGTTGGCATAAACTATAGCCACGAATTGATGCATCAAAAAAGCAGATTAGAACGGCATTTGGCGGACACCCTTTTAGGTATGGCGCTGTATTCGCATTTTCGGTCCGAACACATGTTGGTACATCATCGCTATGTGGCAACTCCACGTGATCCCGTAACAGCCCGCATGGGTGAAAGTTTTTACCGATTTTACCCTCGAGTCTTACGTGCCTCTTTCCTTTCAGCCTTGAACGCAGAGAAAGCGATGTTGGCGCGAAAAGATTTACCTACAACTGATCTCAGCAACCCGTTTTGGAAGTACGCAGCGATCCAAGGCGGTTGCTTACTGCTGGCCCTAATTTTGGGCGGATGGTCTGGGGCCGGGCTGTTCTTATTACAAGCAGGCGTTGCGATCTGGCAGCTTGAGCTGGTGAATTACATCGAACACTACGGCCTAACACGCAAACATTTAGGTGAGGGCAAGTATGAACATGTGCAGCCACGACATTCGTGGAATGCAAACCACAAGGCATCGAATTGGCTGCTGATTAATTTGCAGCGTCATTCTGATCACCACTACAAACCAGATCGTCGTTTTCCCGTCTTGCAAAATTACACCGAAGCCGACGCACCCCAATTGCCATTTGGATATCCAATCATGACAATGGCTGCTATGGTGCCTCCCTTGTTTCGCCGTGTCATGAACCCACGCGTACACAAATGGCGCGAGATGTATTATCCAGAAATTACCGATTGGACTGCTTACAACAAGGCGACGAACCCGATGCCTCGTTAATATTGTCCACGTTATTCGTACATCAGATAGTTGGTTCTCAATCTTGGGCTGACAGAAGGATCCCATACAAATCTATCAAAGGGTTTTCTTGTGCCGCATTCCAACGCCGTCCAAAGTGCCAAATCAAACTCAAGCTTTTTAATTGTCGAAGACAGTTTGTTCGATCAAAAGCGTATTCTAAGTGGGAGTCATAACGGCGCAAAACTACAATACGCCAGCACCTTAAAAGCCGCCAGAAAACATTTGAGAACAGCAGTTTTTCATGATTTTTTTGGATAATAACCTGCCTGACGGGCGGGATGCGTATTATGTGCAATTCCTTGCCGCTGACCCGGATTTGGCTCAATACCTGTCATAATTATCAGTGGCTGGCCAACACCCTCTGTGTGGGACAAGGCACAAACTGCGGGCGTACGGTTCGTGCTAACAAAGGATGAATTTCACGTTGGCCATGTCCAATCTGTCTTGGCTAACAAAACCTATCAACCAGCACCAGACATTAACCTTACCAGCATACTGTTGGTTAAAGTTATCGACATAAAAAAAACCCCGCCACTAGGGCGGGGTATAGGTGAGTGCCTGTGGCCTTAGATAAAGGCCACAGGCACCGGCGGTGTTCATGAAACTGGTGGTGTGGAGTTCAGATCAGTCGTGCATCTCAGCGCGAACCTGTTGGCGCAACAGATCGATAGGAACTTTTTTCCCGTCTTTCTTAAAGCACCAGTAGGTCCAGCCATTGCAGCTGGGCGCGCCTTCTAGATGCGCACCAACTTGATGGATTGATCCCTTGATGTCATCGCCGATCAAAGTACCGTCTGCACGGACCTTGGCCTTGTGGCGCTTGTTCATCGAATAAAGCTCTTCACCCGGTCGCAGCATGCCACGTTCAACCAACTGGCCAAACGGCACGCGCGGTTCCGCACGCTTGGAAGCACTAACTTGCAGGGCTTCACGATCAAATTTGCGGGCATTAGCAATACGTTTCGTAGCAACCTTACGATATGCCTCTTCACGTTCGATACCAATGAAATCACGGCCCAACATCTTAGCAACAGCACCTGTCGTACCTGTGCCAAAGAATGGGTCAAGAATTACATCACCGGGGTTGGTCGACCCAACCAAAAGGCGGTGCAACAAGCTTTCAGGCTTTTGCGTTGGATGTGCTTTGTCGCCATTGTCGTCTTTCAGGCGCTCGTGGCCCGTGCAGATAGGAAGGAACCAATCGCTGCGCATTTGAATACCGTCATTCAGCGCTTTCAAAGCATCATAATTAAAGGTGTATTTGCTGGTCTCGCTCTTACCGGCCCAAATCATAGTCTCATGAGCATTGGTAAAACGTTTGCCGCGAAAGTTTGGCATCGGATTCGATTTGCGCCAAACCACATCGTTCAAAATCCAGAAACCTTCATTCTGAAGCGATGCGCCGACACGGAAAATGTTGTGGTAACTGCCTATGACCCAGATCGCGCCGTTCGGTTTCAGCAGGCGGCGGGCCGCTTTCAACCAAGCAGTTGTAAATTCGTCATAAGCCTTGAAGCTGCTAAATTGGTCCCAATGATCATCAACCGCATCCACCTTCGAATTGTCCGGACGATGTAGGTCACCTTTCAGCTGCAAGTTATAGGGCGGATCTGCGAAAATCAGGTCAATAGATTCAGCAGGCAGACTGTTCATCACATCGATGCAGTCACCAGCAATAATTTCGTTCAATGGAAGCGGCACAGCCGACTTCACAGGTGCCATCGCACTCTTAACTTTGGTCATATATATCTGCCTCTGTCCCGGCTCATTATTGAGCTCGTTTGTTGTCCTCAATGTGAATCAAAGGCGATTCGCGGTCAATTTCTTTTTTGAATCAATTGGTTAGTATTTTTCCTTGATACAACATATTGTGTACTGGTTTGAACGAACGTCTATGGTGTGGGGTAACCCCCAAATTCTTCAACGCATCCATGTGTCTTTTTGATCCATAACCCATGTTCGTTTCCCAACCATAGCCCGGGTGCTGTTGCGCAAAGTCCACTAGGACACGATCTCGACATATTTTGGCCACAATTGAGGCCGCTGCAATCGACACAGATCGGCTGTCTCCTTTCACCAATGTGGTCGCAGGAAGACGCAAACCGCGCGGAATCATATTACCGTCGATCAACACGTGCTCTGGCGCACGTTTCAATCCGGCAATCGCCCGCTCCATCGCCAAATGGGACGCGCGCAAAATATTGATCTCATCGATTTCAGCTACAGATGCATGGGCGATCGAAACATCTGCACACATCAAAAGCTGTTGATATAAAATCAAACGCTTTTTTGCGGATAGTTTTTTAGAATCGTCTAATCCTTCGGGAATACAGCTGGGGTCCAAAACAACAGCTGCAGCTGTCACTGGCCCCGCCAAAGGACCACGCCCAACCTCATCAACGCCTGCAACACGGCATCCCAATTCAGTCTCAAATACAAAATCTGGCATGTCATCCTCGTTCATTTGCAACATAAACTCTCACCGAAGGCACAAATTCCATCTGGAATTTAGAATTTCAAGCGACAGCGCAACTGCCTCCTTTTGGCAGAGCGCATAAAAAAGGGGAAGGCGCCCGAACACCTTCCCCAAGTCAGCAACACTAAACACATGCTGCAAAGGTCACGCCCTTAGCGGCGCGCCAATTTGTAACCCTGCTTACGCAGGCAGTTTGCACCAAAGCCACTGCGGGAACCGCGATCGGTCCGCACACGGCGTTCGCAATGCTGCGGCAAGCGGTGGGTAAATCCATAGTGGCGCTCAAGACAACGCTGCCCAAAGATACGTGCTGTTCCGCGACGTGTTTCAAAGCTGCGCAAGCAACGACCTGGCAAGAGATGCTGAGAGACGCGGCGCGGTAATGGACGCGGTTTTACGTGACGCTGCTTTTGAACTGGCTTGTGCACTTTGTGGCGCGGCGCTGGCTTGACATGCGCACGTTGTTTTTTGTTCTTCTTGTTCTCATGAATTACCGCACCAACAATCGCGATACCTAAAAGGGCAGCTAATGCGCGGCCCACGTCGTCTTGATTTGCACGGGCTGGTGCGGCGGACAAGCCAGTTATTAAAATAGAGGCAGCTGCCACGGTCGCTATAAATTTACTGTACATGTGATCGTCCTTTCAAAGTAGATCTTGGATGCCACTGGAAGGATGCGGCAGTATGCAACCAACTTGAGTCAATCCCGTTCAGACAGGCAATAACAGCGCAGTGTTATCCAATATCGTTAGGGTTAGGCTGCCGTTGATATTGAATAACAACACACACAGGCGCATGATCGGTCTCATGAAACATACACTCATCCCCCTTTGCACAGCGGTCAGTCTGCTGCTAGCATCACCCGGCCTCGCAGCCGACTGCTTTGCTGATTATAAGGCCAAGCGAGACAACCCTTTGCGGCTGCATTATGGTATTGCCCAGATAAACGGCTCTTGCTCAAACGCATCAGCCAGATCTGAGTTGGCATCACGACTTGCCGCACAGGGCTGGACGTTGCTCTCTATACTCTCCACATTCGCGGCAGATGGCCTCGCAGAAAGGAAACAGAGTGCAGGACCGTACTACCTTCGCTTCTGAAGTACGCAGCACCGGAACCCGTTTGGTCGGGTTCGGGTTAGCTGCCATTGTGATTATCCTGCTGCTGGCAGCGATCCTACTTTTTTACAATCTTCCTGATGCCAATGCGTTCAACCAACGCGTTGAAGACATCTTTACGTCTAACGATGGTTTGACGGAACAATCCGAAATCAAACTTCTTGAGATCCTCGCGCAATCAGGCACAGCATTTTCTGATGTGCTATCTAGTTATCGCAGCATCATTTTTGTGCTGTTGGTCTTCGCCACCGCCCTTTTGATCGCATCGCTTGTCTTCCTTGTTATGCTGGTTATTCTGAACCGCCGCATGGCGCGGATCGAACGCGCTGGAATCGAAGTAAATTCACTGCTCATCAGTCGTGAAGAAAATACCGTCTACCTTAACAACCTTGGCTTCAAACTAACCGATGCCGCGATGGAGACTATGTCGATCCTGGCTGAAGCCCGCATGGACGATGATATTTTGTCCGGTTCTGAAATCGAAGGGATGATTTCAGGCAGGTCACCGTCTGAATGCGACGAAGCCGCCGGCGCGACGCGCATTAAACGCCTGCGTGATACGTTGGGTAATCAGATGGTCAGCGAACTTTTGGTGAAGAATGTCGCAAGACGCGGTTACATGCTGGCCGTTGGTAAAGACGTCATCAAAGTCCTTTAAGGCTCTGGTCAAACCAATCTTGGCGGGCTTAGGATGCAATTAACCCAAGCCCGCTTAGGAGCCAGTAAATGCCTGCACCAATAAACACGTTCAAACAAGCACTCGCCAACGGCGAAACCGTCATTGGTTGCTGGCTTAGCCTTGCCAACAGTTTCTCGACCGAGGCAATGGGTACAACTGGCTTTGACTGGTTGTTGGTTGATTCTGAGCATTCGCCCAACGACATTCGTTCCCTTCGCGAACAGCTGATTGCACTTGATACCAGCCCCAGCACAGCCGTTGTACGGGTGCCTATTGGTGAAACGTGGATCATAAAACAAGTTCTCGATATCGGCGCTCAAACCATCCTAGTTCCTATGGTTGAGAGTGCAGAGGAAGCGCGTGAACTGGTGCGTGCTTGTCGGTATCCACCAGACGGAATTCGTGGCGTAGGATACGTTACAACACGCGCTGGTGGATTTGGAAAAATTCCTGATTACGGCAAAACAGCTGACGAACAAATCTGCCTGCTGGTTCAGGTGGAAAATCGCGCAGGGCTTGAGGCGTTGGATGAAATCCTAAAAATCGATGGCATCGACGGGGTCTTTATCGGCCCTGCTGATTTGTCAGCTGACCTGGGTCATATGAGTGATATGATGCATCCAGATATGCAAAAGGTAATCATGAGCTCTATCGAAAAGATTGCAGCGAGCGGCAAGGCACCCGGCATTTTAAGCCTAAATGATGAGATGACGCAAAAATCCTTGGACGCAGGTGCACGTTTTGTAGCCGTCGGGATCGACATGATTACGTTAACCACGACTGCAAGCGCGCTTTCAGCGAAGTGGAAATCTAAGCTTTGATTGCTGCAGCGGCTTGGGTGTAACCACCCGAAGCGCCATCGATAAAATGTACATGATCGTTTTGCATTGCAGATGGCACGATACAAGTCATCATCGCCTCGTCCTGCTGGTGTAGACCATACCGAATGGTTCCTGCCTTAACCGCGACGTCTAGTATCGCGCGTAAATCCGTGACCGTCGCGTCATCGCAATCTATGGTCATTTTCAGACCGTCATCAAATTTGCGGAAATCCGCATTGCCAGCTACTTCTTGTTTGTACTTCTTTGGGTCAAAGCCGCCGACTTTGAAACCAAGCTTAAGGATCACCCAAGCCAAAGCAGTTTCCATCAAAACCTGACGCTTTCGTTTGCCCAAATCACTACCAGCGCGGCTGACTTGAGCATCTAATTTGGTATCCTTAGGGGGCCATTGAATCCCAGGCCCATCCACAGGGGCCGGATGACCTGCCCTATCCAAATGGTGCACACGACCCAGTACGTTTCGGCACAGATCGGCAAAATCGTCAGTACCACTCCCATCGACTTGATCAATCACGACGGACAGAATTGTACCACTGCGAGATTTCATATGGCTCCACCTGCAAGACAACCCTGTCAGATTTGGCTGTGTTCCGCTGGGCGCTTTGGGCAAGCCGTTATGCCCCGCTTTCATTTGCGCCTCTGCCCACGAAATACCACCGCCTTGGAACATCGCGTAATCCACACCCTCGGAAGCTTGATGTCGTGCAACTGTAACGTCAAACCCCTTCGCACGGATTTCAGATACTGCCGTCATCGCAACACGTAACTGCATCCCAAATTCGTCCCCCGCCCATGCTTGCACTGCAGCTAAAGCTTGGCCTGCGGTTTCTGCGTGTTCTGGTGGACAAGCAAAAGCGGCACCGTCACCCCCAAAAATGTAGGGCAATGCACGCCCGGCGGCCGCGTTGATCTGGGCAGAAATTACCGCAGCACCAATCATGTTCACCGTCTTATATTTTCCTGCGGAAATAGCCTTGGTCGAACTGACAATATCTGATGTCCCGACAACCCAATCATCAGGCAGGGGCGAATAATTTCTCGCGTCCACAAGTGTCTCAAAACTGTCATGGTGCGGCAGATCATCATAAAACTTGAAGCCATCAACCATCTCATCGGTCCTTCTTAAAATTATTACAGCGGCACAGCGAAACACGAGCCTTGCACAACAGTTAGCAGCATGTCACCCAATTGCTAACAAGTAGAAAGACTTTTTCAGATGTACCTTGGATTGCTAACGCTGGCATTGGCCTATGTCTTAAGCCAATTTTTCCGCGCCTTTTTGGCCGTAATCAGTGTGCCGTTAGAAAACGAATTGAGCATAGGACCCGAAGCGCTTGCCACCGCCAGTGGCCTTTGGTTCATCAGCTTTGCCGCTATGCAAATTCCTGTCGGTTGGGCGTTGGACACACACGGCCCCAAACGCACAGCATCAATTCTTTTGTTAGTCGGTGGCACTGGTGGATCTTTGATCTTTGCCTTTGCTGGATCTGCCTTGCATATCAACATTGCAATGGTGTTGATTGGCGTTGGCTGCGCACCGGTGCTGATGGCGTCCTACTACATCTTCGCTCGTGAATTTCCGCCAATCCAGTTTGCGACACTAGCTGCGTCTATGATCGGAGTTGGGACGTTCGGAAACTTGTTGGCCTCCTATCCAATGGCGTTTGCAGAAACGATGATCGGATGGCGTGCGACTATGGTTGGTCTCGCTGTCCTTTGCGCCATTATTGCAGTCGCGGTCCAGCTGACGGTCAAAGATCCAGAGCAAATCGTCACGCAAACCAAAGGGTCCCTTTTGGACATCCTTCGCATCAAGGCGATTTGGCTTATCGCGCCAATTGCAATCGTTGGATATGTTCCAGCCGCCGCGATTCGGGGCGCATGGATGGGTCCTTATTTGAACGATGTGCATGGCATGACAAGCAGTCAGATCGGCATAGCAGCCTTGATCATGGGCATCGCAATGATCGGTGGTGTGTTCATATATGGTCCGCTAGATCGTTGGTTTGGCACGCGTAAGTGGGTTATCTTTGCGGGCAATATCTTGACCCTAACTTGCTTGTTAGGCCTATATTCCTTCGGCGCGTCTTCCTACATTCTTGCCGTCGCATTGATGTGTGGCGTCGGATTCTTTGGCGCGACGTTCCCAGTCGTCATCGCACACGGCAAGGGGTTCTTCCCTGCACACCTAACAGGACGCGGCGTCACGCTTTTGAACATGTTTAGCATTGGCGGTGTTGGTCTTGCGCAATTGATCGCACGACCCCTGCATGATTCCTACAAAGGAGGGAATACCCTCGCACCTTATGCTGCGGTGTTCCTGCTTTTTGCAGTTCTGCTCATCATTGGCTTGGCTCTTTATTTTTTCTCCCAAGACAACACCGACTAAGTCAAAGCAACATCACATTTGCGGCAATGCAGCACGGCCCCTTCCCCCCACTCAGATTCGGGTATAAAGGGCGCTGACCATCCTCATTTATATTGGAGTTCAGCAGATGGGTTACCGCGTAGTCGTAGTCGGAGCCACAGGTAATGTGGGCCGCGAAATGTTAAACATTCTGGATGAACGTCAGTTCCCAGTGGACGAGCTTGCCGTTTTGGCATCCCGCCGATCTTTGGGTACGGATGTGTCATTCGGTGACAAGACATTGAAGACGAAGGACCTTGATACATTTGACTTCACGGGTTGGGATATTGCCCTGTTCGCCGTCGGTTCCGATGCGACCAAAAAATATGCTCCAGTTGCGGCTAAAACCGGCTGCATCGTAATCGATAACTCGTCCCTATACCGCTATGATCCAGACGTTCCGCTGGTTGTTCCTGAAGTGAACCCAGAAGCCGTGCATGATTATTACAAGAAAAACATCATCGCGAACCCCAATTGTTCAACCGCGCAGATGGTTGTAGCGTTGAAGCCTTTGCATGACCGCGCCAAGATTAAGCGCGTTGTTGTGTCGACCTACCAATCCGTATCCGGCGCGGGCAAGGAAGGTGCAGACGAGCTTTGGGATCAAACCAAGTCGATCTACAATCCGACATCTGAAGTTCCACCAAAAATGTTCACCAAGCAGATTGCGTTTAACGTGATCCCACACATCGACGTGTTCATGGAAGACGGCACCACCAAAGAAGAGTGGAAGATGGTCGCGGAAACGAAAAAGATTATCGACAAAAGCATCAAAATCACCGCGACTTGCGTGCGGGTTCCAGTATTCGTCGGCCACTCTGAAGCGATCAACATCGAGTTCGAAGAGTTCCTCGACGAAGACGAAGCCCGCGATATCCTGCGCGAAGCGCCAGGCGTCATGGTGATCGATAAACGCGAAGACGGCGGCTATGTCACACCCGTTGAATGCGTTGGCGACTATGCGACCTTTATCAGCCGCATCCGTCAAGACAGCACAATCGACAACGGTTTGAACTTGTGGTGCGTGTCTGACAATCTGCGCAAAGGTGCTGCCTTGAACGCAGTGCAGATTGCAGAAACGCTCGGCGCGCGGGTCTTGAAAAAAGGCTGATATCCACCAAAAATCTGAACATTCAAAGGGGTGCCAACCGGTGCCCTTTTTCTTTTGGGAAAGGCCGTGTAGATTTTAAGCAATAATTTTGATCAAAGGTATTTCCCAAAATGCGCTTCATCGCCCTTCTGCTTTCTGTCTCTCCGTCTTTCGTCTTCGCCGACACCATCGTCGCAAGGATAGTACCGACAGACGTCACTGTTTTTACACAGGGTGCCGAGGTCACGCGCAAAGGGAAAATCACTTTGCCCGCAGGCATCCATGACATTGTAATCCCAGACATGCGGCCCACACTTGATGATCTCCCTGCACCGGAAATCAACTTACCCAACGCCACCCTCATCTCAGGGAAATGGCAAGATGAAACGCCGACGCCACGTGCTGATCCAGAAACTGTCGAATACAAAGCTGCCAAAGAAAATTTGGATATTGCGCGCGACGCCATCGATACACTCAACGATGAAATCGCAGGAAACTTATTGGTTAAATCAGCTGCACTGACGCAGATCGAATTCCTGAAATCTCTAGCAAAAAGCGAAACATTACCGGATGGGATAGATACCCTGCGCGATCTGTCTCGTATGATTTCGAATAAACATTAAACGCCCAAAAGCAATCCAACAGGCTGACATTTTAGCACGAGCACTAGGCAAAGACCTTCCCGACTTGCAAAAAACTGTTGTTGAGACCCAGCGCATCTTGAAGGCTTTATTGCCCCCCTCTGAAATCTTTGCACAACTGACGCTCACCGTCTCGGTCCCTGAAGCGACAACCACCGACCTTAGCATAAAATACTTAATCACTGATTCGATCTGGCAACCTGTTTATGATCTACGCCTCACCACTGACGACACACCAAAACTGGTTGTTGAACGTGGCGCAATGATCCTCCAAAGTTCGGGAGAGCATTGGGCAGATGTGAACCTGACGCTATCGACAGTGGTACTTCGAGAACGACCAGAACCAAATTTGGTTCACCCAAAGCGTTTGCGGATTTCAGAAGTAGCGCCAACTGCCAAATTCTCCTCACAATCGAGATTACAACTAGAGTCCGACGGTGTCAGCGAACTCATCATCGAAGCGCCAGTCATTCTTGAAGAAGCCGCAATGTTTGCAGATCTATCTGGGATCACAGCCCAATACACCTTTGATTATCCAATGTCCGTATACAGCAGTAATGACTTTACCCGTGTCGCGCTTGGCACTCTCAATTTTGACGCCGCCATCGAGGCCCGTGCGATCCCTCTAAATAACGAGACCGCCTTCCGCATGGTGTCTTTTGCCAATACCAGTGGTGAGCGTTTATTACCCGCACGGGCTAAACTCTATGTCGATGACCGCCTGATCGCTGAAACGTTTGTTAACCAAATCGTACCCGGTGCTGAAACTGAAATCGGCTTTGGTCCAATTCACGGTTTGCGCCTCACACGTACCATTTTGGACAAAAACGAAGGGGATCGCGGCATCATCTTGCGGTCCAACGAAAACACAGAAACCGTGCGTATCGACGTCGAAAATCTGACTAATAAGGAATGGACGGTTTCATTGTTGGACCGTGTGCCATTTACGGAGCAGGAGGATCTAACCATCGACTGGTCAGCGGCACCGCAACCGACCACTACGGATCACAAAGACCAGCGCGGCGTTTTACATTGGAAACTAGATATTAAAGCTGGCGAAACCCAATCGGTTAATTTGGGCACAACAATCACTTGGCCCGAAGAAATGGTGCTGCGCTAGATTTGAAATAAATCGTCTGCTCACAAATGTTGCAATGTACCTTCGATATGCGATCTTTACAGCGTATCGAAGGTGTAAAAAAATGACCCTAACATTGAATTCAACCATCCAATGGCTCAGCATAACTATGATCGGTAACGTACATCCACCAAACAAGGTGTCATTACACGTTACCAAAGAAGAAATCCTAAAGGTATTTATCAAAGAACTGCCGGAACATTACCCCAAACGCGATGCTCGTCGAGTTGCTTAGACCTTATGAAATTCATTGGCTTTGGGATTATAGCATTCCAACCCACCTTCGCCGATATCTGTCCATAACCCATGCATAGACAACACGCCTTGGTCGACACGGTCTTTGATAAACGGGAACGTCATGAGGTTTTCCAAAGAAATAACAACTGCATGTTTCTCAAGTTGGCGCGCCTGAACATCTGGATCAATCTCATCTGCGACCAACTCGTATTTTGGGCGCAGAATGTCCATCCAACGACCAACAAAGCTTGCCTGCGCTTCCAGTTCAGGAGCTTTGCCTTGGCACATGTCGATACACCCTTGAACGCCACCACAATTTGAATGGCCCAAAACGATCAAATGGGTCACGTTCAAAGAAGTTACAGCGTATTCTACCGCGGCGCTGGTGCCGTGGTAATCCCCGTCTGGTTTAAACGGTGGCACAAGGTTCGCGATATTGCGGTGAATGAAAAACTCACCCTGATCTGCCCCAAAAATTGACGTCACATGAACGCGGCTGTCACAGCAAGAAATAACCATTGCACGCGGGCGTTGTCCTTCAGATGCTAGGCGGCGATACCACGCTTGGTTTTCTGCATAGCTGGTTGCTTTCCAGCCATGATAGCGTTGCAGTAGATATGTGGGCAAAGGTTTCGCTTGATCCATTGTCTCATCCAAAATTCAAAAGAACTGTCAAAATAGATAGACTGAATTCACCTCGAATTCGAGTGAAAAGAACAAGCCACAATAACTATTTAGGAACGATCTTGCAGCAAAAGGGAAATAGCCGTGGGGGCTTGTTTAAAGGTGAATAAAATGAAGCACGTAACACAGATCAAGCCGACAGAGTCGGTTGATGTTGATCAAGACAGATTAAGCGCACTTTACACACAATTGGGGGAAGCCAGCGCCGAAGACGTCGTCTGCCACGCTATGGAAGAACTGGCATTGCGCCTGGCCCATTGTGACCGCTTGTATCGCACATCAGCATGGCTGGACCTGCGCAAAAGCGTCAAGTTACTTGTCGCGATTTCCGATCAAATTGGCATGTCCGCTGTCTCGACCGTCGCAGTCCATGTAACCAATTGTATTGATCAAGAAGACAACATTGCTTTGGCAGCGACTTTGGGCCGCTTAATGCGCATCGGAGAGGAATCACTGACTGCAATTTGGGATTTACAAGACGTAACAATCTGAACGTGCTTGCAGCGCGTGTGGCAGGCGTTAGGCTGTCGAAAAATTGACCTTCGAAAGGTGACCTAATGGCCGTTCAGTTTGCAGATGCAACTCCCGATTCTATCGCTGTTCATGTCATTGATGAACAAGATCTTGCGCAATGGGCAAATCAACAACAACCCATGACAAAAGCTTGGGTTGAAGCGAATGGGTTTCAAGGCGCATTGCATCAGGCCCTTATTGTTCCGGCGCAATATGGTAGTCCACTTATGGCCCTTGCTGGATATGGCAATGCCGCATCACGCAAGCGCGGACGGTTCCACCTCGCAGGGGCGGCTGCGAAGTTCCCCGAAGGCGTCTATCATATTGCTTCTGGTATCGCGGACGAGCACATGCCTCAAGAAGCCCTTGGCTGGTTACTTCAATCTTATCGCTTTGACCGCTATAAATCAGCTTCGATTATGACTGCGCATTTGGTTGCACCTGACGGTGTGGACGCCGACGAAATCACCGCGCTTGCTATCGGCGAAATGTTGACGCGGGATTTGATTAACACACCCGCATCAGACATGGGCCCACCACAACTAGAGCAAGCTGCACGTGATCTTGCCAAAGAGTTCGGCGCAGCCATAGATGTAATTGTTGGGGCCGACTTACTGACCCAGAACTTTCCTATGATCCACACGGTTGGGCGCGCAGCGGACCGCGCCCCCCGATTGATCGATATGCGTTGGGGCAAAAGCGGGCCAACCCTAACGCTAGTTGGAAAAGGCGTTTGCTTTGACACTGGTGGCTTAAACATCAAACCCGGTGCCTCAATGGGACTGATGAAAAAGGACATGGGTGGATCTGCCGCCGTGTTGGGATTGGCCCATATGATTATGGCCACCAATCAAAAGATCAAATTACGTGTGCTTATTCCCGCTGTTGAAAATTCAATCTCGGCAAATGCGTTCAGGCCCCAAGATATTCTGACATCAAGGAAGGGCCTTACTGTTGAGATAAACAACACCGATGCCGAAGGACGATTGGTGCTGGCCGATGCACTTGCGCTTGCCGACGAGGAAAAGCCTGACCTAATCATTTCGATGGCAACATTAACTGGCGCTGCCCGTGTCGCCGTTGGGCCCGATTTGGCCCCATATTTCACAGACGACCCTCAACTCGCGAAGGCGCTAGAAACGGCCGCTGAAACACATGCGGACCCTGTTTGGCGTTTACCGTTCCATAATCCTTATGAGACCATGATCGAGCCCGGAATTGCTGATTTAGACAATGCTCCAAAGGGTGGATTTGCAGGGTGCATTACCGCCGCGCTTTTCCTGCGACGTTTTGTGACCAACACTCCCCGTTATATGCATTTTGACATCTACGGATGGCAACCAAATGCTGCGCCAGCACGGGCTAAGGGTGGCGTTGGTCAAGCAACCCGCGCGTTATTCCAAGCCCTCAAGACCGCGCTGTAAATGACTGATCCCCGAAGTACACCAAATCCCGATCTTGTCACGGAACGAACATGCGCAAGAGTTTGCGTGCCTGTTGCCAACCTGAATCGCATTGCCGGTGCACACCGCGACAGACAAGTTTTGTTTGGCGAACGTGTCACCATCCTTGGTCGAAAAGACCCATATTGTTACGTCGTTACCGAAAAAGACGGTTATGTCGGATATCTAAATCATACCACTTTGGGTGGTGATGACAAAGTAACGCACCGAATAAACGCTCTTGCCAGCCACACCTACACGGATCCCGACATGAAATCCCCCGACCTTATGGGGATCAGCCACGGGTCCTTGATCAATGTAACTGAACAATCCGTAAAATTTGCCAAAACAAGACTGGGATACATTCCAATCCAGCACCTTTGCCCCATCGAAAAAAACGACAACGACTTTGTCGAAGTCGCCAAAATATTTCTAGGAACACCATATCTCTGGGGTGGCAATTCCAACACAGGTATCGATTGTTCAGGATTGGTTCAGGCAGCACTGACCACCTGCGGAATTCCATGCCCCGGTGACAGTGATCAACAACAGGCGCAATTGGGCCAGCATCTTGAAGCCAATGCACCAATCCAAAAAGGTGATCTGCTGTTCTGGAAGGGTCACGTCGCCATAGCTGCCGATGCCGAAACCCTAATCCATGCGAATGCGTTTCACATGGCCTGCGCTTATGAGCCAATCACTGAGGCTGTAAAACGAATTTCAGTTCAAGGCGACGGATATGTAACGGCGCACAAAAGGCTTTGAATTAATCGACTGACTTGATCAATTTACGCTCCAACACGCGCAGCACTGCTTTCAGTTCATGACCGCGGCGAAGTATTTGACCATCCATACCAACGACAGCATACATACCCTGTCTGTCACGCAATTTTGGACGTTTCTCAATCCGGTACATTGGATGTTCCGCGGTACGTCGAAAAATAGAAAAAATCGCAACCTCTCGCAGACAAGAAATCCCATAGTCACGCCATTCACCCGCAGCAACCATACGACCGTACAGTGAAAGAATTGGTGCCAATTCAGTTCGGTGAAAAGCGACTTGTGGATTCGCCATTTCGCGTAAATTTGATGAGGTGTTTGTTTGGCTTACCATAAATTATACTTGCGCCCTTTTGCAAACAAATCAAGGTTCTGAGAGTGGCAATGATATCGTGACTTGAATATGTTACAAAAAATGCGCAACCTGACAAAAGTTGAAACATAAGACGAAGGGACCTTTCATGACACCGCAAGATCGCGCAGAAAAATGCGCAGCCCTTATGTTTTCGCAAGATACCGCAAGCCAAGGGTTGAACATCGTCATCGAAGAAATTGGCGTCGGCTGCGCGCAATTGTCTATGTCAGTTGGCTTAAATATGTTGAATGGGCATGGAATTTGCCATGGCGGCTATATCTTTACGCTTGCCGACAGCGCGTTTGCATTTGCCTGCAACACCTACAATCAACTAACCGTCGCACAGCAAAACCAGATCACATACGTTGAAGCGGGGAAATTAGGCGAGCGCCTAATCGCCAAGGCATCCGAGGTATCCAAAACGGGCAGATCAGGTATCTACGACGTCAAAGTGACAGGTGAAGACGGGCGCACAGTTGCGTTGTTTCGCGGCCTGTCACGCACGATCAAAGGCCAGCATTTCCCAGAACCAATCGCAAAAGACGGAGTCGCATGATGAAAGACCTAACGCCCCCCAAATCATCGCTAGACCCGATTGAAATTGCCAGCCGTGACGAAATTGAAGCATTGCAATTAGAGCGCTTAAAATGGTCCCTACGTCACGCGTATGACAACGTGCCATTTTACAAAACCTCGTTTGATGCAGCTGGGATTCATCCCGATGACCTTAAGTCGCTTAGCGATCTTTCGAAATTCCCATTCACTGTGAAAACCGATCTTCGCGCAAATTATCCTTTCGGAATGTTTGCCGTTCCTCGCGACCAACTGGCCCGCATTCATGCCTCATCTGGTACCACAGGCCAACCGACGGTTGTTGGGTACACCCAAAATGACTTAGATATCTGGGGGTCTGTTGTCGCACGTTCACTACGTGCATCAGGGCTGAAACGCGGCGACATGTTGCACAATGCTTATGGCTACGGCTTGTTCACTGGGGGGTTGGGCATCCATTTAGGTGCAGATGCATTGGGACTAAGCATCGTGCCAATTTCGGGCGGAATGACCCCGCGCCAGGTCCGGCTTATCAACGATTTCAAGCCCAATGGAATAACCGTCACACCATCTTACGCCCTTTCCATTCTAGACGAATTCGCAGCTCAAGGGCTTGATCCACGCGACTGCTCTTTGGACGTTGGAATCTTCGGTGCAGAACCGTGGACAAACGCAATGCGGCACGAAATCGAACAAGCATTTGATATGCACGCTGTCGATATCTACGGGCTTAGCGAAATCATGGGTCCTGGTGTCGCCAATGAATGTATCGAGACCAAAGATGGCCTGCACATCTGGGAAGACCATTTCTATCCAGAAATAATAAACCCCGAAACAGGTGAAGTTGTGGCTGAAGGTGAACAGGGAGAATTGGTTTTTACATCCCTTACCAAAGAAGCATTCCCGATCATTCGCTACCGCACACGCGATCTGACGCGATTGCTTGCTGGCACTGCACGCAGCATGCGGCGGATGGAAAAGGTTACGGGGCGGTCTGATGACATGATCATCTTGCGCGGTGTAAACGTATTTCCAACCCAGATCGAAGAAGCGTTGATGGCTTGCCCTGGCCTTGCCCCCCATTTTCAGATTGAGTTATCCTGCCCGGGCCGCATGGATCAAATGCAGGTTATGACCGAAGCATCCGACACTGCAATGGGGCCAGAGGATCGCGCCAATGCAGGGCGCGAATTGGCGGCAGCAATCAAACAATCCATAGGTATTAGCGTTAAAATTGATGTCAAAGATGTTGGAGGTGTTGCACGTTCCGAAGGCAAAGCCGTGCGGATCGTGGACAATCGCCCGAAAACATAAGCGCCATAAAACAACATGAATGTTTCGACAGCACCACCACGAAGCCAAACGTGTTCAGGCCATGTATGGTTAAAAGTAAAATATTAGGGGGCGTTGTATTCAGCGTTACAAATGCTAAATCAGTTCTATTCTAAGAAAGTTAAAGCATGCGTTTTTCTCTATCACGAAAACGGTTCAAAGACCTGAGTGAACAAGAAGTCCTCGCGCTTGCGATTTCGTCAGAAGAAGATGACGCACGCATTTATCGTGGATACGCAGAACATCTGCGCAACGACTTTCCAAGCAGTTCAACCATATTCGATGAGATGGCAGCAGAAGAAGACGGCCACCGACAAATGTTGATCGACTTGCACCAAGAACGGTTTGGTCAGGTCATTCCACTGATCAGACGGGAACATGTTTCAGGGTTTTATGCCCGTCGCCCTGTCTGGCTAGTCGAAAACCTTGCATTGGATACCATCCGATCCGAGGCGCAAGCTATGGAAAGCGAAGCTGCGCGGTTTTATCATGCGGCGGCGGCCAGAACGTCTGACGCAAAAACCCGTAAATTGCTAGGCGATTTGGCCGCAGCCGAGGCTGGCCATCAAAATACGGCGAAGCAGCTTGAAGCCAAGCACCTCGATGACGATAGTCGGAATAGTGAAGATGAAACCGCCAAGCGCAAATTCTTGCTAACGTGGATACAGCCCGGTTTAGCGGGTCTTATGGACGGGTCGGTCAGCACCCTTGCGCCAATTTTTGCCACGGCCTTTGCTACTCAAGACACTTGGACTACTTTTCTTGTTGGTGTTGCTGCATCTGTCGGGGCGGGCATTTCAATGGGGTTTACCGAAGCCGCATCTGACGACGGTGAACTTTCGGGCCGTGGATCACCCATCAAACGTGGAATCGCATCTGGCGTAATGACCACGCTTGGTGGGTTGGGTCATGCACTGCCATACCTGATTACCGACTTCTGGACTGCGACAATCATCGCCTTTGTTGTGGTGTTTGTTGAACTTTGGGCGATCGCTTGGATCCAGAACAGATACATGAATACCCCATTTTTTCGTGCGGCTTTTCAGGTTGTCCTTGGTGGGGCACTTGTGTTTGGCGCGGGCGTCTTAATTGGCAGCGGCTGACCTTGCAGGGGGTAGTTAACACAGGCTATCCCTAACGCATGATTGCCATATTTCTAAAAACACTGCCCTTCTTTGCTATTATCGCACTTGGATATACGGCAGGACGAACCCGCTTCTTCAACGAAGAGGCGACGGCCTATCTGACGAAATTTGTGTTTTTCTTTGCACTTTCTGCGATGATCTTCCGCTTTGCCGCCAACCTTGAGCTAGCTGAAGTATGGGACATAAGGCTGATCGCCGCATATCTTTGGGGCACAGCATTTGTCTACGGCATCGCAACCCTTGTCGGCTTTGTCCGGCGCTTGGATGTCGCGACAACAGCAATCGAAGCCCAATGTGCAGTCATCGGGAACATCGGATTTCTCGGCCTCCCCATGCTGACCTTGTTATTTGGCGAGGCCGCAATTGGTCCGATTATGATGATGCTGGCTGTAGATTTGATCATCTTTTCATCCCTTATCGTCATCCTTGTGACAGGTTCACAGGATGGCCAAATGTCCGCACGTATTTTCAAGACCGTCGGGATGGGGCTCATAAAAAACCCTATGATAGTCGCAATGTCATTGGGGCTGTTTTGGGCAGCGTTTAACCTACCAATACCGGTACCCGTCAACGAGTTCCTCGCAATCCTAGGTGGCGCTGCAACACCCGGTGCGCTTTTTGCAATTGGCGCATCACTTGCATCCAAATCAGCTGAACGGATCGAAGTCGCGGGTTGGCTTACTTTTTGTAAACTCGTACTGCATCCAGCCTTTGTGGCATTTGGTGCTATATACCTTTTTTCGGTCGAGCCCTTCAGCGCAATGGTCTTAATCGCCGCGGCGTCGCTGCCCGTTGCCGGCAATGTCTATATGCTTGCGCAACACTATGGTGTAGCGCCACAACGCGTATCAGCCGCCATTCTTGTTTCAACAATAATCAGCATACTTACTATCAGTCTTGTGATTGCCTGGGTCACCATCCCTTGAAACAAATGTTCCAAAAATACTCACGCACTTTACCAACCTGCCTTCACCCGCTAGCGATGTATTCAACACCCGTAAGGAGAGATTGATGAAAACCATTTCCGAAAATGCCTGTTTTGGCGGCACCCAAGGCGTATACACTCACACCTCAACATCATGCGCCTGCGACATGACCTTTGGATTGTTCCTGCCACGGGAAGCGAAAGACGGTCCCGTACCAATCCTTTGGTATTTGTCTGGCCTGACATGCACCCACGAAAACGCGATGGTCAAAGCTGGGGCACAGGTCTGGGCCGCAGAACACGGCATCGCACTAATTTTCCCAGACACGTCCCCACGTGGTGAAGACGTTGCAGATGACGAAGGCTATGATCTTGGGCAAGGTGCAGGCTTTTACGTCGATGCGACCCAAGAACCGTGGAAGGCAAACTTTCAGATGTGGAGCTACATCACAGAAGAACTTCCAGCGCTTATTGCCGAAAAATTCAGCATCGATATGGATCGCCAATCAATAACTGGTCACTCGATGGGTGGCCACGGTGCGCTGACAATGGCAATGGGTTTGCCGGAACGCTTCCGTTCAGTTTCGGCTTTTGCTCCTATCTGTAACCCAACATCAGCGGACTGGGGTCGCAAACAGCTCAGTGCCTATCTGGGCGATGACGAGGCAGCATGGGCAAAGCACGATGCGACCCTAATGATGGCAAAGGTGGGCTTTGACGGCCCCATATTGATCGACACCGGCACCACGGATCAGTTTGTCGATCTGCTGAAACCTGAAGCCCTTTCAGCCGCAATTGCCACCAAACGTCAACAAGCCACGGTGCGCCTACAGCCGGGCTACGATCACAGCTATTTCTTTGTTTCAACGTTCATGGAAGACCACATCGCCTTCCATGCTGACGCCTTATATGCGGACTAGATCATGAGCCACTACGACCTAATTATCATCGGCTCCGGCCCTTCCGGCCGTTCTGCCGCCATCCAAGCTGGCAAGCTTAAGCGCCGTGTTTTAGTGATTGACCGCAAGGATCGTCTTGGCGGTGTTTCCGTTCACACTGGAACAATTCCATCCAAGACCTTGCGCGAAACAGTGCTGAACCTGTCCGGCTGGAGGGAGCGTAGTTTTTACGGACGTTCCTACCGCGTGAAACAGGAAATTAAAGCGGATGACCTAAAGGGCCGTATGCACATGACCCTCGATCACGAGGTCGACGTGTTGGAACATCAGTTCAATCGCAACCACGTCGAAACCTTGCTTGGCTCAGCCCATTTCATTGACGCCAACACCCTTGAAGTTGAAACCGAAGCTGGTGAAACAACCAAACTGACGGCTGACAATTTCCTGATTTCGACAGGGACCAAAACCTACCGCCCAGAATACATGCCATTCAATGGAACCACCATTCTGGACAGTGACGAATTCCTAGAGATGGCCCAAATACCGCGTAGCCTAATTGTCGTTGGTGCTGGCGTGATCGGCGTCGAATATGCCACGATGTTTGCCGCCCTCGATATCAACGTCACTCTGATCGAACCGCGCGAGACCTTCCTTGATTTCATTGATATTGGCATCATCCAAGACTTCACCCATCAGATCAAAGAAAACGGCGTTGACTTGCGCCTTGGCTCTGCCATTGAAAAGGTTGAGGACGCGGGTAAACATGTCGAAGTCACCCTTGAAAACGGGCGGCATATTCGTGCTGAAATGCTGCTATTTGCTGCTGGCCGAATGGGGGCCACTGACAAACTAAAACCAGAAGCCGCTGGTTTAGAGACTGATCATCGAGGCCGGATTGAAGTTGATCGCAAAACCTATCAGACGAAAGTTCCGCACATCTATGCGGCTGGCGATGTTATCGGGCATCCATCTCTTGCATCTACCTCCGGCCAACAAGGCCGTGTTGCCGCCTGTCATGCGCTGGATACCCCTACATTGAGTGAAAGCGCGTGGTTCCCATACGGTATTTATTCGGTTCCAGAAATCTCGACCTGTGGCATGTCCGAGGAAGAGATGCAGGAACGTGAAATCCCATATGAAATCGGCGAAGCCCGGTTTCGTGAAACATCACGCGGGCAGATTATGGGACTTGAACATGGTATGCTGAAAATGTTGGTTTCCCTCAAAACCCGTCGCGTCCTTGGGGTGCAGATTGTAGGTGAGGGCGCAACTGAACTGATCCACATCGCACAGGCTGTTTTGAACTTAAAAGGCACAGTGGATTATTTTGTGCAAAACACGTTCAACTACCCCACTTTGGCCGAAGCGTATAAGATTGCCGGCCTTGATGCCTTCAACCGCATGCCAATACCGGAAGAGTTCAAAGCACCCGCCAAGAAGTCAAAAAAATGAACTTGTATATCGACGCCGATGCCTGCCCCGTAAAGGCCGAAGCCGAGCGAGTTGCGACCCGTCATGCCTGCAAAATGTTTGTCGTCTCAAACGGCGGCTTACGTCCTTCGGCCAATCCCTTGGTGGAAACCGTGATCGTTTCTGACGGCCCGGACATCGCTGATATGTGGATCGCGGATCGATGTGGCCCTGGCGATGTTGTCGTAACTGGCGACATCCCTTTGGCCGCAAAATGTGTCGAGGCAGGTGCACGTGTTCTCAAACACAACGGCGAAGCCTTGACCCACGCCAACATTGGCAACATCCTTGCCACACGTGACCTTATGACAGACCTCCGGGCGGCCGATCCATTTCGGCAAGGCGGCGGAAAAGCGTTTTCAAAAACAGATCGCTCCCGCTTTTTAGAAGCCCTTGAACGGGAATTACGTGTAGCTGCGAAACAATAACAGGAAAACATCAATGACTATCAAAGCCGTCGTTTTCGATATTGGGAATGTTTTTATTGGCTGGCAACCAGAAGACTTCTTTGACAGCGTTATTGGCAAGGCTAGGCGCCAAGCATTTTTTGCTGCCGTGGATTTACACGGTATGAACGACAAGGTTGATGCAGGTGCGAATTTCCACGAGACCATAGGGCAAACCGCAAAAGACTATCCTGACTGGGCGGATGAAATTCAGATTTGGCATGATAGGTGGATCGAAATGGCCGCACCTTTGATCCCACATTCTGAACGTCTAATGTACGCTTTACAGGCAAATGGCATACCAGTTTTCTCCCTAACCAATTTTGGTATCCAGACCTATGATTTGGCCTCCAAAACCTATCCGTTTATGCGCAAATTTGACCGCGATTTTATCTCGGGCCACATGGGTGTGATCAAACCAGCCCCATTGATTTATCAAATGCTTGAAGATGCATCTGGCCTGTCAGGTGGTGCACTAATATTTGCGGATGATCGATCCGATAACATCGACGCCGCGGACGCGCGCGGCTGGAAGACGCATCTGTTTGAGCACCCTAAAGGTTGGGCAGATCGCCTTGTTGCCGAAGGGCTACTAACTCAAGGTGAGGCCAAATGAGCTCGATCCCGTTCATTCCATTTACTGAAGGCGATGCACTGCTTGATTGGATCGGGCTGACTGACGCATTGGCCGCAGGCCACGACTTGCCGAAGGCAGAAATTGGCGACACGTTTTTGTATCGTGGTCCCGACACAATTTTAAGCCGCGCAGCATGGATTGATGGCCTAGGAATCGCGATTAAAACGGCCAGCATCTTTCCCAAAAATCCTGCCTCAAATATGCCAACAGTTAACGGGGGCGTTAATCTATATTCCGATGTGGACGGCACCTTAGAAGCCATCATAGATTTCCATTTGGTGACCAAGTGGAAAACCGCTGGCGACAGTTTGACAGCTGCCCACCGCCTTGCCCGCCCCGACAGCCAAAAAATCCTGATCGTTGGCGCAGGCACAGTTGGTCGGTCATTGCATGACGCCTACAGCGCGGCTTTTCCAGATGCCCAATTCACAGTTTGGAATAGATCGTTCAAGAACGCTGAAAAGATGGCTTCCGAGCGTCCTAGCCTAAACATTGCCGGTGACCTTGAGGCCGCGGTACGCCAAGCCGACATCGTAACATCTGCGACCATGTCAACCGAACCGCTGATTAAAGGGGACTGGTTGCAGCCTGGTCAACACATCGATCTGATTGGGGCCTATCGCCCTGATATGCGTGAAGTGGACGATGCCGCATTGGCCCGCGCGCGCATCTTTGTTGACAGCTTGGACACTACCGTCGGACACATTGGAGAGCTGAAGATACCGATTGAATTTGGCACGATTTCCAAAGGAGATATTATTGCAGATTACTATAATATCGATACATTCACTCGGCAGTCTGACGATGAAATTACCCTGTTTAAAAACGGCGGTGGCGCGCACCTTGATTTGATGACCAGCCGTTACATCCTTGATCGATGGAGGTCGAAATCATGATGTGGTTTTTCCTAATTCTGGCAGCGGTGATCGGAATTCCACTGGTAATCGAACTTACTCGTAAAACAATGTCAGACAAAGCGCGGACAAACGCAACTGGTCAGCTTGCACAGCTTTCTCAAGGCATCACCTATTACGAATGGTTTGGCCCCCCGCGTGGACCAATCGTGGTGTGTGTGCACGGCCTGACAACACCATCATTTGTTTGGAATAGACTGTCAAAGGGCCTCGCATTGATGGGCTATCGCATCCTCACTTATGATTTATACGGACGTGGGTATTCTGACCGCCCAAGCGGCAAACAAAATCGCGAATTCTTTCTTCAACAACTTGATGATTTGTTGGCTTATGAAGCCGTTCAGGGCAAGTTTTCAATAATTGGCTATTCAATGGGCGGCGCAATCGTAACGCACTTTACGGCCACCTATCCCGACCGCATTCAGCAAATGATATTACTGGCGCCTGCTGGGATGGGCACCGTTGCAGGTAAATTTGCCAACTTCATTGGCAAGACGCCAATTGTTGGTGATTGGTTGATGTTGGCCCTGTACCCAACACAACTTCGCAAAGGGATTGGTGCCGAACGCAAGTTACCCACAACTGTTTCAGAAATCAGCGACCTTCAGGAAAACGAACTTAGGTATCGTGGGTTTGTGCCTGCGGTTCTTTCCAGTCTTCGTGGTTTATTGGGAAATGCGCTGATTGATGAACATAAGGCGATTCACAGAGCTGGCGTTCCAGTCATGTCGATCTGGGGCCGCGATGACGACGTAATTCCATTGGCGGCTGTTGGTACCCTTGCACAATGGTCTCGCAATTCTATTCAAGAGGTCGTTGATGGTGCCGGACACGGGTTGCCCTACACGCACACCAACGAAGTATTGACGATCATCCGCGAGACACTGGCAGAACAAAACTAAGCTGCGGCGGGCGTCCCAAGTGGGCGTTCCCGGATGGGTAAGTGCACAATCGCGCTGAACGCGCCAATCCCAACACCAATCCACCAAACCGCCGTGTAATCGCCGTACGTGTCATACAGACGCCCACCCAGCCACACGCCAAGAAAACTGCCCAGTTGATGGCTGAAAAACACGATACCGTACAACGTTCCCATGTAACGCACGCCATAAATATGCGCGACCAATCCTGACGTCAGCGGAACTGTCGCCAACCAGAGTGACCCCATCGCGACTGAGAATAGAACGACGGACAGTGGCGTAATCGGAAGTAAAATGAACAACCCAGCTACCACGGTGCGGGCCACATAAACGCCAGCTAAAAGGTACTTCTTTGAATAACGATTGCCAGCCCAACCCGCTGCCAACGTGCCAAAAATATTCGCCGCACCAATCAATGAAATAGCAACCGCACCCAAGGCTGATGTTGTGGTTATGCCCATGCTATGCAACGCCCCACCGGGCAGGATCGGGCCGCACATCTCGGTCACGAATGCGGGGAAGTGGGCGGTAATAAACCCCAACTGATATCCGCAAGAAAAGAAGCCCACGAATATCAAAGTGAAAGATGGATCTTTACACGCTTTGAATAGAATTTGGCCAAGTGTTTCTTCCAACTCGGCCTTACTTGTCATCACAGGTGCCCGCATAAACGGGAGTGTAAAAATCAGCGCAAGGATCGCTACGGCAAAGACCATGAACACCGATTGCCATGTCATCATGGTCATCAAATATTCAGCCAGCGGCGCCCCAAACACCTGCCCGACACTGCCCGCCGCCGTCGCAATTGCCAAAGCCATCGACCGATTTTCGACACTAGATGCACGTCCAACAATTGCTAGAATGACCCCAAAGCCAGTACCCGCAATGCCGAAACCAACCAACCACGCATAGCTCTGATGTTCGGCGGGTGTGACACCGCTGGCGGACAACACCATGCCCAGCGCATAGATGATCGCGCCAATAATGATGGCTTTGCGATCACCAATTTTTTCTGCCAACGCCCCAAAGATGGGTTGCCCAATCCCCCATGCAAGATTTTGGATCGCAATCGCCAACGAAAACTCACTGCGCAACCAACCAAATTCTTCAGCAATTGGTATTTGGAACACACCAAATGATGCACGCACCGCAAAACTGACCATAACGATCACACAGCCAACAATAAGGACTGGGCTAATAAGGGGGGCCGTTTTTTGCATATACGTCTTTCAATTCATTTGCCCCAATTTACGCAGACACGCCCTAACGTCAAATCAGCATTTATTAACGAACCATCGTCAACGGTGATCTTTCCATGATCGCCGCTGCAAGGTATGCCAACACTATGACCAATTTGACCCGCATTTATGCCAATCTGATTGCGGACGGGACACTGACGCCCGATCCCGCACAGCAGGCTGTTCTAACTGAATTTGAACGCATCCGCTCCGAGGTGCCCCAACCCACCAAATCCGGGTGGTTCAGCAAAGCACCCAATTCCCCTAAAGGGCTATATCTATGGGGTGGGGTTGGTCGCGGGAAATCAATGCTGATGGACCTGTTTGCCCAACACCTTGACGACGTACCTGTGCGTCGGGTCCACTTCCATGCGTTCATGCAGGAAATCCAAACAGCAATGCACGCCGCACGCGCAACAGGTGTCGACGATCCAATTGCACCCATCGCTGCAGATGTGGTCGCAAACGTCAAAGTCTTGGCATTTGACGAGATGCAAATCACAGACATTACAGATGCCATGATTGTTGGTCGGCTGTTCGAAGCCCTGTTCGATGCAGGTGTCGTCGTCATCACCACGTCCAACCGCATCCCCGATGACCTGTACAAACACGGTCTGAATCGAGAGGCGTTCTTACCCTTTATCGATCTGATCAAAGATAAGATGAACGTCTGGGAATTGACCAGCCCAACCGATTATCGCCAAGATCGTTTATCTGGTTCCGAGGTCTACTTCACCCCCGCCAATGCGGATGCGCGCACTGCTATGGACAGTGTTTGGAGCGCCCTGACAGGTGGGCCGTCTGAACCACTTACGTTACGTGTCAAAGGGCGTGATGTTGTCATACCCAAGTTTCGCAACGGCATTGCCCGCGCAGGGTTTTTCGAACTGTGTGGCATACCCTTGGGACCAGCAGATTATCTAGCTGTAGCAGAAGCAGTCAAAGTCCTATTGATCGACAATATTCCATGCCTATCACGCGACAACTTCAACGAAGCGAAACGCTTTGTCACTCTGATTGACGCATTGTACGAGGCCCGCGTGCGCCTTATCTGTTCTGCAGCAGCAACTCCAGAAATGCTATATATGGAAGGCGAAGGCACGTTCGAGTTTGAACGCACTTCTTCCCGATTGCGCGAGATGCAAAGCGACGGTTGGGGTCAAGAAACCTAACCGTTTTCCCGCAATATCGCGCCTGCCAAATACAGTGATCCGCAAATAAGAATACGTGCATCAGCTTGTTTGCGTATGATGTCCTCAACCGCAGACCTAACGCTGTCAGCTTCACCCGCGTCCATGCCTGCGTCACGCGCAGCTTTGGCTGTTACAGGTGCAGGCAAGGTGTTCACCTCGTCTGGTATCGAAACTGCCGTCAGGCTTGCTGTATATGGCACAAGAGGCTCCAGATACCCACTGATGTCTTTGGTGTTAAGCATCCCGCAAATCAAATGCGTTGGCCGCTTTGGCAGTCGGGTCAGCGTTTCAGCCAAAGTTGCAGCGCAGGCCGCGTTATGACCACCGTCCAACCAGAACTCCGCCTGTGGACCTAAATCAATCAACGGACCATGCGACAGCTTTTGCATACGCGCCGCCCATGTCACATTTGTTGGCACGGCTTCACACGCATCTTCACCAAAACCAAAGTGGCGCAATGCAGTTATCGCGGTGCCCGCGTTCTGGAACTGGTGCGCACCCATCAATGCAGGTGGTGGTAGGTCAAGAAGACCTGTTTCATCCTGATAAATCAATCGCCCACGTTCTTCCCACGCATCCCAATGCTGGCCTTGAACCAACATTGGTGCGCCCAACTTTTCGGCGCGCGCTTCAATCACTTCCATCGCATCATCAGGTTGACGTGTGATGATTGCAGGCACACCACGCTTCAAAATACCGGCCTTTTCGCCAGCAATTTCTGCCACGGTGTTGCCTAGAAATTGTGGATGATCGAACGACACTGGTGTGATGATTGTCATTGCTGGCTTTTCGAAAACATTTGTCGCATCCACACGTCCACCCAAACCAACTTCAAGCAATGTAAAGTCCGCTGGGGTGCGGGCAAAGGCAAGGATCGCGGCGCAGGTTGTGATTTCGAAGTACGTGATCGTCTCGCCGTTGTTCGCTTCGTAACATTCATCCAAAATCGCCGTCAGCGCGTCTTCTGAAATCAACTCACCCGCCACGCGGATACGTTCGTGAAATCGGGCCAAGTGTGGCGACGTGTAGGCATGAACACGCTGCCCAGCGCCTTCCAATCCGGCGCGGATCATCGCTTGGGTTGATCCCTTACCGTTGGTTCCTGCGATATGGATCACAGGGGGCAGATCGTTCTGCGGATTGCCCAATGCCTCCAGCAAACGCCATGTACGGCCCAAAGTCAGATCAATGATCTTTGGGTGTAGGGCCATCATACGCGCAAGGATTGCGTCAGATGTTGACCCGCTCATCCTTTAGCTTCGGCTGCTTCTGATCCGATCGCGATGACCTCATCTGGTGCTGGCAAATCGCCTTTGATCTGTGGGGACATACCCATCAGCATACGCACAATTGTGATCAACTCATCCCGCATGTCGGTCCGCGCGGTCACGCGGTCCAGCATACCGTGGTCCAGCAGGTATTCCGCACGCTGGAACCCTTCGGGCAGTTTTTCACGGATTGTCTGTTCAATAACACGTGGACCAGCAAAACAGATCAACGCATTTGGTTCGGCAATATGAACATCACCCAACATCGCATAGCTGGCCGTTACGCCACCCGTAGTCGGGTGGGTCAGAACGACAATATAGGGAAGTCCGGCTTCTTTCAGCATTTGGATCGCAACAGTTGTGCGGGGCATCTGCATCAAGGACAAAATACCCTCCTGCATACGTGCACCACCAGCTGCGGAAAACAGGATCAACGGGCGCTTCAACTTTACCGCTTCTTGAGCCGCAGCAATGATCGCATTCCCAACATACATCCCCATGGACCCCCCCATGAACGAGAAGTCTTGGGCCGCGGCAACAATTGGCGTGCGCCCCATTTCACCCGCAACAACTAGCATCGCATCTTTTTCGCCCGTTGTTTTTTGGGCAACTTTCATGCGTTCTGGGTATTTCTTTTGATCCCGAAATGTCAGCGGATCAGCAATGGGTACTGGCACATCGATTTCTGCAAAAATACCGCCGTCAAAAAGCGCTTCAAACCGATCACGTGGCGTGATCGCCATGTGGTGCCCACAGCTGGTGCAAACATTCAGGTTGTCCGACACTTCGCGGTGAAACAACATCGTGCCGCATTCGCTACACTTAGTCCAAAGGTTGTCGGGCGTCTCGCGACGCGAGAAAATCGAGTTAATCCGTGGCCGGACGTAGTTGGAAATCCAGTTCATACCTTTGGTCCCTTTTGGGTCTGTTATAACCCAGATAATCTGGCGCGGCGGTAAATGCAATCAACGCAAGATCGTCAATCGCGCAACAAGCCACATTACAAAGGTTGTAAAGAAGTCTGCGGGCATCCAAGCCCGCATCGCTTCAGCATCTGACATCCCGAACGGCAAAAGATAAAGCGCAGCACCACCCAGCTGATCTGGCAGGGCAACGATCAAAAGCGCCATCACATTATTGATAAAATGCACAGCAATTGCTGGACCCAGATTACCAGCCCGCGCCGTCAGGTCCGCCATCGCAGCACCAAACAGACCTGCCCAGATCACGACCAACCAAACATTCGTGGCAGCTGTTTGTGGATCAAAATGCGCAAATGCAAATAACACTGACGGCACCACCATCCAAATCCAAGGCGAACAGAACCGCGCAGCCAGTTGTTGCTGCAAGTACCCACGAAACAAAATCTCTTCTGCACTAGCCTGAATGAAAACTGCAAACACCGCGATCGGCAATACCATCAACCACGCGCCAAACGCCTGATTGGTGACCAATGGGACGCCAAAACCCCAAGGTGGCAATACCCAAATCGCAGCAAGCAAAATTAAAATACCAAGACTTACTTTGCTGAACTGATCTACAGCAACGTTCAAAGTTCCGAAAATTGTTCCTGCAAGGCGATCATGCACGAAATAAAGTGTGGCAAAAACACCTAAGGTAAGGGCGCCAAAACCAAACAATGTGGCAAAGACCTCCACGACACCCTGCGCTTCAATCCGTTGGTCGAAGACATCAAAAATAGCTAAGTATATCAGAGGGCCAAGACCAGTAAGCACACCCATAATCAGGATAAATCCGACCAGCGTGCGCCATACCTGTGCCTTTCCCATTGCTGGCTCAATAAAGGTTAGATGCGCTGAATAATCAAACCGCCACATCGTTATTCACCCTCAGAATCCGGTGCAGGAATAATATACGTGGGATCCACATGAGACAGTGCACTTGCAGCGCCTTGTAGATGCCCCGCGACGGTGTGCAACAACGTCAACAAAGCCGTCTTATCGTTTTCGATGACGGACCGGAATTCTTCAGCCCCTATCCGAAGAAAAATCACATCGCTTGAGGCAACCAGGTCGACTTGACGTGGTTCTTGCGTAAGCACCGATAAATCCCCGATCAATCGCCCGGGTTCAACCGTCGAAATTACACGTGACGATCCATCTTTATCTGGAAATTTTAGCTCAGCGGTCCCTTCTACACAAAGATAAACCGCATCAGAACGATCATCTTTAGAATAGATGCGTTGGCCTACTTTGGCGTTGTACCATTGCGCCGCAAACGCAAGCAGACGTTGGTTACGCCCATCAAGTTTTGCAAATGTTTCAGTTTCAGAAATCGCCCGTAATTTTTGACGCAAATCATCTGACCCTCCATCGGGTACAAAGTCTGTTTGCTTCTTTTTCACACCATCAATACGACCATTGGAAACCTCTAAGTACAGGTCATATTCGGTTGGGTTTTCAAATTTGTCTTCCATGAAAATTAGGGTGGAGTTTGGCAGCAAATCACGAAGCGCCACACGGGTTTTCCGGCGGCTTTCGGCGTCGTGGCTGGCAATTGCATTGTCCAACACCAATACATCAGGTCGTTTTATCCCAGCACGGCTAAAGGCTGCGCGTTCTTGGATGACTGCCGGTAGGTTGGTTCCACCCAAACCGGTGGGCAAATCAAAGATCGTTTCAGCGACCAATCTACGTAGGTCGTTTTTGGCCAACACATCAGATACAATTTCACGCACCAGTTCCGCCTTGTTACCTGCCTGCGCCATCACCCGTCCATAGATCGCATTCTCCAACAAAGTCAGGCGCGGCAAATAATTTTCCAGTGTAATGTGAATAAACAACCCAGCTGCATGTTCCCGAAACAACGCACCCTGGCTGTGGCGAATGTTCAGAATTTCGCGCTTAAAAGTTGCAGGAAATGCTGGTCCAATCTGTTCCGCAGTAAAGGCAAATGGGACGGTCATTAGTAGAGCGAATTCACTTTCAGTTAATGCTCCATCACCATGATCCCGCCGCCGTGACGCAATTTCGACCAATCGTTCGTACAAGTCTTCTTCAATTCCAAGGGAGGTGAACAATGGATGATTTGTGCCGTCCATTCCAAAGGTTTGGTGCAAAGTTTCGATTACAGTTTGCGAAATCGCAATCGCTTGTTCTGCCAACCCTTGCTCAGAGATTAAAGCCAGAAACCCACGTTGCTGAACCAAGCTTTCCTGACTGATTTCATGACGCGGTGACGCGAACATAAGGTTCCCGCCCAATGGAACAGCTGGGTTAAATGTATCCGGGTCAAAACGGTAAACAACGTCGTCCAACTCTGCCTCGACCAAACGTTTGTGAACTTCGTCACGAATGCCAACAATTTCGTGTGCCAGTTCCGCATGTAATTCAGGATCAACACGTGAACCTAACATCCGCTGGAACATAATTTCATCGATGCCCATCGCTTCTACCAGCTTGAACCACCAGCTTCTGATTTCTTCAGAATTGGTTAGATCAGCCAGATCTGGATCCAGCCAATCGGCACGCAGACTGTCCAAGCTGTTGCCTGAACGCTCTGCCTCAAGGGTGAAATTATCCGAATAATCAGGATCCCAAAGGATGGTTTTTGGACTGGTCATCAATGGCATCATCAGATTGCTGCCAAGAGTACCGTCAAACAAGTATGGGCGGGAATGTGCGTATCCAATCCGCGCAGAAATCACTGCCTGATGCATGGTGGACAGATCATGCCCATCCATATGCACCGTGCCACGTGTCGGGTTGATTTCGCGGGTCAGCAATTCGGCCAACGCCGTGCGCTCTGTTTGATTGCTGACTTGAATGGCCACCCTCGCACCATGCGGGATCGTTAGATTAATATCTTCAAGGATAGGGTTCCCATTGGGCGAACGGACTGTGACGTGATTTAGAACGATATCACCGCGAAGATGTGGGATTTCTTTTGGTTCCCCCTCAAACAATTTCTCGTCGCTCATGCCTTTAGGGTTGAACCGCTCGGTCACAATCTCCCAACGCAAAGACATATCTTGGACCTGATTATAATAGGTCAATAGGTCTTTCCATGGTCCAGACAGGTCTTTGTAAGCGGCCAAGGCAGCGACCAATGCGCCAACCGTGATATCGCCACGGATCGCAAGATAACCGCCAACAGAATAGAAAAAGAATGGGGTCAGTTGGGTGATGAAGTTATTAAGAAACTTCATAAAGAATTTTTTGTTAAAAATGCGGACACGGATTTCAAACAAACGGCCCAAACGTTCGGTGAATGTTGCCAGTCGATAACGCAATCCACCATTTGTACGCAGATCTGTGATGCCAGCCGCACTTTCGCCAATTTCGGCTGCAAAGCTGCGTACCTCTTTTATCCGCTCTTTGTTCAGCAAATTAATTTGGCGTTGCAGGAGCGGAATAATGTAGGCTTGCAACGGGATCAAAGCGATACCAGCCAGGCCAAACCAAAATGATTGCAAGAACAAGAACACAACGATGATAAGCATCTGGCCAAATTGGAACACGGGTTGGGCGACTGCATCCCCCATCAGACCGCCCATCGGCTCGGCCTCGGATGTGACCATAGCCACCAGCTCCCCTTGGCTGGTTGATTGGAAATAACTGCGCGGAAACCGCAACATGCGCGCAATCAAGGAATAGCGGAAACGGCGCAGCAGACGTTCGGCAACAACACCTTTCATCGTATTTAGGCGCATCTTAAGCAAACCATGCACAAAAACGGCACCCAAGTACCCAAAACACAAGGTCATCAAAAACTGCGTCTGACTTAGGTCCACACCCAGCATGAAAACCTGATCCCTGTCGGCCCCAATCGCATCATTGATGATACGTTTGGGCAATTCCAAAGTGACGTACAAAAATGGGAACGTAGTCAACGTCACAAGAAGCAACATAATTTGTTCGCGTCGCGAATATTTCCAGATGAACGAAAACAGCGTGGGTTCCATAGGCGGGATCCAATACTCGAACAGCCCAAAATGCGACTGTTCAGGCTGTTGAACTTAATGTTCGATAGGACACAATACAAGCGCAACAGGGCTTTGAGTTCTTGCAGGGACGCAGGCGCTTGGGTATGCCAGAATAAACGCCATCTACGAGAGAGAGAGTCATCAACATGGGTAAGTTCGACAAATCAAAATTGCCAAGCCGTCACGTCACCGAAGGACCAGCACGTGCGCCGCACAGGTCCTACTACTACGCGATGAACATGACCGAGGAACAAATTCACCAGCCTTTGGTCGGCGTGGCAACATGTTGGAACGAGGCTGCCCCATGCAACATCGCCCTGAACCGTCAGGCACAATCGGTAAAAGTAGGCGTTTCTGGCGCACAGGGTACACCCCGCGAATTTACCACAATCACTGTGACGGACGGCATCGCGATGGGCCATGAAGGCATGCGATCGTCATTGGCATCCCGCGAGGCGATTGCCGACACGGTTGAACTGACAATGCGTGGCCACTGCTATGACGCGCTTGTAGGGCTTGCGGGTTGCGACAAATCATTGCCCGGCATGATGATGGCGATGATCCGTCTGAACGTACCATCTGTATTCTTATACGGTGGTTCGATCCTTCCGGGTCGTGCACCAAAGGGCGCGGATGTTCCTGCTGAATTTGCGGATCGCGATTTGACTGTTCAAGACATGTTCGAAGCGGTTGGCAATTATCAAAACGGCACCATGTCCGAAGCTGCATTGGAAATTCTTGAACGTGTGGCTTGCCCAACCGCTGGTGCATGTGGCGGTCAGTTTACAGCCAACACAATGGCCTGTGTATCCGAGGCTATTGGCCTTGCATTGCCAAACTCATCTGGTGCTCCTGCCCCTTATACATCACGCGATGAATACGCCCAAGCCTCAGGCGTGGCGGTCATGAACTTGATCGAAAAGAACATCCGCGCACGTGATATTGTCACACGCCAATCGTTGGAAAACGCAGCCCGCATCGTGGCGTGCACAGGTGGCTCCACCAACGCGGGGCTTCACCTGCCCGCAATGGCGCACGAGGCCGGCATCGATTTCTTCCTTGATGACGTCTGCGAAATTTTCCGCGACACACCATATTTCGTCGATATGAAACCGGGCGGCCAATACGTCGCTAAGGATTTGTACGAAGCTGGCGGCGTTCCTGTTGTAATGAACGAATTGCGCAAAGCGGGTTTGATCCACGAAGATTGCATGACTGTCACAGGGCATGCGATGGGCGAAGAGTTGGATAAAATCCAGCGCCAAGCAGATGGTAAAGTCATCCACTCTGTCGCAACACCACTCACCAAAACGGGTGGCGTTGTGGGCCTAAAAGGCAACATCGCCCCTGAAGGTGCTATTGTGAAAGTTGCTGGCATGGAAGCGCAGCACCAGATGTTCACCGGCCCTGCACGTGTTTTTGAATGCGAACAGGACGCCTTTGAAGCTGTTCAAAATCGCACTTACAAAGAAGGCGAAGTGTTCGTCATCCGCAATGAGGGCCCAGCGGGTGGACCTGGCATGCGCGAAATGTTGGCGACAACAGCAGCGCTATCTGGTCAAGGCATGGGCAAGAAAGTTGCGCTTATCACTGATGGTCGCTTTAGCGGAGCTACACGCGGCTTCTGTGTAGGCCACGTTGGTCCAGAAGCGGCACATGGTGGCCCGATTGCATTGCTGAAAGACGGCGACGTGATTACACTGAACGCCATCGAAGGGACACTTAACGTTGCCCTAACGGACGAAGAATTGGCCGAACGTAAGGCTGAGTGGAAAGGTCCACGCGACACCATTTATGGTGCGGGTGCTTTGTGGAAATATGCGCAGCTTGTTGGCGGTGCATACAAAGGTGCAGTGACCCATCCGGGCGCACGCGATGAGCGGCATGAATATTGGGATCTGTAGAAAAACCGCCCTTGGGCTGGCAGCACTTACGGTGCCGTCAGCGTGTTCGGAGGGGCCGGTGTTTGACCTTTTATAAAGTACCGGAACCACACCTGAATCAACGCCTATAATTCCGCTAGTAAAGGCGCAAATGGTTGAGGGCGCTGTGACTTTGGTTCCACCCTCAGGCTACTGTATTGACCCCAGCAGTCTGACACATATCTTTGCCCTGATGGCGCGATGCGACGTCCTTGACGCCAAAAACGAGGCGCTTAATGCAAAACTTGGCTTAATAACTGCTAGCCTCGCAAAGAACAAGGGGCAAACGTTAACCGCCGCAGATGTTGCTCTAGCCAGCAATGCCAATGTGATAGAAACGCTTAATAGACCTGGCCTAAAAATCGTGCGTGCTGAAACACGGAATCCACCCAAAGGTCTGGCGAAAGTCCATTACCGTGCAGCAACCCAAATTGAGGGGTACGACCTTAGCCTTGCACTGTTCTCGCCCATTGAAAGTGAGGCGCAGGGATAGCGCGGCGCATTGATGTTGCAAAACTTAGTGAAGGCATCACAGGATGCGTCAGTCCCAACCAATCAACTGTCACAAACTAGGCCACCGACCAAAGGATTTCGTACGACAATTTCAGGTTTATTTGATTGATACCTTTTCCGTAGATTGTTTCCAAATCAGAAACAGGGCAAACTGCGCTCATGAGCGAAAATTCCATCACTATACTTGATCGACTTACCCACCGCAGATCCATGCGTCTATGGGCACGTGCGGCCCGTTTGGCCAGCGAGACAAAGCTAAGCAAGCTTCGTCAGCTGCGCAACTCGGCCCGTCTTTTGCGGACACATTTGAATCGGTTGATTCACAAAGCGGATGAACGGCTTGCGCTGCCTGTAATTGGGTCCAACAGCTTTCCCCGACCCCATAACGCAGATTGGGCATGGCGTCCTAAATTGTGGCGTGGACCACTTTCAAGTCCGGGTATGTCATCGGTCCAAACGAAATCGACGCTGGGTGATGAGACGACGTTATTTCACGACTGCTCCCTGTCCGAAATAACCCTGCGACAGCTGCGCAATCGACACGAGGAAGACCTTGCACCTTATGGTATTCGATTGGACGTCTTCAAATTTGATGGCTCATTTCTGTCATTGGTCATCGACATGCCAAGTGGCGCGACGAATGGTTTGAAACGCAATCACTTGCTGCGCATGAACTGTATTGTCGAAATGGAAAAACCGCTGGAAATCTTTGCTCGCCTCAACATCAAACACGGTCCAAACACTGAACAAATCGTGCGTGAATTACCGCTGCACGAGGTTGATGTTATGGTTGAATTCGATTTGGCCTATTCAACCCTAAACGAAAAACGGGTGGAAAAAGCGTGGATCGATTTGATCTTTGAGGGCCCCGAAATGAACCAAGTTATTTTGCGGGATTTGACGTTTACACGCCGTCCACGCGCCGCGATGTAGGAACACAAAATGAGCACGCTTACACTGACCCCAACAAAGATGCGCCGCGGCGTTTGGGAAGGGATGATTTCAAACAGCCAGACCGGTGTGCCACAGGTCACCGTGACACATTTGGACAAGCCAGTTCCAGGCTTTGAACTAACTGAAAATAAAGACGAAAATCTGTGGTTATTACAAGTTCCAGTGCCGGTAGATGCCATTGAAGACGGGGTTCAAATCTTTATCATATGTGATGCGATGGATGGCACCCAAGTGGGACACTTCACGCTGATCGCAGGGGAAGCACTGGGTGACGACATTCGTGTCGAGATGGAGCTTTTGCGTGCCGAACTCGACATGCTGAAACGCGCCTTCCGCCGCCATTGCGTCGAGACCGCGTAACCCACATTTTCTATCGTCAAATTATCGCCATTTTTGCCCTGTATACACAGGCTGTTCGCATATCCGGCACATGAATTCGGGATGCATCAGGCAGTTTTTGTGGAGCGCAGGCATGGAATTTTTGAACGCATTTATCAACTGGTTGACCCACCCCACGTGGCAATCCGAAATCATTATCGCAGCGGCGATGTGCCTTGTTTTGTACACTATTTTCAAAAACCGAAACGAATTCAGCCGCCACGCGCTTGAGAACACGGCAACCACATTGGTCTTGGCGGCGTTCAACATGGGCGTCGCGATCTTCTTCCTGAAAGACGTGAACGCATTTGCCCAATCATCCTATGATGCTTTGCGTATCCCGACGTTGGACCCCGCAATCTGGGACAGCGTACCCCTTTGGATTGTCTGCCTTTTCGGCGTTGTGGCCAAGGATTTTGTCGATTACTGGAACCATCGTTTGATGCACACTAAGTGGGGCTGGCCCACACATGCCGCGCATCATTCTGACACGCATGTAAACGCATTTACCGCCAATCGCGTTCACTTCCTTGAGGCGTTGTTGATGACCGTCAGCTACGTTTTATTGCTGACATAGTTGCAAATTCCACAGGCACTGCCGTTTGTGATCGTGTTCTATATTTTGCACAATAAATATGTTCACATGGATTTACCATTTGAGCATGGCCCCCTGAAATATCTGATCGCCTCACCTGTATATCACCGCTAGCATCACGCCGATGTGCCCAAGGCTTATGGCAAGAACCTTGCTAACGTTATGCCAGTCTACGACCTAATGTTTGGCACCTATTACAGCCACGGAAAATGCAATGAACCAATGGGTGCTTTGGGCACAGGTGTTGAAGACAAAAGCGCGATTGCGATCATGACGTATCCGGTCCGTGAATGGACTAAAATGATCAAGGCCAGCCGCAAGGCAAAGGCGTCTTCCAAGACGGTTATGCCCGCCGAATAAGGGCCAACGCACGATAGGTTAATTGCCATTGCGTTGGGGTAAAACCCACCCTGCAAGCTGCGCTACGGCACGCAATTGTACAATTTGAGGGGCCATTCTGTACATTTTGAAAGCCAAATGTTCCCCCAATACTCCATGATCTATGGAAAGCGTACAAATCACCCCATCATTTGTACAATTCCCTAAAATCTTTACAAAACCCTACTAAAAATAGTTAACGCCGCCTCGCAGAACGGCAAAACCCCCGCATATTTCTATGCGAGGGTTCCTAAGTTCTAGCTGTTTTTGAGTTTAATCTTTTGAATTAAGTGCACTCAAGCCTTTGAGGATATCGATGGCATAGGCCAGTTGGTAATCCTCTTCGCGCAGCTCTGCTGATGCTTCGGCCTTTTCTCGGTCTTCTTCGATCTG
>CAJJBH010000072.1 GCA_905182355.1 uncultured Paracoccaceae bacterium | reverse complement strand
GCCTCGCGCCCCATTTCAGCGCGGGAAGGTTGCTGTGTTTCAGCAAGTTTGCGTTCCACCACCATCTGCGTCGCGATGCCTGCGTGATCGGTGCCCGGTTGCCACAAGGTGTCAAACCCCTGCATCCGTTTCCAGCGCATCATGATGTCTTGCAACGTGTTGTTGAACGCGTGGCCCATGTGCAAAACGCCAGTGACGTTTGGCGGTGGGATCATGATGCAATAGCTCGACGCCTCGGGCTTGGCATTTGCGCCTGCGGTAAAGCATCCTGCGGCTTCCCATGCTTGATAAAGGCGGGGCTCTGCGGTGGTCGCGTCGAATTTCTTTTCCAAGGCCATGGCTAGGGTATCCTTTGGTGGAGCGGCATTTTTGAGTTGCCACAGCAGATAGCGAAACCATGGGGCAAGGGGAAGGGTCGCTTTGATGTGACGAAGGGAATTGGGATGCGTATCCTATAATGACGGGGTATGATTGGGAAATACACAGGCGTGGGGCGCAGAAATGGCACGATACGACGAGATGATGTTCACACCAGCTGTTGAAGCCCGCCAGGACGGTATCGCCAGTAAGGGAAAGTTTGCATCGCGTTATTCGCAGATTGAACGCCAACATATTGGCCCTGTCAAGATAGCCTTTTTGCTGGACCGAAGCACCATTTATATTGCGACGGTGGGTGAAACGGGTTGGCCGTATATCCAGCATCGTGGTGGTGCGTGTGGTTTCATCAAGCTGATTGATGAAACGACGATTGGATTTGCCGACTACCTCGGTAACAGACAGCTGATTTCTGCGGGAAATTTGGACGGCGACGACCGCGTTTCGGTGTTTGCAATGGATTACGCGTGCAAAGCCCGGTTGAAAATTCAGGGCCATGCGAAGATGCTGGATGTGAAGGATCATCCTGAATTGACACTGAAATTGATGGATGACGGGGCGAAGACACCTGATCGCTTGATGACAATTCAGATCACAGCCCATGATTGGAATTGCCCGAAATACATTACTCCACGCTTTGATGCGGGTGAAATGACCCAACTCGTTGGGCCAGAATTAGGTCGGCTTGAAGCGCGAATTGCCGAATTGGAAACTGAAAACGAACGTTTGCGTACAGGCCAAGGAGAACAGCCATGACCCACCTAATCTTTGACGGGCACAATGATGCACTAAGTCGTTTGTGGTGCGGCAGCACCGATCCGGTTGCTGATTTTGACCAACCCATTGGCCATGTGAATGTTCCCGCAGCGGCCAAAGGTGGTTTAGGTGGCGGTTTCTTTGCCTTGTTTTCGCCGACAAAACGGGCTGCATTTGACTTCACAGCGTTTGAGAAGGGCAATCTGCATTTTCCATTGCCGCCCGCCTTGGATGCAGGTGTTGCCTTGCAACCGGTGATGGCGCAAGCAGGTCTTGTCCATCGCCTGCAAGCAGCGGGGCATTTACGAATTTGCACCGATCCGTTGACCCTTGCGCAATCTTTTGTCGGGCCGAAGCTTGCTTGCATTTTACATCTTGAAGGCGCGGATTGTATCGACGAAAATTTTCTGGCGTTGGATGGGCTTTATGCCTTGGGGCTGCGATCTTTGGGTTTGGTCTGGTCGCGTCCAACAATCTTTGCCGAAGGGGTGCCGTTTCAAGGCGGGCGTGATGGCGACACAGGGCCTGGGCTGACTGTGTTGGGCAAACAGTTGGTCGCACGTTGCGCGAAGCTGGGGATGATCGTGGACACGAGCCATTTAACGATGAAGGGCTTTTGGGACGTTGCAGAGGCGGGATTGCCCTTGGTGGCTACGCATTCAAACGCGTATGAATTGTGCAACGCGACCCGTAATCTGACTGATGCGCAGCTTAAGGCGGTTGGCGAAACGCACGGTATAGTCGGTTTGAATTTTGGTGCGCTGTTTCTAAGCGAGGCCGGGTGGAGCACTGGAAAAGCCACAATTGCGGATTGTCTGCGTCAACTCGATCATATGATCGAGATGGCAGGGGAGGATCACGTAGGATTTGGATCAGACTTCGACGGTGCCCCGATGCCAAAAGGGATAAACAGCGCCGCAGATCTTGGCATTTTGCGTGATGGCATGTCTGCGCATGGATACAATGACGCGTTGATTGCCAAGATTTGCAATGAAAACTGGCTGGGTTTTGTCAGTGACAGCCTTGGACAATCTAAACCGGCTTAAGTTTTTACTGGTGAGCCACCTGCGAATGAATTCCCGTTGACGTAGTCGCAGGGAGCTTCTTGCATTTCCAAATGCAGGCCGCTGTCGGTGTAGGGGTGCGCGCGGGCCAATGCTTCGTCCACGTCGATCCCCAAGCCTGCGGTCGTGGGAGGTGTGATATACCCATCCTCGACCTTGATACTGCTTTTGATCAACTGATCGTGGAATGGCGTTTCGATGCACTCGCACATCAAGATGTTGGGAATCGAAGCTGCAAGCTGGATATTCGCCGCCCATTCGATCGGGCCTGCGTAAAGGTGGGGGGCCATCTGGGCGTTATAGACCTCGGCCATTGCGGCGACCTTCTTCATTTCCCAAATACCGCCGGCGCGACCCAATGCGGGTTGTAAAATGGCAGCAGCACCGCTGCGCAAGATTGGCGCAAATTCGGCCTTCGTGGTCAATCTCTCACCCGTCGCGATAGGAATGCGAACGCTGCGGGCCACTTGGGCCATCTGTTCAACAGCATCTGGTGGCACGGGTTCTTCGTACCAAAGCGGGCTATAGGGTTCAATTGCTTGACCCAACCGGATCGCGCCAGCCGTGGTGAACTGGCCGTGGGTGCCAAACAACAAATCAGCCTTATCACCAACGGCTTCGCGGATCGCTTTGCAAAAGGCTACGGACTGGCTGATGTCGCTCATTGCGGGCATATGGCCGCCGCGTAAAGTGTAGGGACCAGCAGGGTCAAATTTTACGGCTGTATAGCCACGGGACACGCAATCCAACGCAGATTCAGCGGCCATTTCGGGTGAGGTCCAGAATGCATTGATATCATGATGGGGTAGGGGATACAGATAGGTATAGGCGCGAATGCGGTCATTCATACGCCCGCCAATCAACGCATGAACAGGGCGATCGCGGTCTTTACCCAAAATGTCCCAACATGCGATCTCAAGCGCTGAAAACGCGCCCATCACGGTCAAATCAGGACGTTGAGTGAAGCCGGATGAAAACACACGGCGAAACATCAATTCTATGTTTTCAGGATTTTCGCCCTGAATGTGACGACCAAATACGTCCTCGATCACAGCTGTCATAGCAACGGGACCAACGGAAGACGCGTAACATTCGCCCCATCCGACAATCCCAGTGTCCGTGGTTACCTTAACCAAAATCCAATAGCGACCACCCCAACCAGGGGCAGGCGGGGCGGTCACAATCACTTCTAAATCTTGCAGTTTCATCGCGTTTCCAACTTCATCTTGCCAGTTAAACTTCTGGGGTGACCGTAGGTCGGGGGCAGCGCCCCCCTTTTAGCGATTAAAAACAATTACATTGCGTCGGGCAGATCCCGTTTTGGTATCTGCAATCGCTTCGTTGATCTGATCCAATGACCACCGGCCCGAAATCAATTCATCCAATTTCAAACGTCCTTGAGAATACAAATCTACCATCCAAGGAATATCGCGTTGGATCACAACATCGCCCATTTTCGATCCAACCATGCCTTGACCTGTTGCAGCCAACATAACTGGTTCATACTCAGCCATTGCGCCAGAATGGGGCATCCCAACCATGATGACTTTGCCGCCAAGACCCAAGTATCGCGGTGCCTGTTCGTAAGCGGGAATGGCACCCACCGTCACGATTACTGCGTCCGCGCCGCGCCCACCCAGGGCTTTATGGCTAGCACGCCACGGCTTTGCACCCGTCGCGAGAACTCCGTGGGTTGCGCCGAATTCTTTAGCAATCTCTAGCTTTTCTTCGCTCATATCCACCGCAACAATACGGCGTGCACCTGCAATACGGGCCCCTTGGATCGCGTTCAGGCCAACGCCACCTGCACCAATGACAACGACGTCTTGACCGGCACGCAGGTTAGCTGCGTTGATTACAGCACCAACACCAGTGATCACGCCGCAAGCAATCAGACTGGCAGCATCTTTTGGAATGTCATGTGAAATCTTTACCAATTGGCGTTGATCCACCACAACTTTTTCGGCAAAGCCACCTGTTGCCATTGCTTGATGTAACTTGCCACCATCAGCCGTTTTGATAGGACCATGATCGCCGTCATAAGGCGTTTCGCAGACCGTTGGTTTACCGCCTGCGCAGCTGGGGCAGGTGCCACAGGACCGGATAAGCGTCACAACAACGCTGTCTCCGACGGCTAGGCCATTCACACCATTGCCGACAGCGCTGACGCGACCAGCGGCTTCGTGCCCGTAAACGGCTGGCAATGATCCACCCCAGGCACCACCTGCGAACGAGATGTCGGAATGACAGATCGCAACGGCATCTAGTGTAACTTCGACTTCGCCCATTTCAGGCTCGCGCAGTTGGATATCTTCTATGCGCAGGGGTTCACCAAAAGTGTGGCATACGGCGGCTTTTATGGTTTGCATGACGGCTCCATTTAGTCAGTCTGTTGCCGTCATGCTGGCCTGTGTCGCAGGCTACCTCAAGGTCAAATGCGACCTGATGTTATGTTATGCGGGTTCCGTAGCGTCACTCGGTGTTCGGTGCCGCATGAACAGGGCCACAGCAAAAATTGTAATGACCATCGACAACAAGAAAGGTGCACCTGGCAGATAGATCGGTGCCCCTTCGCCTGTGAACGCCGCAAAGCTGGCTGTCATGAGCATGGGTGAGATGATCATCGCAAGTGCTGATATTGACGTCAGCGCCCCCTGTAGTTCCCCTTGCTGATCATCGCCAACGGCCCGCGACATCAACCCTTGAAGGGCTGGCAAGACAACACCTGCCAAGGCCGCGATGGGGATCAGGGTCAAAGCAATTGTGCCTGAGGTGACAACTGCCAGCAATCCAAAGGCGATAATGTCAAAGACCAATCCATAGATCACTGTTCCACGTTCACCCAGATATTTAAGGGCTGGTCTGATCAATAGGCCTTGGACCAATGCGATCATGATCCCGAACAGTCCAAGGGACAGGCCGATCGTGCTGGGATCCCAGTCAAAACGTTCTTTGCCAAAGTAACTCCAAACTGAGGGATAAACAGTAAAAGCGATTTGATAGAAGAAGAAGACGCCGAGCAAAGGTGAAATTGCAGGCATTTTGCTAAGGACTCTGAAGGCGCCAAACGGATTGGCTCGGGACAGCGCAAAGGGACGTCTAATGGCGTCGGTGACAGTCTCTTTCAGAACAAACCACCCGAACACAGCGTTCAAACCTGCAAGGGCTGCAGCCGCATAAAACGGGGCGCGGGTGCCGTATTCGGCCAGAACCCCACCCATCAATGGGCCAAGGACAAACCCGATCCCGAAAGCGGCCCCGATCAATCCAAAGTTTGCGGCTTTGTCTTCTGGATTTGAAATATCAGCAATGTAGGCGTTAGCGGTTGAATGGGTGGCTGCGGTGATTCCACCAATGATTCGCCCGATCAACAGCAGCCAAATTGTACCTGCGACGGCCATCACTAAATAATCGATAGCCATGACAACCAAAGACACCAGCAGCACAGGGCGACGCCCAAATCGATCAGACAACCCGCCAATCACTGGCCCAAATAGGAACTGCATCGCAGCAAAG
>CAJJBH010000071.1 GCA_905182355.1 uncultured Paracoccaceae bacterium | reverse complement strand
CATGGCAGCGATAATCGGGTTGAGATTGACCGGTCCCAGCACGCCTTGCAAATGGCCGCTGAGGGGAAACGTGTCGTTGTAGTTTCCTCTGGTGATCCGGGTGTGTTTGCCATGGCCTCTGCCGTGTTCGAGGCGCTTGAGAAGGGTCCAAAAGAATGGTTAGAAATTCAGATTGAAGTGTTGCCGGGTATCACCGCGATGCTGGCCGCCTCTGCCCGTGCAGGGGCACCACTGGGGCACGATTTCTGCGCAATCAACCTAAGTGACAATTTGAAACCTTGGACGCTGATCGAGAAGCGATTGCGTCTGGCTGCCGAGGCTGATTTTGCGATGGCGTTTTACAACCCACGCAGCAAATCACGGCCCGAAGGATTTGAACGCACGCTCGAAATTCTGAAAGATGCATGCGGTGATGATCGCCCAGTGATCTTTGCCCGCAACGTGTCGCGCCCTGATGAAACGATCAAGATTGTACCGCTGTCCCAAACCACGCCGGATATGGCAGATATGCGCACAATGGTTTTGGTAGGCTCTAGCCAAACGCGCATTATTGAGCGCGACATCGGTCCAATCGTTTACACACCACGATCCGTGCTGAAATGAGAAAGCCAATCCATAACGTCTTGCGGTTTGCCAACTTCAGGGCGGTCAGGAATGGCGGGGCGGTCAATCATAATGATCGGGATATCCAAATGACGCGCCGCGTCTATCTTGGCCCGCGCACCCGTGCCACCCGCGTTTTTGGCGACCACAATTTCGATGCTATGATCACGCATAAGTGCGGTGTCACCTTCAACGCTGAACGGCCCTTGGTCCACAATGATATGCCTGTTGGGCAACGGAACATCACCGTCAGGCGCGTCAACCAGACGCAACAGATATTGATGCTGCGGACAGGGCGCAAACGCATCCAAATGCATACGTCCAATTGCCAACATCACGTTTTGGGTATGGCCATCAAGGGCTGCAACAGCGCCCGCGATATCGGGGACATGACGCCATTCATCACCAACTTGAGCTTGCCATTTGGGTCGGGTCAAGGCGGCCAAATACGTGTCTGTCTGCGCACAAGCGGCCACCGCGTTCATACTCATTTGCGCGGCAAACGGATGGGTCGCATCAACTACATGGGTAATACCGTTTTCACGAATGTAATCGGCCAAACCATCAACACCACCAAAACCACCAATGCGCGTGGGCAAGGGTTGTCGTTTGGGCCGCGCAACACGACCCGCATAAGAAAACGTCGCCTGAATTTCAGCGTCATGCAGCACGTGGGCCAGCGCTGTGGCCTCGGTTGTTCCACCAAGGATAAGCAGGTGATGTGTCATGGCTGATGCTCCTTGGTTGACCATTTTGGGTTTGGGCGAAGATGGACCGAATGCCATGACACCCGCAAGCCACAAGGTGTTGCAAGCGGCAGAAATCGTCATGGGGGCCGCGCGGCACTTGTCCTTGCTGCCAAAGCTAGATGCAGAATTGGTCACATGGCCAGTGCCATTTGCCGACGGCATCGTGCAACTGCTGGCCCTGCGCGGCAAAAATGTTGTTGCCTTGGCTTCTGGCGATCCGTTTTGGTACGGCGCGGGCAGTGTTTTGGCCCGCGATCTAGAACCCCATGAATGGCAATCCATCGCTGGCCCTGCGACGTTTTCATTGGCGGCGGCACAAATGGGTTGGCCGTTGGAGGATACGTTGTGCCTAGGCCTTCATGCAGCACCACTGTCGCGGTTGCGTCCGCATTTGGCCAATGGGTTGCGCGCAATTGTATTGTTGCGTGACGGGGACGCTGTTGCACAATTGAATGCCTATTTGAACACCGAAGGGTTTGACAAAAGTACACTGACCGTCATGGAAGCCCTAGGTGGTCCGCGTCAACGTGTGACCCAGTTTGATGATATTTCCGAACCAATCCAACATCCTGTTTGTGTGGCTCTTGAGCTCAATGGGGATGGCTCAGTGTTAAGCTACGCCTCGGGACAATCTGATGCTTTGTTTGCCCACGATGGACAAATCACCAAACGCCCCATTCGGGCGCTTACCTTGTCAGCGCTTGCGCCGAAATTTGGCGAACACCTATGGGATTTGGGTGCGGGATCTGGATCAATCGCGATTGAATGGTTGTTATCTCATCCATCCGTTCATGCCACAGCTGTAGAAGCACACCCCGAACGGGCAGCGCGGGTGGCGCAAAATTCGCTGGCCCTTGGTGTCGATCGATTGCAAGTGGTGACGGGAAAGTCCCTTGAAGTACTTGCGGATTTACCTGCCCCCAACGTGGTTTTTGTCGGCGGGGGACTTGATCAAACGTTGCTTGATGCCTTGTGGGCGATCATGCCTGTTGGATGCCGTTTTGTGACCAATGCAGTCACCTTGGAATCCGAAACCATCGTAGCCCAAGGCCACGCCGCCAAGGGCGGTGAACTGATGCGCATCGAGATCGCCAACTCCAAACCTTTGGGCAGCAAACGCGGTTGGTACAGCGCCTATCCGATTGTACAATGGAGTGTGACACGATGATTGTTGCAGGGTTCGGATTTCGCGGTGCGGCGACTGTGCAAAGTCTTGCGGATGCTTTCGCAATTACGGGATCTCAAACAGTCGATGCAATTGCCACCGCTGATGACAAATCTAAGCAGGCTGTGTTTGCAGCCTTCGCCGAAACAATCGGTGCACAGATTATTTCCATTTCGGCCCACAACCTTGCCAAAACCGAAACGCCGACCAAGTCCCAAGCCAGCCAAAACCACCGCGCCACGGGCAGCGTTGCCGAAGCGGCGGCCCTTGCTGCCGTCGGTGAGGGCGCAAATTTGCTCGCCCCCCGTTCCATTTCACACGACCGCATGGCAACCTGCGCCATCGCACAAGGACCAAAATTATGACCGTACACTTCATTGGTGCAGGCCCCGGTGCCGCAGATTTATTGACCCTACGTGGGCGCGACATCATCGCGTCTTGCCCCGTTTGCCTTTACGCAGGATCGCTGGTGCCACAAGAAATTCTGGGCCATTGTCCAAAGGATGCAGAAATAATCAACACGGCTGCTATGGATCTGGATACGATCATCGCAACGATCAAAACCGCGACTGACGCAGGCAAAGACGTAGCGCGTCTGCATTCTGGTGACCTGTCTGTTTGGTCCGCGATGGGCGAACAGATGCGTCGGCTTCGCGCAGAAAATATCGCCGTCAGCGTAACCCCTGGCGTGCCATCTTTTGCCGCTGCCGCTGCCGCGTTAGGTACGGAATTGACTTTGCCCGGTCTTGCGCAATCCGTGGTTTTGACCCGCACACAGGGCCGTGCATCGTCGATGCCCGAAGGTGAAAACCTTAAGAATTTTGCTGCGACTGGCGCGACATTAGCCATCCATCTGTCGATCCAGAATCTTGATACAGTGATTTCTGATTTAACCCCATCGTATGGCGATGATTGCCCCGTCGCGGTTGTCTTTCGCGCATCGTGGCCAGACGAACAAATCATTCGTGCAACCCTTTCAACCATCGCAGCCGCTGTAACCCCAGAAATCACACGCACCGCATTGATCCTTGTTGGACCTGCGCTTGCGGGCGAAGGGTTTGACGAAAGCTGCCTTTACGCGACCGATTACGACCGCCGTTATCGCCCCCAAACGGCTGACAGCCCTTGGGCCAGCTGGACACCAGAAAGTGAGACATCCAATGACTGACATGCCCAAAGGTCTGCTGATTTCCGCACCCAGTTCTGGCACAGGAAAAACCACTGTGATGTTGGGGCTTTTGCGTGCGTTGGCCGAAGACGGATTGACCGTTCAGCCGTTCAAAAGCGGCCCCGATTACATCGACCCCGCGTTTCACCGTGCGGCGGCGGGTCGTCCGTCTTTTAACTTTGACACATGGGCGATGAATCCCAGTTTACTTGGCGCGATTTCAGCGCAAGCGATAGGTGCCGATATCGTAATCGCTGAAGGCTCAATGGGGCTGTACGACGGTGTCGCAAAACCGGGTGCGACGGGCCATGGCACCAGCGCTGAAACAGCGGCTAAAATGGGTTGGGGTGTGATCCTTGTGATTGACGTGAGCGGTCAGGCGCAATCTGCTGCCGCCACTGCTTTAGGATTTGCCAAGTACAATCCTGATCTGAATTTTGCAGGTGTAATTTTGAACCGTGTGGCATCGCCGCGCCACGAACGTTTGACCCGTTTAGGGATGGAAAAGCACGGCATCAAAGTGCTGGGCAGTTTGCCTCGTCGTGGGGATTTGGCCCTGCCAGAACGCCACCTTGGACTGATCCAAGCCAGTGAACATCCCGACCTAGAGGCCGCAATTTCTGGCTATGCAACCTTCCTACGCGAGAACGTCGATCTGGATGCTATCAAAGCCGCAGCGACTGGTGGCGAAGCCCTGCCCGCAGGTCAATTGCCCAAGCCACCCGCGCAACGCATTGCATTGGCCCAAGACGCCGCATTTTCGTTCACTTACCCACACCTGGTTGCCGGTTGGCGCGCCGCTGGGGCAGAGATTATTCCGTTTTCGCCCCTTGCCGATGAGGCTCCAGACCCCACTGCTGATCTGGTTTGGTTGCCCGGCGGCTATCCTGAATTGCACGCAGGACGTCTGGCTGCCGCGACTAATTTCCGCAAAGCCATGCATGCGCACGCCAAAACGCGCCCCATTCACGGTGAATGCGGGGGCTACATGGCGCTTGGCAAAACCTTGCTCGACAAGGATGGGACCAGCCATGAAATGCTAGGACTTCTTGGTTTGGTTACGTCGTATGAGAAACGTAAATTCCACCTTGGTTATCGCAAGGCCCACCTGATTGCGCCAATGCCGGGGTTTGCTGTGGGTGATGCGTTGCGTGGTCATGAATTCCACTATTCCACCATTTTGGAAGAACCTGACGCACCTTTGGCGGACGTTTTAGACGCCGAGGGCAACCCTGTTCCAGAAACCGGATCGCGCAATGGTAATGTCACTGGCACGTTCTTTCACCTGATCGCAGAGGCCACGTAAATGACTGGTTTTGTCAGCTTTGTGGGCTCTGGCCCGGGTGATCCCGAGTTGTTGACGCTGAAAGCCGTGAACCGCATGAAGACAGCGGATGCTGTGTTGTTTGACGATCTTTCGGCCGGCCCGATTTTGTCCCATGCGGGCAAAGGCGCGGATTTGGTTGGCGTTGGAAAACGGGCAGGGCGTGCGTCCCCTAAGCAAAGCCATGTCAGTCAGTTGTTGGTTGAATATGCCCAGACCGGAGCGCGGGTTGTCCGTTTGAAAAGCGGTGATGGCGGGATGTTTGGGCGGCTTGAGGAGGAAATCGTTGCATTGCGCGAAGCGGGTATTCCTTACGAGATTATCCCCGGTATTCCGTCCGCTTGTGCTGCCGCTGCGGCCGCTGGTATTCCATTGACCCGTCGTTTGACAGCACGTCGGGTACAGTTTGTGACTGGTCATGATGTTGATGGCGCTTTGCCGGATGATGCGAACCTTGTGGCCCTTGCCGATCCGTTGGCGACGACAGTGGTCTTCATGGGCAAACGCACCTTTCCTGCCCTTGTTGAAAAACTGATCGCGAATGGCTTGCCAGCCGACACACCTGCGCTGTTGGCCGAAGCCGTCAGCACACCAGACCAAGTGTTGAAACGCACCACGGTGTCGGAATTAGCCAAGGATTTACAGGCCGAATTTTCACCGAATCCCGCCCTTATCCTTTATGGTCCATTGGCCACAGATTACGCTGATGGATAGCCTAACGCTGATCGGCATTGGTACGGGCAACCCCGACCACCTGACGTTTGAAGGGGCGCGTGCAATCCAAGAGGCCACAACCATTTTGATCCCACGTAAAGGGGATGAAAAATCCGACCTTGCGGACTTGCGGCGTCAAATTGTGGATAAGGTCGTTGTGGGCAATGGGACAAAGATCATTGAATTCGATCTGCCTGTGCGCAAATCGAACGGTGATTACCTTGAAAACGTTGACCTTTGGCATGATGCAATTGCAGATGCTTGGAAACTGGCCGCTGGTAACACCAAACGTGCGGCTTTGTTGATCTGGGGTGACCCTTCACTATACGACAGCTCGCTTCGGATTGCCTCGCGCCTGAAACCTTATCCGAATGTTCGCGTTGTTGCGGGGATAACCACGCTTCAGGTTTTGACCGCCGCCCACGCAATTCCAGTGAACGAAATAGGTGCTCCGTTTGTGGTCACAACCGGTCGTCAATTGCGTGATAATGGCTGGCCCAAAGGGGCAGATAGCGCGATTTTCATGCTTGACGGGAACTGTGCATTTCAGACCCTGAATGGTGCTGACTTTGATATTTGGTGGGGTGCGTATCTGGGGATGGAGAACCAAATCATCCGATCCGGCCCCCTAGACCTGGTTTGCGAAGACATCATTACCGCCCGTGCCGACGCGCGCAGCGCGCATGGTTGGATCATGGATGCCTATTTGTTGCGTCGTAAACGCTGACAATTAGCCCAATGGCGTAAGTTGTCTCTTGTGCGACTCGGATTGCAGGTTGTAGACGTAAAGAGCTTGGTGTTCGTCGGTTTTTGTCGATGAACGAAGAGGGAATTGGGTTAGGTTTTAAGACAACCAAATCCCAGGCCGCCCCCGCGACTGTATGCGAAGAGCGGGTTTCGAATGTACCACTCGCCACAATTGGTGGGGAAGGTCGGGACCACGTGATGATGCGCAAGCCAGGAGACCTGCCGGGCTGAAACGTAATTGAAACTGTCGGGTGTGACAGTAAGGAGAGAACAGATGAAGACGACCACAGTAGCTTTGACCGCAGACAACCACACAACAGACAGCCGCACAGGCCTGATGTCAGCCGTATTTGCGATGATCATCGGCGTTGGCATTGTTGCCGTCACTGGCCATGTTCAAGCTGCAGCTTTGCATGACGCGGCACATGATGTGCGTCACGCAACCGGCTTCCCCTGCCACTAAAATGTTTTCACGCATTGTATCCAGCGCGTTGTTCGCTGGTGCTGCAGCTGGGTTGTTAATCGCCCTGCTGCAGTACGTGTTTGTGCAACCTGTTTTGCTACATGCTGAACTTTATGAATCTGGCACGCTGATTCATTTTGGCGCAGACCCTGTTTCTACGGTTCAGAACGTTGCAGGCTTTGATCCATTGCGTGACCTGCTGAGCCTTCTTTTCACTATGCTGACATATTGTGGTTACGCGTTTATCCTTGTCGCCCTTATGGGTGTTGCCGAGGAACGCGGCGCTATTATTACACCGCGTAATGGTATGATCTGGGGTTTGATGGGCTTTGTTGCGGCACACCTTGCGCCCGCATTTTCACTGCCGCCCGAAGTTCCCGGTGTGGCTGCCGCGGATGTTTTACTGCGCCAGTATTGGTGGTTCGCAACGGTTGCATTGGCAGCAATTTCGATGTGGTTGATTGCCTTCCACTTTACGATGGTTGGCATCGGCGCTGCGATCCTGCTGTTGCTGTTGCCACATATCGTTGGTGCCCCTCAACCAGCTGAGTTTACGGGACCGGTTCCAACTGAAATCGGGGCATTGTTTGCCGCACGCGCGTTGACTGTTGGCTTGGTGGCATGGACCCTGCTTGGTGCGTTCTGCGCCTATTTCTGGACCAAAGAAGGTGAAGCGGCTTAAGTGTCGCCACCTTTACATTTCTGATCAAAGGGACGGAATATGGACCATAAATTAGGCATGCTATTGATCGGTTTGATCTTTGGTGGCGGCATCGGATTTTTGATTGCAGCCGGCAACGGAATCACGCTGGATGGACATGATCACGTCGCAGATAATGGTGGTCGGCATGATCACGCTGCAATGGCTGCGATTGCTCTGCCTGCAGATGTAAATGCCCCGACGCTTGCCGCGCAGGTCATCAAAGATCCTGCGTCTGGTTGGAATCTTCACGTTGAAACAACTAATTTCCGCTTTGCGCCTGAACATGCCAGCACGGCCCATGTGGCAGGTGAAGGCCACGCCCATGTCTATGTGAATGGCAAGAAATTGGCACGGATTTATGCAAACTGGTACCACATTGATCACCTGCCCAATGGCGACGTAATGATCGAAGTTGCTTTGAATTCAAACGATCACAACCAACTGTCCGTTGGAACCAAACCGCTACGGGTTAGCGTTAAGGTCACGAATTCAAACGACTAGTTCTGTGCGGGGATGCGTGCCCTTAAGCGGTTGCGTAATTCCCCTAACGGCCGCGCGTCTTCGATCCAACCACGATCCAATTCAAGAAATATCTGGCAAAGCTTAACGATCTCAGCCTCGGACGATTTGATGTCTAAGCCGTCAAACACATAGCTGCCCCGCCCCTGCCCTTGGAGCGATATGTTAACAGGTAGGACACACCCACCAAGGCAGGGCGTTGCCTCGACTTCGATCTGATCACTTAGACCTGCCAACTTCAGTGCACCACGCAAAGTCGCGCAATCATGGCGCGCGGTGTGGCCTGACGAACGTTCACACGTTGAGCAGACCATTAGCCGGTTGGGTGGAGTTTGCGGCATTATCAATTCCTTTACATTCATGTGCGAGTTCAGGTGCTTTGGGGCCAAGCGCAATCCAGTCAGCGATCAGGAATTACCCCCTGCGCCTGCCTGTCGGTGTACATAACGTGCGCAGCCATAAAGAGCGGCGTTGTCCTCGGTAATTAGGTACAGCGGCACTTGTCCAAAACGCCCTAAAAACGCTTCATCTTTGCCAGCCTCAGCTGCGACTATTTTCCCAGCAGTCGCTGAGCCCAAGACTGCCCTAGCCACTGAACCGTTGAAATATAGACCAGCCAATGGCATATATTGATAGGCCATCTCGCGACAAAAGACGCCAAGCGTCTTTGCGAAAAGCGCAACGGTGTCCCCATCTTGCGCCGTAATGTTTGCAGGATCAGCCGCATCAAATCCAAGGGCTGTGTGCAACGTCGAAATACCACCGCCCGAAAACAATGTTTCAACCGTGCGGAACTTGTCAGCTTGATTACCAATGGCGTGTCGCAAAACATCCATGACGCTGTTTGGCAAGCTGGCGTGCCCCAATTCGGCCTCGGTCACCTGACCCGCATGACACATACTGATGTTAAATCCGGTAGCAATTCCCGCGACAAGGGCTTGTGAACCTTGCGATTCCCCACCGCCCACTTGGGTTACCATACCGCTTGGCAATACATCCAATGCGTAGCCTAAGGCGACCAAGTCATTGAGTAGATGCACCCGCTTCATCCCCAACGTATTGGATAAAACATCGGTGTCAAAAACCCAATTTCCGTTGGTAATTTTACCTGTGCCACCTGAAACAGGCCCCGCAATTGCCGCACAAAGATTTGATGGCAATGCCCCATTCAAAGTCAAAACATAGGCCTGCGCCGCGTCTACAAAACTATCGACATCACAATTTGTATACCGTGCAGCGCTACCAACAACGATACCATTTGCACCGGCCAACGCGAACCGTGTGTTGGTGCCACCTACGTCGGCGACCAGTGTTAAGTCATCTGCCATTATGCTTCTTTTTGATGCGGGTGCTTACCCAGAATGATCATGCTCAATAGTTCGTCATCGGTGACAGTGTCCACATCAACTGTGCCAACCAGTTTACCGTTTTTCATCACTGATGCACGATCGCACAAGGTCATCACATCATGAATGTCATGGCTGATCAGGAAGATGCCAATTCCTTCGGCTTTTAGTTTTTTAATAAGCTCTGAAACCATCTGAGTTTCCTGCGGCCCTAAGGCTGCCGTCGGCTCATCCATGATCAGGATTTTGGCGTCGAAATATACCGCCCGTGCAATCGCAACAGATTGACGTTGCCCACCAGACAAAGCCGACACTGGCTCGTGGAACTTTTGAAAGTTTGGGTTTAGACGGGTCATGATTTTGCGCATTTCTGCTTCCATCGCGTCGTCGTCAACAAAGCCCAGCGATGTTACCAATTCGCGCCCTAGAAACAGATTGCTTGCTGCATCCAAATTGTCGGCCAAAGCCAGCGTTTGATAAATCGTCTCGATGTTATAACGACGGGCATCGCGCGGGTTTCTGATCTTGGCCTTTTCACCGTTGATAAAAATCTCGCCACTGTCCGCGCCGTATGCGCCTGAGAGCATCTTGATCAGGGTCGATTTGCCTGCGCCATTGTGGCCCAAAAGGCCCACGACTTCGCCAGCGTAAAGGTCAACCGAAACATCATCAACAGCGCGGACCCCACCAAAAGCGATGCTCATGTTCCGCAACTCGACGAGGGGTGTTTTATTTGTCATATCCATGCTCCCTTATGCGCCGGTCTTGCGACGGTAAACGATGTCAATGTAAACTGCGAAGACCAATACCAGGCCAACAACGATTGATTGCAACGGTGCATCCACCCCAACCGAGGCCATGCCAGATTGCAACGTCTGCATAATCAACGCGCCAATTACAGCACCGTAGATTGTGCCGAAACCACCGGCCAATGCTGTGCCGCCAATGACCGCAGCAGCGATCACGCGCAGCTCATCCAGCGTTCCTAGTCCCACATCAACGGCGCCCAAGCGGGCGGATGCGATGATGGCTGCGATGCCGGTCAGGGCACCCATCAGCGCGAAAACTTTGACTGTGAGCATACGGGTGTTGATGCCAGACAGTTCCGCAGCTTCAGGGTTGCCGCCAGTCGCGTAAACATAGCGGCCAAACCGTGTGCGGGTCGAGATTAGCGTCATGCCAATGGTGACCACCAGCAAGATAATCACCGGAATTGCGACACCGTGATAAAGCGTAAGCCCTTCCGTCAGCTCAATCCCCCGCGCCTCAGCGATCCGGGGCAACGCGCCTTTTGCGATCGTGTATGAGTTCATGATGTAGACATAGCCCAGCACCAGCCCAGCAGCCAAAGCGATTAGGATACCTTCGGCCCACATGGGTTTAACAGTAAAGCCGTGATTGGCTTTGCGGCGGCGGCTGGCAAGAATTAGGCCAACGGCAACAAGGGAGGAGACAACGCCACCCCCCCAGCTAAGGGTTTCGCCTAAAGTGCCATCCGCACCCCCACCCAAAAGGCGGAATGTCGGATCAAGTGGAGCAACGGTTTGCCCTTGTGTCACCCACCACATCGCGCCGCGATAGATCAGCAAGCCGCCAAGGGTCACGATAAAAGCTGGCACCGTGAGGTACCCAACTACCCAACCTTGGACCGCGCCAAGGCATGCGCCCATGATGATGGCTGCAATGCTTGCCAAAATCCAGATCGACCAATGGCCAAGACCCACGATGTCGGGGAAGTAGTAAACTTGAAGTGCGCCAACCGTCATGCCGATGAACCCAAGCATTGAGCCGACCGATAAGTCGATGTTGCGCGTTACAATCACAAACACCATTCCTGTTGCCATGACGGCCACGGATGCTGTTTGAACGGACAAGTTAAAAAGGTTGCGCGGGGTCAGGAAACGACCGCCCGTGATCAGGTCAAACATCACGCACAAGATGACAAGTGCGCCTATCATTCCCAACAGTCTAAGGTCGATCCCTAGCTTGTTGAAAAAGGTCTTGGCTGACCTGTTTGTGGTTGGGGTACTCATTTCGGTGCCTCCGCAGTGTGGCAAATCAAAGACGTGACTAAAGCGTCGCCTCCCTAAGTTGGTGGCTTAGCATCTCTTGATTACGATATAAAAGGGGATTGGAGTTGCCCCACCAATCACTTGGGATCGGTGGGGCAGATAGACTTAGTTACAAGCGGCGTTCGAAGAGCCTGCACATAGTGCGTCTTTTTCGATCCAGCCTGCATCCAAAACAACACCAAGGTTGTCAGCGGTCACGGCAACAGGTGCCAAGAACTTAGAGTTCATGGTTGTGCCTGATGGAGATGTCCATTCAGCAGCACCTTCAACAGCGTTACCGCCAGCCAATGCGACAGCTGCTTCAGCTGCAGCTTTGCCTAGGGCACGTGCATCTTTCCACACGGACACCGTTTGCGTACCAATTGCTACACGGTTCAAAGCAGCGTGGTCGCCGTCTTGACCGGAGACAGCGATGCCTTCCATGCCTTGAGCTGTCAAAGCAGCAACTGCACCACCAGCTGTACCATCGTTAGATGCAACAACAGCGTCAACTTTGTTGTCTTGCGCTGTTAGGATTTGCTCCATGTTGCGCTGTGCATTCGCTGGAACCCAGCCATCTGTGTAGGCTTCGGCAACGATTGTGATGTCGCCAGCGTCAATCGCAGCTTGAAGCACTTCTTGTTGACCGCCACGCAGGAAGTCTGCGTTTGGATCTGTTGGGGACCCTTTGATCATAACGTAGTTGCCTGTTGGCTGTGCGGCCAAAACGGCGCGGGCTTGCATGCGGCCAACTTCAACGTTGTCGAATGTCAGATAGAATGCGCGTGCGTCTTCGATCAGACGGTCATAGGCAACAACTGGGATGCCTTCGTCAGATGCCGCTTGAACCGCTGGGCCAACCGCAGATGCGTCTTGGGCCAAGATGATCAAAGCTGTTGCGCCCTGTGCGATCAATGATTCAATGTCAGACAACTGTTTTCCGGATGAAGACTGCGCATCAGCGGAAATATATTTCGCTCCTGCAGCGTCGAGTGCGGCTTTAATCGCGCCTTCGTCAGTTTTCCAGCGTTCTTCTTGAAAGTTAGACCAGCTTACGCCAACGATAATATCATCAGCCCATGCCGCGGTGCTCATGACGACGCCAGTCATGACTGCGGCTGCAGTTTTCAATAGTTTCATGATGTTCCTCCCAGAACTTTTAGAACCCGCGCCAGAATCGCCTGGCGGTCGGGGATGGATTAATTCATACCTTTTTAAATTCGTATTGCAAATTAAATCGACAGGGCTTTAAAATAAAGTCATCCTTTATGTCAGAGCTTTAAATTCTTATAAGGTTTTCAACGGATGGGGTAGCACATGGCATTTGGACATCAGCGCGAACAAGGTCGTCGTATTCTACTACGCGAGATCGAACGCCGTGGTCCAATTCCCCGTATTGATCTGTCACACAACACAGGAATCAGCCGCGCGACTGTTACAACAGTAACTGCGGAATTACTGCGTGATGGGCTGATCCAAGAAATTCCACGCGATTCAGAAAATGCCGCGGACCTAAAACGTGGACGTCCACGTGTTGATTTGAAAATTGCAGGTGCTGCGCACTTGGTGGCGGGCATCAAAGTCTCTGATCGATCAGTCTCCCTTATGTTGGTCGATTTTGAAGGGACACAATTGGCGGAACTGGAAGTTCCCTTTGCCAAGGGTCCTGCCTCCAGCCAAGAACTAACAGACTTGATAGAGAACGCATTGGCGCAACTGACCGCATTATACAGCAAATCAATTGATGACTTGTCAGGCGTAGGCGTTGGGCTGGCTGGTGTTGTGGATGCCGAAAACGGCACGGTATATTGGTCCCCCTCTTTAAGGGAACGTAATATCAATTTGCGCGATATACTGACCCACCGACTGGGCGTGCAAACGTTCCTAGACAACGATGCCAACCTTGTTGCGATGGCAGAGAAGACATTTGGCTTGGGGCGCGACCATTCAGACTTTATCGTTGTGACCATCGAAAGTGGTGTGGGCATGGGCATCGTTTTGAACGGTCAAATTTATCGCGGCACACGTGGGTGTGGTGCGGAATTTGGCCACACTAAGGTGCAGCTTGAGGGGGCATTATGCCGCTGCGGACAGCGCGGTTGTCTTGAGGCATATGTCGCCGATTACGCGCTTGTGCGCGAAGCAGCCAGCGTTGGATTTCTTGATCCAGACCTGCCAATTGAAAACCGTGTTAAGCGGTTGTTACAGGCCGCCAAAGAAGGCGATCCAACGGCTAAGACGATTGTGACTCGTGCAGGCCGCATGTTTGCAATTGGCCTGGCAAACTTGGTAAATGTCTTTGACCCGCAGCTCATCATTCTTGCTGGTGAACAAATGCAGTTCGACCACCTTTACGCACAAGAGGTAATCGAAGAAATGCGCAAATCAATTGTTCAAATAGATAAACCCCCGCCCGACGTCTTGATCCACAGATGGGACAATCTGATGTGGGCGCGTGGGGCTGCGGCTTATGCCCTAGATTTCGTTTTCGACATGGCGATAAGGGATGTTCGTGATGACTTGGACTAATGCCATTGCTGCTTTTTTGCTAACCTGTGGCGCTGCTGTTGCTGGCCCAACATATGAACCCCAAACCGTGCCCAATCACGCTTATACGGGTGGGTGGGAACATTATGTAGGCGGCGGCCTTGCCGTTTTTGATTGCGATGATGACGGCCGTCTGGACCTAATGGCCGCTGGCGGCACCAGCCCGCCAACGCTGTGGCGCAACATCAGCGAAGACCAAGGCACAATTAGGTTCGAAGTGATGCCAATGCCAGAGCTGACCGCAACCACAGGTGCCTATCCAATCGACATCGACAATGACAGTGTTTTGGATTTGGTTTTAATGCGCGTTGGCCCCGACATGATCTTGCGCGGATTGGGGTCGTGTGAATTCACACCCACTTCCCTTCCAGACATTACTTTTACCAACAAATGGACAACCGCTTTTTCTGCAACTTGGGAAGCCGGAAATACGCGACCAACCTTGGCATTTGGCCATTATGTTGATCGCACAAACGCTGATGGCCCGTTCGAGGCCTGCGATAAAAATCTATTGCTGCGTCCCGACGGCGACTTCTACAAGTCTACGCCACTCACCCCAGGGTTTTGCCCACTTTCAATGCTGTTCTCAGACTGGGATCGCGATGGCACATCCGATCTGCGTGTCAGCAATGACCGTCATTATTATGTGCGTGGTGGTGCCGAACAGCTTTGGGATATCACCAATACGCCGCGCCTGTACGGAGAGACCGATGGATGGGTAAATCACGAGATTTGGGGTATGGGCATTGCCAGCCGCGACATTGATCGCAACGGCTTGGCCGATGTGTTTCTATCTTCAATGGGCGATCAAAGGTTGCAGGAATGGACTGGCAAGGGTGCAGAATTCAAGGACGTCCCGTTTGATCGTGGAGCCGCCGCACACAAGCCGTACACAGGTGGTGATGGACGTCCTTCAACAGGCTGGCACATCAGTATAGGTGACGTCCAAAATGACGGACTGGATGACGTGTTCATCGCAAAAGGTAACGTGCAACAGATGCCCGGCATGGCGATGGATGATCCCAACAACCTTTTAATCCAGACCAGCGATGCAACCTTTGTCGAAACGGGATTTGAGGCAGGGATCGCAAGCTTGCACCGCGCCCGTGGCGCAGCCTTGGCTGATTTCAATGCTGATGGTTTGCTTGACCTTGCCGTCGTAAATCGCGTTGCACCGCTTGAGGTATATCGCAACACCACCGCTGACACAGGCAATTGGCTGTCAATCGAACCCCGCCAGCAAGGCATCAACACACGCGCAATTGGCGGTTGGATCGAGCTGATGGACGACTATGGCTTGCAGTTACGTGAATTGACTATCGGGGGGGGGCATGCTGGTGGCATCCTTGGACCCCAGCACTTTGGTCTGGATCAAGCTGAAACCGTATCGTTTCGCATCATTTGGCCTGATGGCACCCACAGCGAATGGGCCAAAGCGAAACAAAATCAACGGTTGCAGGTCATCCGATCAGGCACAACCTTGGACATCTTCCCCTATTGATCGATTGGCAGTCCACTTGGTACGGACGCGGGAATCCCCAATGCCCCTTTTAGGCTTTGAGGATCCGTCAAAGCGTTTAAAAATGCAATGATCTGGTCGATTTCTTTGGCATTCAGGTCAACGGGTTCCAGCACATTAGCGGCAGCAATCTTTGCCACTTCGTCAGGGTCACGCATCAACGCGAAATCGCCCTTCCCGACCTTAACTGGCAAAACGGCATAGGTTTCAAGATACGCATTAAGGGAGGCGACAGGGTCCAGGTGGTGGCGCACAACATCTTCTAACGTTCCGTACGCGCCGCTGTGACCATAGGGGCTGGTATGGGCGACGTTGCGCAATGACGGCGTTCGAAACGCATAGGCATCTGCAGGATTTCCGGTGACCCGCATGCGCCCCTCGTCGCGCTGATGGCGTTCGAATCCGGCGGCTTTACCCGGTCCGATTTGTGGCATCGAGATTGCATAAAACTGATGATCTGTCTGGAACAAGCCACTGTGACACGATGCACATCCTGCATCACCATAAAACAACTGTTTGCCAGCTTCAGCTTGCGTTTCCAACGGCTGATCTAGCCGCAGATGCAGATCAAACGGACTGTTTGTTGCACGCCATTCAAAGTCGACAAACGCCGCAATCGCGTCTGAGATGTCAGTAAAATGAATCAAATTATCATCGCCAATGATCGGATCAAATTGCGCACGATACGCTGGGATCGCCTCAATCCGTTTGGCCAATATATCCCATGCACCACTTTCCCCTGTCAAAATGCCCTGACGCACGGCTTTCGACACGTCGTTCTCAGAAAAATGCCCCGCCATTTCGGCAGCAGAAAGCACAGGAAACATTGTTTGTGCAGACAAAAGCGAGGCAAAGCCGCTTTCCATTTCACTGCCGAGTGGCGTGCGAATACCTGATGCGCTGGTCTTGTCGACCTCTAGCCGCCCATCATGGAAGAAACTGACAAATTCTGATGCCCCCAAGTTAAACAATGCTGGCGCGTTACGCGGAATACGATGTTCAGGGGGATTGGAGTCATCAACTGTGCGGTCCGTGCCAAGGCCAATCCCACCATCCCCAATTCCCAACGACAATCCATCTGATGTATTAAACTTTGGATGATGGCACGTCGCGCAAGACACGGCCTTATTGCCCGACAATATTGGATCATAAAACAGCAACTGCCCTAATTCGATCCGTGCGGCGTCAAATTCAGGGAAACTAACATCCGCAGAAGGCAATGGACCCGCCACACTGACTGGCGCCCAAAACGCGCAGGCAGAAATGTATACTAGAAATCTGGCGTTCATTAACTTCACAATCATCATCGCTGTTTCGCACACGTCATTGCAGTGCTTTCCAAGCCGGGAAGCCACTGTGAAAATGATCATACAGCACCTGATAGTCATCCACCAATGCGGCATTAGGGACCACAACTTTGGCCACGGGTGGTTTGGTCATAACATCATAAACCGCAGCGCCCGTTACGCCACAAATGGCCAATCGTGCAGCCCCTAACGCCGCACCAAAATCACCTTGCTCTGGCAATTCAAGCGGCAGATTAAGGACCGTCGCCAGCATCTCGACCCAATAGGCGGATTTTGCGCCCCCACCAATCGCAAGGGCAGACTCCAATTGTGCACCTGTTGATCGCAACGCCTCAAGACTATCACGCAGCGCAAAGCTGACACCTTGCAATACCGCATGGGTCATATCCACCCGCTCGGTTGCGACATCCAATCCAACAAAGCCAGCCCGCACTGTGCTGTCATTGTGAGGCGTGCGTTCGCCTGACAGGTAAGGGTAAAACTGAAGGGCCGTTGGCTCGCGCAATTTGGTCCCCAACTCGCCCGTCAATTCTGCCGGCGATTGCCCTGTTATGCGGCTAAGCCAGTTAAGACTGTCAGTCGCAGCCAACACAACCCCCATCTGGTACCACTGGTCCGGAACCGCATGGCAAAACGTATGCACTGCGCTGTCCGCCATTGGCGTGAACCCGTCACGTCCCGCCAACAAAACGCCCGAAGTCCCAAGTGAAACAAATCCTGTCCCTTCACTCATCGCACCAACGCCACAGGCCGCCACCGCATTGTCGCCGCCACCAGCAACAACTTGCACCCCCTGAGGAAGTCCATAGTTAGTCACAAGGTCGCCACGGACAACGCCAACGGCTTGCGACCCCTCAAACAGCGTCGGCATCTGCGAACGTGTTAAGCCTGTTGCCTCTAGCAAATCGTCAGACCAATCGCGTGCACCAACATCTAGCCATGATGTCCCTGCACTGTCTGACATATCCGCCGAATAAGCGCCCGTCAGCCAGTAGGTCATGTAATCCTTGGGCAATAAGATTTTAGCAACCTGCGCAAAAATCTCAGGCTCGTGCTTGGCCACCCATTTCAACTTCGGGGCAGTGAAACCCGGGAAAACTATATTGCCAGTCAAGGCACGAAACATCGGCATCGCATCAAAGGCCGCCGCCTCAACATGACTCCGCGTGTCATTCCATAAGATACAGGGACGCAGAACTTCCCCCATCTTGTCCAACAACGTCGCGCCGTGCATGTGCCCCGAAATCCCGATGCCTTGCACTGCTTCAAATTCAGTTGGATGGTTGTCGCGCAACTGCGCCATTACCAATTTACAGGCTTGTATCCAATCCCCAGGGTTCTGCTCTGACCAGCCTAAATTTGGATGGGCAACATCATAAGACGTATCCGCTGCCCCCACCGGTTTACCTGCACTATCGACCAGCAGACCGCGCAAGCCAGAGGTTCCTAAATCTAATCCAATGAACATATGCACCCTTTTTATCTGTGAACCTGACTTTGAACGTTATTAAATTTATAAGTCAAATTAAAATACGTTCTCACAAAACCCTCAAGCCGTCTGGCCTTTAACCAGTGTATGCGTCATTTTGCACAAAACAAGAATTCAGGATAATTTCTATGGCACGTACGGCATTGGTTACAGGTTCAGCAGGGTTTATTGGGTATTTCACATCAAAGGCTTTGTTGGCGCAAGGCTGGAACGTTGTTGGCCTAGACGCCATGACCGATTATTATGATGTGGAGTTGAAAAACCGTCGCCATGAAATGCTAATGCAGTCTGCAGGTTTTAGCGTGGTGAACGCACGACTTGAAACGCCAAACCTGCTTCGGGACCTGTTCGAAAAGCACCAGTTTGATGCAGTCATCCACCTCGCTGCACAAGCAGGCGTTCGTTACTCAATCGAAGCGCCACGTAGCTATGTTGAATCGAATTTGGTTGGCACGTTTGAATTGCTAGAAGCCGCGCGCGCTTTCCCGCCAGCGCACATGCTCCTTGCCTCAACCTCCAGCGTCTACGGCGCAAACACCCAAATGCCCTACACAGAGAATGACAAAGTTGACACGCAGATGTCGTTCTACGCAGCCACCAAAAAAGCAACAGAGGTGATGGCGCACTCTTACGCACACCTTTACCACCTGCCTATCACCATGTTCCGCTTCTTTACCGTTTACGGCCCTTGGGGGCGCCCCGATATGGCCCACTTTATGTTCACCAAAGCGATCATCGAAGGCGACCCAATCAAAATCTACAACCACGGTAAGATGAAGCGCGACTTCACCTACATAGATGACTTGGTGCGCGGGATCGTGGCGCTGATTGATGCAGTGCCCCCCATGCCAGACGCGGGCGTAGAACCCATCACAGGTGACAGCCTATCATCCGTAGCCCCACACCGCGCCGTGAACATTGGCACAGGATCGCCTGTACAACTTCTAGACTTCGTCCAAGCTATAGAAACAGCTATCGGGATCGACGCGCAAAAAATCTTCATGGACATTCAACCCGGTGATGTCCCAGCAACATGGGCCGAGGCAAGCCTACTCAAAGCTCTGACAGGCGAAGCACCCGTGACCCCCATTGAAACCGGCATTCAGTCGTTTGTCGATTGGTACCGCGACTACTATCAAGTCTAATCAACGTTTCTTTTGACTCAAAATACTCTCGCCGAAGGCATCCACAGTTTGCCACGCCACCACGCACCCGCTATAGCGCACCCAACCCAACCACGAGGCTTGCCATGACCTTCAACCGCTCCATCAAAATCGCGCCATCAATCCTATCTGCCGACTTCGCCAATTTTGGCGCCGAATGCGAAGCGATCGAAGCACAAGGGGCCGATTGGGTCCATGTTGACGTCATGGACGGCCACTTCGTGCCAAACATCACCTTCGGTCCCGCAACCTGCGCCGCGATCCGTCCGCATATTAAAGGTATCATGGACGTCCACCTGATGATCTCACCCGTTGACAGCTATATCGAAGCTTTCGCGGCTTCTGGGGCAGACGTGATCACCGCCCATGTCGAGGCAACACCACACATTCACCGGACGATGCAGGCTATCCGTGGCAATGGGGCAAAAGCAGGGATCGCGCTGAACCCGGCCACACCCGCATCGTCCATCGAATATCTTTTAGACATGGTCGATTTGGTTTGCGTTATGACGGTGAATCCCGGATTCGGCGGTCAAAAATTCATTCATTCCCAAATCGAAAAAGTCCGTCAAATTCGAGCGATGATTGGGGATCGTCCAATTCACATTGAAATCGACGGTGGAGTTGACCCAACAACTGCACCGCTGGTCGCTAATGCTGGCGCTGATGTTCTGGTTGCAGGTTCAGCTGTCTTTCGGGGCGGTTCTGTTAGCAATTCTACGCCATACGGCGAGAATATTCGCAACATTCGCACTGCAGCCGTATCGGTTGCAGTCTAAGTTCATAGGGCGGGGTTTACCCGCCATATGCCTTCATTTCACCAAATCAGCAAACGTCGCAAGCAGCTTGTGCTTCAATATTTTGCCCGTTGGGGCCGCAGGCAACGCTTTAACTAAAATGATCTGCTTGGGGCGTTTGTATCCTGCCAAACGTTCGGCAACAAAGCTGCGCAATTCCTCTGCAGTCACATCGTTCATGTCAGCCACCTGAACAAAGGCCAAGACTTCTTCATCCCCATCCTTTTGCCGCCCAACAACAGCGGCCTGAACGACACGTGGATGGTCATTCAACGCCGCCTCAACCTCAGGCGGATAGACGTTAAAGCCTCCGTGGATGATCAGCTCTTTTGAACGGCCGAGGATGTGCAACAAACCACTCTCGTCAATTCGACCCAAATCACCAGTGCGCATCCACCCGTCGGCATCCAGAACCTTTGCCGTTTCCTCGGGGTTCTTGTAATAACCTTTCATAACATGGGGACCACGTGTGATCACCTCGCCCATGCCCGCACCCCCACCGTCAACACCATCATCAATCCGCATCTCAACACCCGGCAAGGCAGGTCCAACTGATGTGTCAGGATCGCCAAGCTTGGTGCTGGTAGCAGAAATACCTGCTGTGGTTTCGGTCATTCCGTACCCATTTTGGATAGCTACACCATAAAACGCCTCTGCCTCGCGTTTCCACGTGGGGTCAAGAGGGGCCGCGCCGGATGAAACATAACGCAATGTCTTAGACCCTAACGCAGTAAGCCCCTGTTCCTTCGTGAACTGCATAAGCAACGCATGCATCTGCGGCACAGCCGAGAACAGCGTCACCCCATCGCGCAGTTCCTCGTATAACTTGGCCACATCAAAACGCGGGGCCAACCGAACGGGCGCGCCTGCGTAAATCGCAGCCACCACAACGGAACACAGTCCAAAAACATGCGTTGTTGGCAAAACGCCATAAACCACATCTTCATGCACCATCTGCCGTAAATTGGCTGACGTCATGCCGCCAAACCGCACGTTGCCGTGGGTTAGCATTACACCTTTGGGATCACCTGTCGTTCCTGTCGTATAAAGCAAAACAGCAACGTCACCTTCATCGTCAGGGGCGCTGCCAAGCGGCGTCGCCATGTGCAAGGTTCCAAAACTGCCAGACACTTCAACCGCATCATATCGGTTCGCGTGCTTTTGGGCATCACCCGAAACACTGGTGGTCATAAACATCGCTGCGGGCTTGGCATGCTGCATAACGCGCGCCACCTCCGTTTCTGTTTGGCGCGCATTCACAGGAACCGCCCTAACACCCATTTTCCAACAGGCAAACAGGACCGCAACAGCCGCAGCGCAATTTTCAGACAATAGCAAAACACGATCTGCTGACTGGACCCCAGCGTTTTTCAACAACGCGATAACTTCATCACTGGCTACGTCCAAACCGCGATATGTCAACGCCACGCCTGTGCTATCCGTGATCGCCAAAACATCAGCCCGCGTGGCCACTTGGTTGGCTAGGTAATCTTGTACGCCTAGGGTCATGTGCCATACTCCGGTTTTCGTTTTTCAAGGAAAGCTGCAATACCTTCAGCGGCTTCATCGCCACCCGCTGCATGCGCCATCGCGTCACGTTCCAAATCCAACTGGGCTACTTCCGTTTGTTCGTAACCCGCCGCCACCATCATCCGTATACGGGCTTGTGCCTCACGTGGACCTGCCGCAACAGCATCGGCAAAAACATGCGCTTCTGCCATTACTTGATCTACGTCAACCACCGCGTTCACAGCGCCCAAGGCCTGCATGCGTTCCGCCGTGACAGGTCGGGCAAGCACGCACATTTCCATCGCCAACGGACGCGGGATCATACGCGCCAATGATGCAGTCAGCCCGCCGTCTGGCACCAATCCAGCTTTGACATAAGCAGCTGTAAACTTGGCCCCTGCTTCCATCACAATAAAATCACACGCCAAAGCAATCGACGCCCCCGCCCCTGCCGCACCGCCTTTGACGGCCGCAATCACTGGCACTGGACAGCTGCGGATCGCGCGGATCACATCATGCAACAGTTCAATTTTCCCCTGTCGCTCAACTTCAGGCAAACTGCGCCGTTCGCGCAGTGCATTCAGGTCACCGCCAGCACAGAAAAAGCCCCCTTGAGACGTAATGATAACAGATCGAACACGCCGTTCTTTAGCCCCTTCAACCGCATCCATAATGGACTGGTAAAACGCTGGTTCAATCGCCCCACGCTTATCCGCGTTGCCATTCCAGACTATCAGGCGATCCTTGGCGTCCTCTATATATGCAGTCATTTCAGTCTCTCTTGCGGCACCCGTTTAAAAACACCAGACGAAGTTGCAATTGTACGTCCGTCTTCATCCAACAGTTCTGCGTCGATGAACAAGATCGATCGACCACCGCCTGTAATACGACCAGTCGCAGTTACGCGCCCTTTATAAGCTGGTGCCACGTAGTGTGTGTTCATCGAAATGGTTAAAAACGGGGCCTTACCCGTTTCGTCAACCGTCAAAGATCCCGTCGTGCCAGATGCGTTATCCAGCAGACAAGTCACAATACCACCATGCAATGCCTTGTGCCGATTGGTGTGCTGGGGACCGATATCCAGCCAACAGCGGCCACTTCCATCCCCAGCATTGATATCCACAACGTATCCGATCAGGCTTTGTGTACCAGTTTCGTCACGGATCAATCCGGCCTCATCTGGTTCATTTTCAGGATTGTGTGAGGGCAATAAACTGCTCCAAGTGGTAATCAGTATCACCAAAGCGGTGATCTGCCATCGTGATACGTTTGGCGATGTGGGCCAGCTCGTATTCTTGGGTCATCGCGATGCCACCGTGCATCTGGATCGATTCCTCAGACACCAAACGCCCCGCCCTACCCATCAGATTTTTTGCGGCGTGAACATTAATGTCACGGATACGCGTGTCACCTTCAAAGTAACCAGCGGCGCGGATCACGGCAGAACGGGCCTGTTCCATCTCGATCAGCAAATCTGACATACGGTGCGCCAAAGCTTGGAATGTTGCGATGGGGCGGCCAAATTGCTTGCGGGTGACAAGATACTCTTGCGTCAGTTCTGTCGCCTTTGTCATCGCGCCCAGTGTTTCCGCACATTGTGCCACTGTGGCGATGGCATACGCGTCTTTAAGCAGCGCATATCCTTTGTCTTCTTCGCCGATCAACGTTCCGGTGACATCATCCAATGTGACCTCAGCCGCGCGTCCACCTGCAAGCAACGGATAACCTTGGATCGTGAGACCTTTGGCACCCTTATCGACAGCATAAAGGGAAATCCCTTCGATGTCGGCGACACCGCCACTTGTGCGGGCTGATACAATCAAAACATCCGCAGCTTCTGCGTTCATCACAACCGCTTTGCGACCGTTCAACACGCCATCTTTGGCCGTTGTCTCGACCTGATTTAGGTCATAACGACTTGTCGGTTCACCGTGGGCCAATGCCATCTGCACCTCGCCACCGATGATCTGTTCAACACGGTCCATGTCACCCGCGTCGGCCAAAATGCGGCCACACAAAAGGGCACCATCAAGGAAGGGTTCTACAACTCCAGCACGGCCCAATTCCTCAAACACCACAGCGATGTCAAAGCCTGCGCCGCCAAAGCCACCTTGGTCTTCGGTGAACAGCGCCCCGATGACGCCAAGTTCAGCCAACGTGTTCCAAATGTCAGCGGACATGCCACTGTCCGAATTCAAGATCTCGTTCCGCTTTTCGGTTGTGTAACGGTCTTTCAGGAAGCGACGTAGCGTGTCCTGCAGCATTTGGCGTTCTTCTGTTAGGTCAAAATTCATGGATCAGCCCCCCATCTTTACTTTGGCGATGATGCCGCGCTGGATTTCGTTTGATCCGCCGAAAATCGACAATTTACGATTGTTAAAGTATTGCGCCGCAACTGGTCCAGCCTCGTGTGGATCAGGCAGCGGTTCATTGCTGCCCTCAACGGCTTCAGACGCAAATGGCATGGCATATGGGCCAACAGCGCGGCGGGCCAAATCGTTGATTTCCTGACGAATGATCGTACCTTTGACCTTCAGCATCGACGCTTCAACCCCGGGCGCTCCACCGGCGGCGGCTTGAGACACGATCCGCAGATTGGTTGTGCTCATCGCCATCAAATCAATCTCGACCTGTGCAACACGGGCGGCTAAATAGGGGTTCTGCATTAGTGGCTTGCCACCTGACATTTCAGCCTTTGCAATCCGTTTGATCGTCGCCAGTCCAGCCGTGGAAAACCCAACACCGGCGATATTCGTGCGCTCGTGGGTCAGCAGGTACTTGGCATAGGTCCATCCCTTGTTTTCTTCACCAACAAGGTTTTCAACAGGAACTTTAACGTCTGTAAACCAAACCTCGTTCACCTCGGGAGAGCCATCAAGCAGGATGATCGGGCGCACTTCGATGCCCGGCGTATCCATGTCGATCAGAAGGAACGAAATGCCTTCCTGTTGTTTGACTGTGCTGTCCGTGCGCACAAGACAAAAGATCATGTTGGCGTGTTGACCAAGGGTCGTCCACGTCTTTTGGCCGTTGACGATATAGTGGCCACCCTCACGCACCGCTTTGGTTTTCAATGATGCAAGATCAGATCCAGCGCCCGGTTCGGAATATCCCTGACACCACCAGTCTTCACCTGATAAAATGCGGGGCAACCAGTGGTCGTTTTGTTCCTGACTGCCAAATTTTTGCAATACTGGTGCCAACATGGACAAGCCAAAAGGTACAGTGCGCGGCGCATGGGCGCGGGCGCATTCGTCGTCGAAAATGTGGCGTTGAACAGCGCCCCATTCTGCGCCACCAAATTTCTTGGGCCAATTAGGCGCCAACCAACCTTGGGCGTTCAAGGTTGCGTGCCAACCTTCCATGTCTGCTTTCGTCAAATCGCCGCCAAGGCGAATTTTGTCAGACAATTCTTTGGTCAGCTTCTCGTCCAAAAAGGCGCGGACTTCGTCGCGAAACGTCAGATCTTCGTCGGAATAACTTAGGTCCATTTTAGGTTCCTTCCCGTGGGGGCTGTTCAGCCCGCTTTGTTCAATTCATCAAATGTTTTACCTGAGGCAACCAGTTCTTTTAGCAAGGGCGCTGGTGCCCAGAACGCCACGTCTTGTTTGGCGTAGCCTTCGATGTCGGACAGCAAATCGGGCAGTCCGACAATGTCAGCCCACTTCAGCGGACCACCGTGATACCGCGGGAAACCGTAGCCAAAGAGCAGCGTCATATCAACATCTAGAGGACGGCGCGCGATACCTTCGCCAACAACTTTTGCAGCCTCATTTACCATCGCAGCCATATAGCGGCGCACGATTTGGGTTTCAGTAAAATCGTGCGATACACTGCCGAATTCCGCCCGTTCCGCTTCAATCAAATCCATGACCTCCGGATTTGGCACACGCGCCTTGGCACCTGCGGCATAGTCATAATATCCTTTGCCAGTTTTCTGGCCAAAGTTACCAGCTTCACAGATTTTATCTGCGTATGTGCTAACACCTTCAATCCCAGCCTCGGCCCGTTTGCGTTTGCGCACCGCCCACCCGATATCAAGACCAGCAAGGTCAGCCACAGCATATGGACCCATCGCAAAACCGAATTTTTCAAGCGCCTTGTCGATGTCGTAGGGCGAGGCCCCTTCCATCACCATTTGATCCGCTGCCGCGCGGTAAGTCGCAAGGATGCGGTTGCCTATAAAGCCATCACAGACACCAGCGCGAACGCTGACCTTTTTCAAACGTTTGCCAAGCTCAAAGCCCGTTGCAACAACATCAATTGCCGTTTTGTCGGCGACAACAACCTCAAGCAGTTTCATCACATGCGCAGGCGAGAAGAAGTGTAACCCAATCACATCCTGCGGGCGGGACGTGACCGAAGCGATCTCGTTCACATCCAGATATGACGTGTTTGTCGCAAGGATTGCGCCCTGCTGACAAACAGCATCCAACTTGATGAATACCCTTTTTTTGACTGACATTTCTTCGAACACAGCTTCGATGACCATATCGGCATCAGACAAACCCGCGTAATCCGTGATGACGTTCAAAGCCTGCGAAAGGATTGTCTCGTGCTGTTCAGCCGTGATTTTCCCACGTTTCAAAGCGCCTGCCAGATTGCCTGCGATCCGACCATACGCCGCCTCGCCAGCATCTGCAGTCATTTCAAGCATTGTGACACGAAGCCCCGACAACAATGCAGCCGTCGCAATCCCAGCGCCCATTGTCCCGCCACCGATCACACCAATGTGGTCGATACTGCGCGGTGTGATGCCTTTTAGTTCAGGCAGGTTTCCAACGGCGCGTTCGGAAAAGAACGAATGGATCATACCTTTGCTTTGATCGGATTTCAGCAGATCCATAAATATCTGACGCTCAACCAGTAGCCCCTCGTTAAAAGGTTTCTCAACACTGGCTTGAACCGCACGCACACTTTGCGCCGGTGAAATCTGTCCTCGCCCCCGTGCAAGGGTCGCGTCATAGGCCGCATCCCAATCAATCGCTGTTGGGGCTGGCATTTCACTGACCGGACGGCGCTTGGCACCCCCGGTCAACAACTTTTCAGCGTATGCTAATCCGTTCTCCAAAGCATCGCCGTCTTGCACCACATCAATAACGCCCATAGCGGCGGCTTCTTTGGCGCCTACTTGACGGCCCGTTGTCATTATATCCAATGCTACTTCAACACCCGTTACACGTGGCAAGCGTTGGGTCCCGCCTGCGCCCGGGATCAAACCAAGGTGGACTTCGGGCAAACCAATACGCGCCGATGGCACCGCAATACGGTAGTGGCATCCTAATGCGACCTCTAGGCCACCACCCAGCGACACGCCGTGCATCGAGGCAACAACCAACAATGGGGAGGCTTCAATACGGTCAACAACATCGGGCAAAGATGGCGACATTGGCGGCTTACCAAATTCGGTGATGTCTGCGCCAGCAATAAAGGCTCGTCCATCGCCAACGATCAACACTGCACGCACACCGTTGTCGGCCTCGGCTTGATCCATTCGCTCCATCAAACCCTGGCGCACGGCGTGACCAAGCGCATTCACAGGTGGATTTTGGATGGTCAGAACGGCGATATCACCGTTGCGTGCATATGCAATCTTGTCAGACACGAAGGAAGCTCCCGATCAGAAATTTTCTGTCAAAGCGTCAACACAAGGTTTCGGTAGGCGAAATTGTGTTCCACTATTGAACAACATCAGCCTAGCCATCAAGAGCACAACACGGCAAGGGGAACCTCGCAACGGGTCAACTTTGCGCCGCAGCGTCACAACGCCGCTCCAACCTATTCTTTACGTTTATAGATAAAGCATCGGCCTGTCACAGCATCGGCTGGTAGTTCGATCTCGATTAATCCTTCAAAATACATTCTATCACTTGTAACCATCAAGCCACCAACGGCCAAAATTGGCTCGATCACCGGGGAGATGTTGCGCGCGAATTCATCGTTCTTCGCCGCATTATGGCCCCCTAAATCCGCATGGATCAAACTAGCGGTTGCGCCAAACCGCGCCAACGCGTCTGGCAAAGTATCATACACGTCACCCAGCAAAACCATATCTTCTGGTGGCGTGCTATCGGGGTGTGATCCAACGGCACGTTCAAAGACGTAGATATTACGATCTGGCATAATTTCCCGCATGTGATGGTAGGTACGTCCATTTCCTAAACCCAATTCGAAAACGGGGCCTACCATGTCCTTTGTAAGGTCAGCGGCGTAATTCAGGCAGGCCCGCTGTGACACCATGCGGTTGATAAAAAGATCTAAACGGCTGCTCATTTTGAGGCTCCCTTGCTTGAAAAGACATGTCGATGGTGAAACTTTGACTAGATTTATTATATAGGGGCCGTTTGGACAATTGTCAGTGTAAATGACACGCTTATAACGCGTTAGGCTGGACTATGGATAGGAAACAGGTTTGACTATTTTTTTGAAGCGATTGCACAGTTCAAGCGCCGTAAAAACTGGAATATAAATGAAACCTCTGTTGGACGTGCAAGGGCTATCTATCGGGTTTGGCAACGCGCCACCCGTTGTGCAAGACGCCAACTTTTCGGTGAACCCAGGCGAGACATTAGCGTTGGTTGGCGAAAGTGGATCGGGTAAAACACTGACCTGTCGTTCCGTCTTGCGCATCCTTCCAGATGCTGCACAGCTGCGATCGGGCAAAATCAGTTTTGGACTAAATAAACCTGTTGATCTGCTGTCCCTGCCAGAACGCAGTATGCGCGACATTCGTGGCGATCGCATTTCGATGGTTTTCCAAGAACCAATGCGGTCATTGTCGCCGCTTCATCGTATTGGCGACCAAGTCACAGAAGTTTTACACCTGCACCGTGGCATGTCTAAAAGTGAATCCAAAAAGGCTGTGATCAAAACCTTCGAAAAGGTTGGTTTTAATGACCCCGAGCGTGCTTTTCGTGCCTACCCCTTTGAGTTGTCAGGTGGGATGCAGCAGCGTGCGATGATAGCAATGGCGATGGTTGCCAAGCCTGATTTACTGATCGCAGACGAACCGACAACAGCTTTGGACGTGACAACGCAGGCCCAGGTGCTTGGCTTGATCAAAGACTTGCAAAAAGAGACCGGCATGGCCGTGATCCTTGTGACCCACGACCTTGGTGTCGTGGCCAACATGGCCGAGCATGTCGTGGTGATGAGAAAAGGCCGCATCATGGAAAGTGGTCCTGCCCCCGTAGTACTTGGCGCGCCTGCCCATGGTTACACACAAAAGTTGTTTGCCGCGGCACCGATGATCCCTGACGTGGCAGAACCTGCGGCACCTTTGGACTATAGCGATCTTATCCTTGACCTGAAAAGCGTAAGCAAAACCTACACCGTGCGCGCGGGAGGCTGGAAAGCTGCAAAAAAGGTCCACGCCTGTATCGATGTCAACCTTGCCTTGCCACGCGGCAAAACGCTTGCTGTAGTTGGCGAAAGTGGGTCGGGCAAAACAACATGCGCCCGCATTGCCCTTGGGGCGGAAACTCCTGATGAAGGCGGCCAAGTTAATTTCCGCCCCGACGCGAGTGCAGAACCAATGCCAGTGCACGCGATGTCACGTGCCCAGCGGATTGCATTTCAGCGCAAAGCACAGATGGTGTTTCAGGACCCCTATTCATCGCTTTCCCCCCGCATGCGAGTCCAAGAAGCATTAACCGAACCGATGGAAATCCATGGCATTGGCAATCGCACGGATCGTCGCGATAAAGCCGCTGAGATGTTGCGTTGGGTTGGGTTAAACCCCGATATGTTAAAGCGCTATCCACACGCATTTTCTGGGGGACAGCGCCAACGGTTGTCCATCGCCCGCGCGCTGACTTTGGATCCGTCACTGCTGGTCTGTGATGAACCAACTTCGGCTTTGGATGTATCAGTTCAAGAACAGATTTTGTCCCTACTAGAAGAAATTCGCGATCAGATGGGACTGTCCTATTTGTTCATCAGCCATGACCTTGCAGTTGTTGCGCGCATTGCGGATGAAGTTGCAGTTATGCGTCAGGGCGTGGTTGTCGAACAGGCCCCACCTGACACGTTGTTTTACAATCCCCAACATCCCTACACTCAGGCGTTAATTGCGGCACAGCCAGAGCCGGATGTGAACCGTCCAATTGACCTTAACCTAGTATCTCAGGGTGCAGGGTCATCTGAGAGTTGGGCTGAAATGTATCGTTTCGATCAAGGCAGTGCGCCTAGTTTGATCGAAATTGAACCCGGCCATAAGGTGCGTTGCCATGTTTGATCGTATCATCGTCCTATGCTTTGTCGCACTATGCGGGATCACTCCCGCCGCAGCTGTTGAGGTTCAAGAAAGCAGCTATTGGCTGGATGCTTTGTCACATGATGGATTTCCAGAAGCCCACGACCGTATCCCGCAAGACCCGCTTATCGTCGATCTAGCCGCCAAAGGCCGCGCTTTTGGTGGCCAGGGTGGAACTTTGCGCACGATGGTCACCCGCTCAAAAGATATCCGCCAGATGGTTGTATATGGTTATGCCCGCCTTGTTGGATACGATGCAGAATATAACATTCGACCAGACATTTTGCGCGACGTCGAAATCGAAAATGACCAACGCTATACTTTGCACTTACGTCGCGGGCATCGCTGGTCAGATGGTGCGCCATTCACATCCGCGGATTTTGAATACTGGTGGACCCATGTCGCCAACAACAACGAACTTAGCCCAAACGGCCCGCCAGATGTGATGCGCCTAGCTGGCGTAGTTGGCAGCATGAGCTTTCCTGATGCGCATACGGTTGTGGTTGAATGGGACGCCCCAAACCCACGCTTCTTACAACTGCTCGCAGCTGCACGCCCCCCCTTCATTTATCGACCTTCTGAATATCTGAAACAGTTTCACCTCGACTTTGCTGAAACCGCAGACCTAGCAAAAGCTGTGCGCAGCAAACGTGTGCGCAGCTGGGCGGCGCTGCACAACAAAGTCGACAACATGTACAAGTTCGACAACCCAGAACTGCCAACACTTCAGCCATGGGTTGCTGCGACCAAGGGGCAATCAAGTCGCAAGCTTTTTGTACGCAATGCCTACTACCACCGAATTGATTCAAATGGCGTGCAACTGCCCTATATTGATGTTGTGGAAATGTCAGTAGTTGGCGCTGGTCTCGTCGCTGCAAAATCAAACGCGGGTGAGGCAGATCTGCAAGCGCGTGGCTTAGATTTCCGAGCTGTTTCAATCTTGAAAAAAGGCGAAAGCGATGGTGCGCCCTACCGCACATTCTTGTGGGCAAACGGCGCGGCCTCGCAAATCACACTATACCCTAACTTGAATTTCGCCGATCCTGTATGGCGCAAAGTCATGCGCGACGTTCGGTTCCGCCGTGCCTTATCGATGGGCATTGATCGCCACATGATCAACCGCGCCCTATATTTTGGATTGGCCAAAGAAGGTGGGATGACCGCGCTTGAGCGCAGCCCATTCTTTGACATCAAAAACCTAAACGCTTGGGCATCGCACGACATCGAAGCTGCGAACGCATTGCTTGACGATATGGGCCTGACCGAACGCACCGCTGCAGGCTTGCGTAAATTGCCCGATGGGCGTCCGATGGAGTTTGTGATTGAAACGGCGGGCGAACGCCAAGAAGTTGGAAACGCCTTGGCCATCGTGACAGACACCTGGCGTGATCTTGGCATCAAACTGGTGTTGCGCCCGCTTGATCGCGATATTCTGCGCAACCGTGTTTATGCAGGCCTTTCTATGGCTTCTGTTTGGTTTGGCTGGGACAATGGATTGCCACAAACATTCACGCCCCCCGAATACCTTGCGCCGATGCATCAAGATTTCTTTGCTTGGCCAAAATGGGGCCAATATATGCAAACCCAAGGTGCCGCTGGTGAACCAGTAGATATGCCTGAACCCCAACGCCTGATGGACCTTTGGCATGCTTGGGAAGAGACACTTGATCCAGACGAACGCGGCGCAATCTGGCGTGAAATGTTGGCAATCCATGCAGATCAACAATTTGGGATCGGTATCTTAGCCGAAGCGCCACAGCCCGTGGTTGTTGCAAACAGTCTGCGCAACGTACCCGAAATCGCCAATTGGGCTTGGGAGCCCGGTGCGCATTTTGGCGTCCACCGCATGGACGAATTCTTTTTCACCCCCGAAAGCCTTGAGGTGAACAAATGATGTTCATTCGCTATGCAGGTTACCGCCTGATTACGATGCTGCTGACCTTGTGGGTTGTGTCGATTATGGTGTTCATCATCATTAACCTTCCCCCCGGTGACTATCTGTCAAATCAGATTGCCGAGCTGCAAGCCACGGGTCAGGCAGAAGGTGTCGCAAAGGCCGAATTTTTGCGGGTCGAATACGCGTTAGACCGCCCCGTTTGGGAACAGTATTTTATTTGGGTTGGCATGGCCCCTGGCCCTCATGGATTTTCAGGCTTGCTGCAAGGTGACTTTGGTTGGTCATTTGAATTTGACCGGCCCGTCGCCGAAATTGTCGGTGACGCGTTGTGGATGACCATTTTGGTGAATCTTGCGGCAGTGTTGTTTGTCTATTTAGTGGCATTGCCACTGGGCGTTCTTGCCGCTTGGCGATCCGAAACATGGATCGACTATACTGCTGCCTTTGTGGGTTACCTTGGCCTTGCAACTCCAAATTTTCTGTTGGCTTTGATTCTATTTTATTACGGTCACAAATACCTTGGCCTACCCATCGGGGGCTTAATGAACCCGATTTACGAAGGGGAGCCGATGAGCTTTGCAAAGATGCAATCCGTTCTTGTTCACCTTATCGTTCCAACCTTCGTTATCGGGACATCAGGTGCGGCTGCGATGATGCAACGACTACGGGCAAATATGTTGGACGAGTTGTCAAAACCCTATGTTGAGACGGCCAAGGCCAAAGGGCTTGCCCCTGCCCGTCTTCTGGCGAAATATCCTTTGCGTATGGCGTTCAACCCTTTCGTCGCGGACATCGGCAACCTATTGCCGGCAATGGTATCGGGGTCGGTTTTGGTCTCTGTTGTCTTGGGCTTGCAAACCATTGGCCCAGCACTTCTGACAGCCTTAAAATCACAAGATCAGTTCTTGGCCGCTTTTGTATTGATGTTCGTCGCCCTACTCACTTTGATCGGAACGATGATTTCAGACTTGTTATTGGTCTTACTGGACCCCCGAATTAGATATGGAGCGCGCGACGGATGAGTATACTTCCCGACGGGCGCTACATCGACGATGCGCCATATGATCCAAATGTTGACCTATCTGCGCTTGATCGTTCCGACATGGACGCGCCAAATTGGCTACTGGTCTGGCGCAATTTCAAACGGCACAAACTGGGCCTGATTTCGGGCATCTTTCTGTTTCTTAGCTATCTGATGTTGCCCGTTGCGGGCTTCATCGCGCCTTACACACCAAACGAACGGAACGCCGATTATTTGTATGCCCCTCCCCAAGGGATTAGCCTTTGGCATGAAGGCAGGTTAATCGGACCACATGTAAACCCCACCACTGCCGTGCCGGATTTAGAAAAGTACGTTTGGACCTATGAAACGGACGAAAGCATCGCGATGCCTTTGCAGTTTTTCTGTGACGGTGGCAGCTACAGCCTGTTTGGGTTTATCCCATCAGACACTCACATGTTTTGCGCACCCGAGGGGGCGACGATATTCCTGTTTGGATCAGACAGATTGGGGCGCGATGTCTTTAGCCGTATCTTGTTTGGGGCACAGTTGTCCCTGACTGTAGGTTTAATCGGGATCACCGTGTCCTTCCTACTTGGGATCACATTTGGCTCGATCGCAGGCTATTTCGGCGGCCGCACTGATTGGACAATCCAGCGCGTGATCGAGATATTGCGGTCCTTGCCTGAACTACCATTATGGCTGGCGCTATCGGCTGCGGTCCCTTCAAATTGGGGGCCTGTTGCCGTCTTTTTCATTATATCTATAATTTTGGGAATACTGGACTGGCCCGGATTGGCCCGTGCAGTCAGGTCAAAATTCCTGTCGTTACGCGAAGAAGAATACGTGCGTGCGGCGGAAATGATGGGCGCTAAACCAGCCCGTGTGATCCACCGGCATCTGTTGCCCAACTTTATGAGCCACCTAATCGCATCTGCGACGCTGTCCATCCCAGCGATGATCTTGGGGGAGACCGCGCTGTCATTCCTTGGCCTTGGTCTGCGTGCACCTGCGGTAAGTTGGGGCGTGATGTTGAACGATGCGCAAAACCTAGCGTCGATCGAGATCTATCCGTGGACAGCGATCCCGATGTTGCCGATCATTTTTGTGGTATTGGCATTCAATTTCTTGGGCGACGGTCTGCGCGACAGTCTGGACCCTTACAAAGGGTAAAGCATTTGGCGGGTTCTGATCCCCGCCAAATCAATAAGTTATCTGAACAGCGTGGTGTTTACTTTCCGCCATCACCCGCCGCAGCGCGACGTGCTTTGTTTTTCTTACTGTTGGTTTTGCCTACAGCTGGTGCGCCACCTGGACCCGTTTTCGGTTTGCCCGCAAATTTACCCTTAGGCTTACCAGTGTATGGCTTACCATCCGGTTTCCCGCGCGGCTTACGCTCGGTTACTGCGCCATCGTCGCGGGCTTTGTCCATTGTGGAACGCGGCTTTTCGAAACGCTTGGATGCTGGATGCGAAGCGGGCTTCCCGCCTTTGCTTTCTGGCTTAGGCTTACGGACCTTTGGCGCAGCCGCATCATCATACTCAACAGGCTTGCTTACAGGCTTAGGTGCCGCAGCTGGTTTGTACTCGTCCTTTGGCTTCGGCGCGTATTCAGCTTTAGGCGCGTACTCAGCTTTAGGGGCATAATCTGCTTTCGGCTTAGGTGCGTAATCTGACTTTGGCTTACGATCATAGTCCGGCTTATCACCGCCACGTGGACCATCAGATTTGCCATGTGACTTGCCCGAAGGCTTGCCACCAAATGCGGGACGCGGGCTGTTGGCGGCTGCTGGTGGCTTAGCCAACTCGGTCAAGACCAATCCGCCTTCAACAGTCATGCTGCTGCCCAAGGCAGCTTTGAAGCCAGCAACGCTGCCTTCTTGCATCTCGACGAAAGTCTCGTCGTTCTGAATTCGGATCGCGCCTATGTCATCTTTGGTGATGCCGCCGCCATTACATAGAATTGGCAAAAGGCGACCAACAACTATGCCTTGATTGCGGCCCGTATTGACAGAGAACCATTTGCTTGGACCAAACGGCGCACGTGCTTTCGGTGGCTTGTTGTCACCAGCGGATGACAGTTCTTCCGGCGCGGTCACGCGAACACGGTACAGACGCATGTAGGCCGCAGCGATCTGTTCGATGTTGAAGCCATCAACCAACTTAGCAACCATGTCTGCTTCATTTTCAGCAACTGGATCGTGCCACATCGGATCTTCCAAAAGGCGTTCTTGGTCTTTTGCACGCACATCATCTGCCGACGGTGCTGAGATCCAATTTGCACTGACCTTAGCGCCTTGCAAAATGCGTTCCGCTTTGCGGCGGTTCTTGGCGGTCACGATCAGCGTGCTGACGCCTTTGCGCCCCGCACGACCCGTACGGCCAGAACGGTGCAACATTGTTTCATGGTTGTTTGGCAATTCGGCGTGCACAACCAGATCAAGACCCGGAAGGTCGATCCCGCGCGCTGCAACATCTGTCGCCACACAAACACGGGCACGGCCATCGCGCATCGCTTGCAAGGCATGGGTACGTTCGGCTTGGGACAATTCACCGGACAAAGCCACAACCGAAAATCCACGGTTGGACAGGCGGGTGGTTACACGGTTTACCATTGCACGGGTATTGCAGAACACAATTGCGTTTGGCGATTCGAAGAACCGAAGAATGTTGATGATTGCGTTTTCGCCGTCATGGTTTGCAACTTGCATCGCGTTGTATTCGATGTCGGCGTGTTGCTTATCTTCTGACTTTGTCTCAAGACGAACTGCGTTGCGCTGATAGCTTTTGGCCAATGTCGCGATTGCTTTTGGAACGGTTGCCGAAAACATCAATGTACGGCGTTCTTCAGGCGCTTCGCCCAAAATAAATTCAAGATCTTCGCGGAAACCTAGATCAAGCATCTCGTCCGCTTCATCCATGACTACACCACGGATTTGCGACAGGTCGATGCTTTTGCGCATGATGTGGTCGCGCAAACGTCCGGGCGTTGCAACAACGATATGTGCGCCACGGGCCAGTGTGCGACGTTCGTCGCGCATGTCCATGCCACCAACACATGATGCCATAACAACGCCAGCTTCGGCATACAGCCACTCAAGCTCGCGTTTCACTTGCAACGCCAATTCGCGTGTTGGTGCGATGACTAAGGCAAGTGGCGAACCTGCCCGATCGAATGCTTCTGCATCACCCAAAAGCGTGTCGCCCAGCGCGAGGCCAAACCCAACAGTTTTGCCCGACCCGGTTTGGGCGGAAACCAGCAAATCGGACTCGCCCAGCTTGGGGTCCATACAGGCGGTTTGAACAGGTGTTAGGGTTTCGTATCCACGTTTGGATAGCGCGTCGGCTAGAGCTTGTTTCACGGGCGGTCATCTCTTCTGGTGATTGCGCGGTCAATATGGCCGCAAACCGCGCGTCTAAGCCCTTTGAACCCCTTTGTATAGGGGTAGAATTGCCCTAACTGGCGTCACCTAAGAAGCCAGCACCACTTTGCGTTTCGACGCAGTACAAGACTGTATTACAAATCACAGTGCCGCGTGCAGGCGTTGTTTTACATGAAGCTCCAATTTATGACATAGCAAGGCCAACGATTATTACGTAGGTTTGTCTGCACAGCTATGAAGGAATCTTTGATGTCTCACCACGCGCCAACAGGCCCAATTGCGATTCTAGGTCTTGGATATGTCGGGCTGCCTTTGGCGTTGGCGTTGGCGCGGGCAAATTTTGACGTTGTCGGGTTGGACACTGACCCAAAGCTGATCGCAACCTTACATACTGGCCGCGATCCAAACGGTGAGGTGGCAGACAGCTCGGTTTCCAGTTCAAAGGCCACTTTCACTACTGACGCAGCTGATCTAGTGGCGTGTACAACTTATATCATCACGGTCCCCACACCCATTACGGACGCCAAAAAGCCCGATCTAGGACCCGTTTTGGGTGCCTGCGCAACCATCGCCCCACACCTGAATGATGGCGACTTGGTGATCTTGGAAAGTACGGTCTACCCCGG
>CAJJBH010000070.1 GCA_905182355.1 uncultured Paracoccaceae bacterium | reverse complement strand
CCTGAAAATTGGGGCTGACGGCCAGAAATGCGATCAAAACTCCGATAATGGCTGATATGTTGCCTCCCAAAATCGACCGTTTCACCGAAGCAGTCATTTAGGCATAGAAAGTGAAGGTCCGGAAAGTCCCGCATAGCCTCCATCGCCTGAACAATTGTGTCGCATCCCAATCGTGCCACCCGACTGCTATAAATAAAACACCACACCCAAACCCACGGCCCCCACATGCCCTACCAATGGACAACCCAACCAAACGACCCAACCCAAATCATGCAGCTCAAACCGCATGAAAGCCTGCCCGCACGTGGCATGGCCGCCTTTGTCCTCTCCACCTTCACACTGATATTGATCCCCGCATTTGCACTGCTTGGCACACCCCTTCTGTGGACATTACTCCCCTTCCTGCTGATTGCCGTCTGGGGCATGTATTTCGCCCTGCAGCGCAATCATAAACAGCGTCAAATCCTTGAAGTTTTCACCCTAACCGACGACTCAGCCGAACTGACCCGTACCAACCCAAACGGCGACACCCAGATATGGGAGTGCAACCGCTATTGGACCCAAGTCACCAAACACGAGGACAGCGGTCCGGTGCCCCACTACGTGACCCTTAAAGGCATGGGACGGGAGGTCGAAATCGGCGCGTTCCTCAGCGAAGACGAACGCATCGGACTTTATAACGACTTACAACGCGCATTAAAAAAGGCAGGCTAAACGCCCACCTTCTTCATCTTGCTAAATAAACTTCGAAGTTTGAGGCAGCGCCTCAAGTCAGGTGCGCGTTCCCGCGCACCTGAGCTACATCAAGAACACAGCCGATCTTTGACCATTGGCCCAACCGCGCCAAAATCCATCTGGCCGGTGTATTTGCCCTTCAGGATGCCCATGACTTTGCCCATGTCGCGTATGCTGTCAGCGCCCACTTCGGCCACAGCCGCATCAACAGCTGCGGCGCTTTCCGCTGCACTTAACTGACGTGGCAGGAATTCTTCGATCACGGTGATCTCTTCGCGCTCACGTTCCGCCAAATCCAGACGGTTCCCTTCTTCATAAGCGCGCGCACTTTCCATACGTTGCTTGGACATTTTACCCAAGATGGCCAAAACCTCTGATTCTCCCACCCCTTCATCAACACCAGCGGCGCGGGCATCTATGTCTTTGTCTTTGATCGCAGCACTGATCAGGCGTAACGTAGAGAGACGGCTTACTGCCTTGTCTTTCATGGCTTGCTTCAAGGCCGCCATAATTTGCGTTCGTAAGTCCATTTTTGAGCTTCATCCCCATGAGCTAATTCTGAGGTTGTGACCTTAACGAAACCTAACCCACCTTGCAACCAAACGCGCCAAACTTAAGGTGCTGTTTTTAAAAGATAAAACAAATATATTCACCCTTGACCCTACCGCCCCCTCGCATTAGTTTCCGCCAAGTTTGCCCCCATTCCAACATATAGGCCTGCCCATGACCATGCACGCACCTACCCGCCCAACCGCTTGTTTAGCTTTGGCAGATGGGACGTTGTTCTACGGCGCGGGCTTTGGGGCCACGGGCCAAACAGTTGCCGAGCTTTGCTTTAACACCGCAATGACTGGCTATCAGGAAATTATGACAGACCCCTCATATGCAGGTCAGGTCGTCACATTCACCTTCCCCCACATCGGCAACACTGGCGTCACACCCGAAGATGACGAAGCAGGAAAACCCGTTGCTGCAGGCATGGTGGTCAAATGGAACCCGACAACGCCGTCCAACTGGCGCAGCGCTGGTCCTTTGGGCGAATGGTTGGCCACACGTGGGCGTATAGCAATCGGTGGCATCGATACCCGCCGCCTGACCCGCGCGATACGCCATGCGGGCGCACCACATGTTGCATTGTCACATGATCCCGAAGGCAACTTCGATATCGAAGCGCTGGTTGCAGCTGCCCGTGGCTTTGAAGGGCTTGAAGGTATGGACCTTGCCAAAGAAGTGACTTGCGCCCAATCTTATCGTTGGGGCGAAATGCGGTGGGCATGGCCTGATGGCTACACCCGCCTTGAAGACCCGAAATACAAAGTGGTCGCCATCGATTACGGTGCAAAGCGCAACATCTTGCGTTGCTTAGCATCTGTCGGCTGTGACGTAACCGTCCTACCTGCAACAGCCACCACCGAAGACGTTTTGTCCCACAATCCTGACGGCGTATTCTTGTCCAATGGCCCCGGTGATCCTGCGGCAACTGGTGCATACGCCGTGCCAATGATCAAAGGTGTGTTGGATCAAACCGACCTACCCGTCTTTGGCATCTGCTTGGGCCACCAAATGCTGGCGTTGGCGCTTGGTGCACAGACCATTAAAATGAATCACGGCCACCACGGTGCCAACCACCCTGTCAAAGATCACGACACGGGTAAGGTCGAAATCACCTCAATGAACCACGGCTTTGCGGTGGATGCACAAACGCTACCTGAAGGCATCATTGAAACGCACACCTCTCTGTTTGACGGATCCAACTGTGGTATCCGCATGGAAGGGCGTCCGGTTTATTCGGTACAACACCACCCCGAGGCCAGCCCGGGACCACAAGACAGCTTTTACCTGTTTGAACGCTTTGCTGCGGCCATGGCTGACCGCACAGCCTAAAACCCGTCTAAAAATTACGAAAACCTTTGAGTCTGAACGCTCCGTTAACTCGGAGCGTTCAGGACAGATGTGGCGTGTTGGGAAATCCCCTTGCGCCCTATCCATAGGTGTCCAGTGAGCGATCCACGTCTATTACTTTCTAATCCGCAAAGCATCGCGGGGCTAAATCCGCCCCGCCTGTTGGGGCGACAGTTGGTTGAGGATGGACATATCAGCGCCAGCGATCTGGTACATGCGCTGGACTTGCAATCAAAAGTCGATGCACGATTGGGGGAAATACTGATCGCAGGGGGGTTAATCGACACCAAGACCCTACTTGATACCTTAGCGGTTCAATCCAATGCGCAGCGCATTGATTTAAAACGGGATATCCCCCGCTTAAAAATGGCGCAGGCCCTGCCTGCCAGTGTTTGCTTGCAATACGCAGTTGCGCCTTGGCTTTGGCTAGGAAACACTTTGCTGGTCGCCACAAGCCACCCATCCCAGTTTGAACACCTGCGAACTTCAATGGGCAAAACACAGCTTAGCATGTTGCCCGTCATTGCCGACCCCAACCACATCCGCGATCAAATCACCCGCCTTTACGGCTATCAGTTGGCGCAAAAGGCGATCACCCAAGTTCCCAGTCGTGAAAGCTGTCGCAGTTGGGGGAAATCCAACATTCTGAAATCAAAACGGACGATTAGTTTAATGGGATGCGCCATGATTGGCATCCTAATGTTCCCCCATTGGGCATTGACCCTCGCGGCACTTTGGGCAGCGCTTACCCTTTTGCTGACTGTCGGAATTAAAGGGGCGGGTTTTACCCTCCAAATCCTGTCCAAACCCCCTAAGACCTCAACACAGCTGTCCCCGCAAACCACTCAATTCCGATTGCCACGTGTGTCGGTCATGGTCCCACTGCTGCACGAACAAGAAATCGCAGGTGCCCTGATCAAACGATTGGAAAAGCTGACCTATCCAAAATCTCTGCTCGACATTGTTCTGGTGCTTGAAGTCACGGACAAGATTACACGCGCTACACTTGCACGGACCGATCTGCCCAGTTGGATTACAGTGATCGAAGTGCCTGACGCAGACGGCATGACCACTAAACCACGCGCCCTAAACTATGCGCTAGATTTCTGCCGTGGATCAATCATCGGCGTGTGGGACGCAGAAGATGCCCCAGAACCAGACCAGATCGAAAAGGTCGTGACGCGTTTCAACGAGGCACCCAAAAATGTTGTGTGTTTGCAAGGCATTTTGGACTATTATAATCCGCGCGAAAATTGGATTTCCCATTGTTTTACAATTGAATACGCAACGTGGTGGCGGTTGGTTTTACCCGGAATTGCAAAGCTGGGATTGGTGCTGCCACTCGGGGGGACAACACTGTTTTTCAAACGTGGGCCCCTTGAAGAACTAGGCCGCTGGGACGCCCACAACGTGACAGAAGACGCCGACTTAGGTGTCCGCTTGGCCCGCCACGGCTATGTCACAGAACTGATCCCAACCGTGACATATGAAGAAGCAAATTGCCGCCCGTGGCGCTGGGTGCGTCAACGATCCCGCTGGCTTAAGGGATTCATGATCACCTATATTGTGCACATGAAAGACCCTATCCAGTTGATCCGCGATCTTGGGTTTTTGCGGTTCATGGGGCTGCAAATGATCTTTCTTGCAACCTTTTCCCAATTCGCCTTGGCCCCTGTACTGTGGTCATTCTGGATCACATTGTTTGGCATTACCCATCCTGTTCACACAGTCCTTGGCGAAACGGCAACAACCGCGATGATCGTGCTGTTTTTCACATCCGAATTTTTGAACATCACGATGGCAATGGTCGCCGTCTCATCAAAGCATCACCGCCACCTGATGAAGTGGGTCCTGACAACCCCCCTGTATTTCACACTTGGGGCGCTCGCCGCTTACAAAGCTATATACGAGATGATCGTAACACCGTTCTATTGGGACAAAACCGAACACGGCGTGACGAAAAAGGAATAACAGCTTCCGTTATATCGCGCCACTTAACCGCCCAGTTGCGGACGCATTGCTTGATAAATCACAGCAGTGGCCACGTTTGCCAAATTTAGGGACCGCACACGTGTATCCAACATCGGCAGGCTGAATGTGCGGTCTTCCATCCCGTCTAATATCGTTCTTGGCAAACCTTTGGATTCACACCCAAAGACCAAATAACCATCAAGCTGGTATTCAGGATCGTAGATTGTCTGCGCGCCATGTTCTTCAAAAAAGCATAGGCTTTCGCGTGATGGCTTTCGATCCGCCAAAAACCCTTCCCAATCGTCATACTCACACAGATCGACATGCTTCCAGTAGTCCGTTCCCGCGCGGCGCACAGATTTTTCGTCAAGGGAGAATCCGTAGGGTTTAATAAGGATCAACTCAAGATTCAGCGCCACACACGTGCGCCCAATTGCACCGGTGTTATATGGAATTTCAGGTGTCACCAGAACCATTTTCATGCGCGGATCAGACATAGGATGTGTGGGCTTTCTAAATCACAGGCGCAGGATCAGCCCGTTGTTGATGTCCTGTTACCCCAACGAGATGGGCCGTGACACCATCAAGTTAACTGTCGTCCTGCCGCCGCGCAGCGTCTTGCTTTAGGCGCGTCATAAACGCCACTGAAATATGATCCCGCAGTGCTTTGCCTGCTGCCGCACCATCATTGTTTTCAATCGCGGTGACAATCGCATCATGTTCTGCCTGTGCAATTTCACCACGCCCCTCTGCCGACAGTGACGTATCTGCCATCAAGGCCATCGTGCGGTGGACCAAATCCAATTGTTGAACCAGATAGCGATTGTGCGAGGCAAGATGGATTTGCATGTGAAACCGGCGGTTTGCGCGGACCAATGCCGTTGGATCGTTCATCAAGGCGTTGTCGTTTTCCACCATCTCCCGCAGGATACGCACCTCTTCATCCGTGGCATGACGCGCAGCTTGGGACGCGGCCAAACCCTCTAACTCACTGCGCACAATATATAATTCCGACATCTGGTTGTGATCCAGCGAGGCCACAATTAAACTGCGTCCATCACGGGCCAACAAGGACTGCGTTTCAAGCCGTTGTAATGCCTCGCGAATTGGGGTGCGTGACACACCAAACCGTTCCGCCAAATCGCTTTCGACCAAGCGGTCTCCTGGGCGAAATGTACCTACATCAATGGCCTCAAGGATCATTGAATAGGCGTCCGTGTTGGGTGATCTCATTGTGAAACTTCCAATAACATAAAGTTGACATAGCTTAGCGATCAACACGCCCTACGCAAGCCTTGCACCCTGCCAAATGCCTGTTACTGCTGGGCTATGCCTCAAAACGCTTTTTCACATGTTAACGAATGGGTCTTTGACCTCGACAACACATTGTACCCGCCCGAAATGCGACTTTTCGATCAGATTGAGATGAAGATGCGCAGCTATATGGTGGATACCCTTGGTATTGATGACACCGAAGCAAATCATTTGCGCAAACATTACTGGGAAGTCCACGGCACAACGCTTGCAGGCCTGATGCGGGAACATGGCATTGAACCCGATCCATTTTTGACCGCAGTGCACGATATTTCGTTTGAGGCGCTGCAACCTGACCCTGATTTGGCCAGCTTAATCAAAAACCTACCCGGCCGCAGCATCGTCTACACCAACGGCACCAAACCCTACGCTGAACAGGTGCTAGCGGCACGCGGACTTGATGGGTTGTTCGATGCGATCTACGGGATCGAACATGCCGATTACCTGCCCAAACCTGAACGTGGTGCCTTTGATCGTGTGTTTGGCCAAGACGGGCTAACCCACAAAAACGCAGCCATGTTTGAGGATGAAGTGCGCAATCTTGAAGTGCCTCACGCGATGGGTCTGCGCACTGTGCATGTCGCCCCCGAACCTATCGGCCACGATTACGTGCATTTTCACACCTATGACCTGACGGCTTTTCTGCACCAAATCAGCACTTAGACAAGATGCCGCTTGGTCAAATTACTTACAGCGCCCTAGATATTAGGTAACGGAGGCGCAAACATGACTATCCAGACCTGTGATATTCTAATTTCCGGCGGCGGGATCGCTGGCTTGTCCGCAGCTGCAGCCTTTGGCACGGCGGGCTTTGACGTGATCTGCGTTGATCCCACACCTCCTGTGACAAGCCGCGAGGCGGATGGCGCAGATATGCGATCAACCGCAATGTTGCAGCCTGCCCGCGCTATGCTTAAGGCAGCAGGCATCTGGAACCACCTCGCGCCCCACGCCGCCCCTTTGCAAGTGATGCGGATTGTGGACGCCGGTGGAACTGAACCCGAAGCCCGCATTGTCAAAGATTTCGACGCTTCTGACATTTCCGATCTGCCTTTTGGGTGGAACTTCCCCAACTACGTTCTGCGCCGCGAAATGCTGGCGCGGTTAGAGGCGCTTCCAAACGTAGACTTTCGCGCCGGCATTGGCACCACGGCCTTGTTCACCCGCAGCAAAATGGCCAAAGTGACCTTAAGCGATGGCAGCAAAATCCAAACCAAACTGGTCATCGCCGCCGATGGGCGCAATTCCCCAATGCGCCGCGCCGCAGGGATCACCGTCACCACCAAACGCTACGGACAAAAAGCGCTGGCCTTTGCCGTGACCCACCCGATCCGACACAACAATGTTTCAACTGAAATTCATCGCACTGGCGGGCCATTCACACTGGTACCTTTGCCCGATTTTGATGGGATGCCGTGTTCTGCTGTGGTGTGGATGGACGAAGGGCCAAAATCCAAAGCGCGGCTTGATATGGATATCAACGCGTTTAACGATGAAATGTCTGTCCGGTCCTGCCACCACTTTGGCCCGCTGACACTTGCCTCTAAACGCAGCATCTGGCCAATCATCAGCCAAACCGCATCCGCCTTAAGTGCGCAGCGCGTCGCCCTCATTGCCGAAGCCGCCCATGTCGTGCCGCCAATCGGGGCACAGGGGCTGAACATGAGCCTGCGCGACATGGCCGCTCTTTTGGAATTAGCAGTGGCACGCCCCGAAGGTTTAGGGGACGCTGAAATGCTGATGGCTTATGACAAGGCTCGGATGAGTGACATCAAACTTAGGGTGCGCGGTATCGACCTGTTGAACCGCGCCAGTCAAGCCTCTAGCCCCGCAATGCGCGACATGCGGGCAATGGGTCTGAACGCGCTGTACAGTATGGGTCCCGTGCGCAAAACACTGATGCAAATGGGATTGGGCGTGGCCGACAAACAAACCTAAAGGGTGCCAGACCATGCCAGCCAGATAACAAAAAACACCACAACTAGGATCATATTGAACACGATTCCCCCAACCATCCGCAATATACGGGTACGGCGGCGGTCGTTGGGGTCAATCGTGTCCAGGAACGCAGAAATCTCAAAGTGCGCTTTGTTGATCGCGGCCATATCGATCTGACGCATCAACTTTGGATGACCACCCAAACCCTGCGCCTTAACAATAATAGCCGCCTGCTTACGCAATCGTGCAGGCAACAAGCGACCAGTACGTTTCACCGCCACCTCAAAATCACGTCCATGCACCCCCAGCTTAGCCCGTAACGCAAGGCGAAGCTGTTCAGCTTTTGCGGTGATGTCAGTGTGAATATCCATGACGACCACACTAGAACGCGGACACAGCAGCAGCAATGGGCGCATGTCCGTAAAACACCGGCCCAATTGAAACTGGCACACCAAGCCCAAAGCCGTTAAATCAAAGCCATGTTAAATTACAATGAATTCGGTGAAGGCCCCCCCCTTCTGATTGCCCATGGGCTGTATGGCTCTGCCAAAAATTGGGGTGTCATCGCAAAACGGCTTAGTGACACGCGGCGTGTGGTTGCCGTTGATATGCGCAATCACGGCGACAGCCCACGCTTTGACACCAACAGTTACCCCGAAATGGCGGATGATCTGGCAGAAGTGATCGACCACATAGGCGGCCCTGTAGACGTGCTTGGACACTCGATGGGTGGCAAAGCTGCAATGGTATTAGCGCTTCAAAAGCCCACCTTGGTGCGCAGTTTGATTGTTGGGGACATCGCACCCGTTCCTTATAGCCACACGCAAATCCATTTTATCGACGCGATGAAAGCCGTTGATTTAAGCGTGGTGACCAGACGTTCCGAAGCCAGCGTACAACTTGCCGATCTTGGCGTGGACAGCGCATTGCAATCCTTTTTCACCCAATCGCTTGATGTGACAAACAAACGCTGGAAACTGAACTTTGACGCGCTTGCCGCAGATATGGACAAAACCCTGTCCTTTCCGACGTCATCGGGCATCTATGAAGGCCCAAACCTGTTCTTATCGGGGGGCAATTCCGATTACGTCACCCGCGCACATCGCCTCACAATCAAACCTTTGTTCCCGAACGCACGTTTCGCTAAAATTCCCGAAGCGGGGCATTGGCTACACGCCGAACGCCCCCGCGCATTTGAGGCCGCAGTGCGCACATATCTAGACGCGGTTTCTTAAATCCACAGCCAACACAAACATCAATGTCCCCCATTTTCTTTTGGTCAATAAATATCCCGGGGGAGCGCTCTTGAGCGGGGGCCGCGCCCCAGCACTGCACCCCAGCCAAAAACACCAAAATTTACGCCAATATTACGCATCAACCCTTGCACCTGTGGCCCCCATGCCTATAACCCACGACAATTTGCGGCCACTAGGATAAGCCGTAATGAACCGTACACATAAGGGGCTGCCGCCATGCCAAAGAGAACCGACATCAAGTCGATCATGATCATTGGTGCAGGGCCTATTGTCATCGGACAGGCCTGCGAATTTGACTACTCTGGCGCACAGGCTTGTAAGGCCCTGCGTGAAGAAGGCTATCGCATCATTCTTGTCAACTCCAACCCCGCCACAATCATGACGGACCCAGGGTTGGCAGACGCCACATATATCGAACCTATCACCCCCGAAGTTGTTGCCAAAATTATCGAAAAAGAACGCCCCGACGCGTTGCTGCCAACGATGGGTGGACAGACAGGCTTGAACACCTCGCTTGCGCTTGAGGAAATGGGTGTACTTGCCAAATACAACGTCGAAATGATTGGTGCCAAACGCGAAGCCATTGAAATGGCAGAAGATCGTCAGCTGTTTCGCGAAGCAATGGACCGCCTTGGTATCGAAAACCCAAAAGCCACAATCGTCACAGCACCCAAAGGCGCTGACGGCAAAAAAGACCTTTCAGCAGGTGTTGCCTTGGCAATTGAATCCCTTGATTACGTCGGCTTGCCCGCGATCATCCGCCCCGCATTTACCATGGGTGGCACAGGCGGTGGCATCGCTTATAACCGCGACGATTACGAACATTTCTGCCGCACTGGCATGGACGCTTCCCCTGTGGGCCAAATCCTTGTGGACGAGTCCCTGATCGGCTGGAAAGAATTCGAAATGGAAGTGGTGCGCGACTCCGCTGACAACGCCATCATTGTCTGTGCGATCGAAAATATTGACCCGATGGGCGTGCACACTGGTGATTCCATCACTGTGGCCCCAGCGCTCACACTGACCGACAAAGAATACCAAATCATGCGCAATCAATCGATTGCCGTGCTGCGCGAAATCGGCGTCGAAACTGGCGGGTCAAACGTACAATGGGCGATCAACCCAGCGGATGGCCGAATGGTTGTGATCGAAATGAACCCACGCGTGTCACGGTCCTCTGCCCTAGCGTCCAAAGCCACTGGTTTCCCGATTGCCAAGATCGCCGCGAAACTGGCTGTGGGCTACACGTTGGACGAGTTGGACAACGACATCACCAAAGTGACGCCAGCGTCGTTCGAGCCAACAATCGACTATGTCGTCACCAAAATTCCAAAATTCGCGTTTGAGAAATTCCCGGGCTCAGAACCCTACCTGACCACGGCCATGAAGTCGGTCGGCGAAACGATGGCCATCGGCCGTACCATCCACGAAAGCCTGCAAAAAGCGCTGGCAAGCATGGAATCCGGCCTGACCGGTTTCGACGAAGTCGACATTCCAGGCGCACCAGACAAAGCCGCCGTGATCAAAGCAATTTCCAAGACCACTCCAGACCGCATGCGCACCATAGCCCAAGCCATGCGTCACGGCCTGACAGACGACGAAATCTATAACGTCACCATGTTTGACCCTTGGTTCCTTGCACGTATCCGCGAGATCGTCGAAGCCGAAGATGAAGTGCGCGCAGACGGCCTGCCTACAACAGAACATGGGCTACGCGCCCTCAAAATGATGGGCTTTACCGACGCTCGTCTTGGCAACCTATCGGGCCAAAAAGAAGCCGCCGTACGCAAAGCCCGCCGCGCTGTCGGCGTTGTCGCCTGCTTCAAACGGATCGACACCTGCGCCGCCGAATTTGAGGCACAAACACCCTATATGTATTCCACCTACGAGGCCCCAATGATGGGCGAAGTAGAATGTGAGGCGCGCCCCTCGGATCGCAAAAAAGTCGTTATCTTGGGTGGTGGTCCAAACCGCATCGGCCAAGGTATCGAATTTGATTACTGCTGCTGCCACGCCTGCTTTGCGCTGACGGACGCGGGGTATGAAACGATCATGATCAACTGTAATCCCGAAACAGTTTCAACGGATTACGACACATCGGACCGTCTGTATTTTGAACCTGTAACGTTTGAACACGTCATGGAAATTCTGACCAAGGAACAAGAAAATGGGACGCTGCACGGCGTTATCGTCCAGTTTGGCGGTCAAACCCCCCTCAAAATCGCGCAAGCGCTTGAGGATGAAGGCATCCCGATCCTTGGTACCACACCAGACGCAATTGATCTGGCCGAAGACCGCGAACGGTTCCAAGCATTGGTCCAAGATCTTGGCCTGAAACAGCCCCATAACGGGCTTGCACATTCTGACGAAGAAGCCCTCGCAATCGCTGGCGACATCGGCTTCCCGCTGGTCATCCGACCCTCTTATGTCCTTGGTGGACGGGCTATGGAAATCGTGCGCGATCAGGCACAGCTTGAACGCTATATCTCTGAGGCCGTCGTGGTTTCAGGCGACAGCCCCGTTCTGCTAGACCACTATTTGTCTGGCGCCGTTGAACTGGACGTCGACGCGATTTGTGATGGCACCGACGTACACGTTGCAGGCATCATGCAGCACATTGAAGAAGCGGGTGTTCACTCCGGTGACAGCGCATGTTCCCTACCGCCCTACTCGCTTTCCAAAGAAATTATCGAAGAAATCAAGGTCCAGACCAAAGCCCTCGCGCACGGTCTAAAAGTTGTCGGCCTGATGAACATCCAGTTCGCGATCAAACCTAACGATCAAGGCGTCGAAGAAATCTATTTGATCGAGGTCAATCCACGTGCTTCACGCACGGTGCCGTTTGTTGCCAAAGCAACCGACAGCGCAATCGCCTCCATCGCCGCACGGGTCATGGCGGGCGAGCCATTGTCAAACTTCCCATTGCGCGCACCCTACGACACGAATGCGGACTACGACGACGTACTGCCACTTGGTGATCCAATGACACTCGCCAACCCAGACATGCCTTGGTTCTCGGTGAAAGAGGCCGTATTGCCCTTCGCCCGTTTCCCCGGTGTCGACACAATTCTTGGGCCAGAAATGCGCTCAACAGGTGAAGTTATGGGCTGGGATCGCGACTTCCCCCGCGCCTTCCTGAAGGCACAAATGGGTGCTGGCGTCATTCTACCGTCAGAAGGCTGCGTGTTTATTTCAATCAAAGATGCAGACAAAACTGCCAACATGCTGGAGGCCGCACAGGTCCTAACCACCCTTGGTTTCACCTTCGTTGGCACCCAAGGCACTGCCGTTTGGTTGGTCGAAAACGATATCCCCTGCGGCACCGTCAACAAGGTTTACGAGGGGCGCCCCGATATCACCGACATGATGAAAGACGAGAAAATCCATCTGGTGATGAACACAACGGAAGGCGCACAAGCTGTTGAGGATTCAAAATCGATCCGCTCCATCGCGCTGTATGACAAGATCCCCTACTATACGACGGCCGCAGGCAGCCACGCTGCAGCATTGGCGATCAAGGCGCAAGCCGAGGGTGATTTGGTGGTGAAATCACTTCAGGGGTAACGCGGTCCGCACAATGAATCCGCAGCGCTTAACCAATAAGACGGGGTTTGCGCTGCGCAGTCCAAAAAATGTACGTATCTTATACCCGTTTTGTACAAAAATGCGATTGGTCGATAAATATCGACGCGTCTAGCATAGTGGGTTTGTACAGATTAAGTGTTAAAATGTACAATTAGGCGGCAACACAGACGGTTTTTTCACCCCGAAATCACTGGTTAACTTACCGTACTCTGTTGACCTCCTCTCTCTTTTCCGACCAAATCAATTAACCGTGGGAGGTCATCAAATGTACAAACCAGCAATCACCGGCACAGGGGTTTTTACACCCGAAAATTCCATCAGCAACGCCGAGCTGGTTGTCGCATTTAATGCCTACGCCGACAAATTCAACTTGGAAAATGCCGCGCAGATCGACGCGGGCAAAATCGAGGCAAAATCTCATTCATCCGAGGAATTCATATTCAAAGCTTCAGGTATCAATAGCCGTTATGTTATTGATAAAGAAGGAATATTAAACCCCGATATCATGTACCCACAGATGCGTCAGCGCAGTGATGATGAACCGTCTTTGATGGCTGAAATGGCGCTGGATGCTGCGCAAAAGGCGTTAAGGGCTGCGGGTAAAACTGCCGCTGATGTAGATGCCGTTATCTGCGCCGCCTCGAATTTAGAACGTGCCTATCCAGCTGTCGCTATCGAAATTCAGGAACTGCTTGGCATTAAGGGTTTTGCGTTTGATATGAATGTTGCCTGTTCTTCCGCAACATTCGGCCTGCAACTTGCAGCTGATATGATAAAAAGTGGAAGCATTTCCAGTGCCTTAGTGGTCAATCCGGAAATTTGTTCCGCCCATCTAGAATGGCGTGATCGTGATTGCCACTTTATCTTCGGTGACGTTGCAACCGCCACCCTAATCGAACGCAGTGAAAACGCGAATGGCCCGTATTTCGAAATAAAATCAACACGTTGCGCAACTGAATTTTCCAACAACATCCGTAACAACAATGGTTTCTTGCGCCGTTCACGCCCCGACGGCACCGCGGATCGGCGCGACATGCAGTTCATGCAAAACGGTCGTAAAGTGTTCAAAGAAGTCCTGCCAATGGTCAGTGCCCACATCGGATCACACATGGAAGCCGAGGATATCGAAGCCACTGATTTAAAACGGCTTTGGTTACACCAAGCAAACAAATCCATGAACGATTTTATCGGCAAAAAGGTGCTAGGACGCACGCCTGAAGCTGATGAACAGCCCAACATCTTACAAGACTATGCCAACACATCTTCCGCAGGATCGATTATCGCATTTTCCAAATATTCCAACGACTTAACGGATGGTGACTATGGTCTGATCTGTTCGTTCGGCGCTGGATATTCGGTTGGGTCAGTGATCGTACAGCGCCGAGGTTGATTACTTGTTTTTGGAAACCCGTTTGTGAGTTTCATCAGCCGTTTCAGCACGTTCCGAGTAGCGATCCACCAGATATTCGGAACGTCCACGCACCAGCCATGTGAACTTAACCAACTCTTCCATCACGTCAACAACACGGCGATAAAGTGGGCCGTCAGGCAGATGTCCAGCGCTGTTAAACTCTAGCCAAGCCTTTGGGATACTTGACTGATTTGGAATCGTGATCATCCGCATCCACCGCCCCAATATCCGCATTTGATTGACCGCATTAAACGACTGTGACCCACCAGACACTTGCATTACTGCCAATGTCTTGCCTTGTGTCGGACGAATTCCGCCCTGCCCTGACAGCGGTATCCAATCAATTTGCGTTTTCATCACCCCTGTCATCGCACCGTGTCGTTCAGGGCTGGACCAAACCATCCCCTCCGACCAAATGGCCAGTTCGCGCAACTCTACGACTTTTGGATGATTCGAATTCTCATCATCCACCAATGGTAAACCAGACGGATTAAAAACCCGTATCTCGCATCCCAGATGTTCCAAAATGCGAGCTGATTCTTCCACTGCTTTTCGCGAATAACTTTCCGCCCGCAGCGATCCGTAAAGAAGTAGGATACGCAGAGGATGACCATCATCATCGGGTCCACAAAGGGCAGCAACGTCGACCTTTGGCAACATTCCAATGTTCAACGCAGGCAGACCACCATCAGACACTTTCATCTTCCAAACTCAATTTCATGTCGATCAAAACTTGCTGCAATTGCGACGTTTCTTTCAACAGACGTTTGGCTTCATTTACTGTGATAACGCCATCTTCGATTGACTGCTGATATTCCGACATAAGCATCGCAAACCTTTGCCTTAAAGCGATAATATCTGAATTTACGCCCTTCGTCTTAGGTGCATTTTCGCGGCGTTCGTCATGGGACAATGAGATACCTTGCAGGTCTGCCAAGGCACCAGTCACATGGGGATATCCAGCAGCTTTTTCCAAATTGATCACTGCATCAATGGGCATGAAACGGTCACTGTGTTCGGCATGATCCGAATAATAACGACCCAAGGTCGCCTTTGATTTGCCCGTCAATTCGCAAGCCGTTTCGATCCCGACATCCTTAACAAGGGTCTCAGTGTGCTTTTTCAGATAGCTGCCAAATCCGGCCATGCGTGATTTCCTCATCCCTCAAACCGCCCCCCCAGCTAAGTACACGGGGAACCTGATATTTCTTTTCCCATTTTTTTAAGCGAAATAAAACGTTATTTTGCGATCATTCCAATGTGTTTGGGAATTAACAAGTTTTCTAGAATGTCACCTAGGAATTCGGATGGGGCTTATCACCTATCCGAATTTTTATTTCAGCCAGTTTTGGATGATGTAAAGCTTAGGGGTTCACTATCGTTTCTTGTGCTGTTTTGTACCATCCCTCGGGCATTGCCCCGCAAGACTTTTAACGAGTTATGGTGGACCCCGATTTACCAACTTATATAACTATTCCCCTTCGCTGATCTTGCCCCTATTTGGTCTGCATCGTATCAGGAGGGATGGCCAAACTTTACTTTCACTACTCCACCATGAACGCAGGCAAATCGACTGTTTTGTTGCAGGCTGCGCACAACTATCGTGAACGTGGGATGCTGCCATACATGTTGACCGCACAGTTCGATAATCGCGCAGGCGAGGGAAAGATCGCGTCGCGCATTGGCATCGGATCACCCGCGGATACTTTCAGCCTCGATGATGATCTATTCGCGAAGATCAAAGCGCAAACCACCAATAAGATCGCTTGCGTCTTTATCGACGAGGCCCAGTTCTTGTCCAAAGTTCAGGTCTGGCAATTGGCCCGTGCTGTGGATGATTTGAACGTTCCTGTGATGTGCTATGGGTTGCGTGTTGATTTCAAAGGGGACTTATTCCCCGGCTCTGCCACGCTTCTCGCTTTAGCCGATGAAATGCGCGAAGTCCGCACCATCTGTCATTGCGGAAAACGCGCCACGATGGTTGTGCGCCAAGATGACAATGGTGCCGTGCTGACGGGCGGCGAGCAAGTGCAGATCGGCGGCAATGAAACCTATGTTTCTCTGTGCCGCCGTCACTGGCGCATTGCGGTTGGCGATACAGCTTAAATTGCGTTTGGTGGGGCTAATCCGTCAACAAGAAACGCCTTCAGATTGGCTACGGCCATCAACCCCATGTCACTTCGCACTTCCAAGGCTGCTGTCCCCAAATGGGGCAGCAACACCACGTTTTCCAAGTCTTTAAGCGCTTGTGGAACAACGGGTTCGAATTCGTAAACATCCAGACCTGCACCACCAATTTGACCTGTTGAAAGCGCCGTAATCAGCGCGGCCTCATCCACAACATCACCGCGTGAAATATTTATCAGATGCGCATGGGGTTGCATGGCCATGAACACATCCGCGTTAATCAGGTGATGGGTTTGTGCCCCACCTGGAACTGCAACCGCGATAACGTCAACAGTTGCAGCCATATCTATCAGGCTTTGGAATGATTGCGCTTCAAACGGCAATGTTTTGGACGAACGACTGACATACGCCACCTTCATCCCAAACCCAAAATGACACCGCTGCGCAATCGCTTTACCGATACGCCCCATGCCCACAATACCAACCGTCTTACCGCTTAGGTGCAGCCCCAACATTTGGGTTGGATGCCACCCTTGCCACGCGCCTGACCGAACTAGACGTTCACCCTCACCTGCGCGGCGTGCGGACATCAACATCAAGGTCATCGCGATATCGGCGGTCGCATCCGTGACGGCACCTGGTGTGTTTGTGATGGTCAGTCCGGCAGCGTTTGCGGCAACAGCGTCAATGTGGTTATAGCCAACCCCGAAATTCGCAAGGATACGACAACGAGGTTCATCAACACCTGCAAAGATCGCAGGCTGGAACATGTCGCCCAAAGTTGGCATCACGCCGTCATAATCACGCAGTGCAGACTGCATTTCGTCCTGCGACATCGGCTTTGTGTCCTTACGCACATCCACAGAAAAATGTTTGCGCGCTTCAGCCACGACACCTTCGGGAAGTGGCCGTGCAATAAGAACCTTTTTCAACACATCCGTTCCCCCAATGGCACGTTCTGATCAGGAGACAGCAACACGATACTTCCAGCCTCGTCCGCGAGCCCCAAAACCAAAACCTCCGACATAAACTTACCGATTTGGCGGGGCAGAAAATTTACGACACCTATCACTTGTTTGCCGATAAGCGTTTCGGGTGTGTAATGCGCGGTCACTTGGGCAGAGGTTTTGCGCTCCCCAATTTCGGGTCCGAAATCAATCCACATCTTGATCGCTGGCTTGCGCGCCTCTGGGTAATCCTCAGCCCGCAGTATTTTCCCCACGCGAATATCGACCTTCATAAAGTCGTCAAATGTTATTTCATCAGTCATTGGCCAACTCTCTTGATCTATCTGCAGCCGCAGCAACTGTTTTAACCATCAATGGTGGCAACCCATTTGCATCATCCATCAAAACCTCAAGCCCTGCTTGGGTTGTCCCGTTTGGACTGGTCACATTCACACGCAATTGGGAGGGCGTTTCATCCGCGGCTTGGGCCAATGCACCGGCACCTGCAACCGTTGCCTTGGCCAGTTGCATTGCCATTTCAGCAGGTAGCCCCTGCGCCACGGCCGCTGCAGCCAACGTTTCGATCATGTGGAAGACATAGGCAGGCCCCGATCCACTGACACCTGTCACCGCATCAATCTGACCTTCGTTTTCCAACCGCACCACCTGCCCAACAGCTTGTAACAGCTGCACTGCCTCATCAACACCACGCGCTGTCACAGCGTCATTGCCGATCACTGCAGTGATACCTTTGCCAATTGCAGCGGGCGTGTTGGGCATGCACCGTACAATCGGGGTAGATGCCCCCAAGACATCTTCGAAGTGGGCGATTGTTGTGCCTGCAGCCACACTTACAAACACAGTCGATCCGCCACCCATCTGTTGCAAACGGGGCAACGCATCCCCCATCATCTGCGGCTTTACCGCCACCAGAACAATCGCGGGCGCATCGGGCAGATCAGCGTTGATCGCAACACCCGTGCCTTTCAGCCAATCGGATGGATAGGGGTCAAGCACATGGACAGAAGTCGCAGGTAGCCCTTGATCCAGCCACCCCGCCAACATCGCGGACCCCATTTTACCACAGCCCAACAAAACAAGACCTTGTTGCGCGATACGACTATTTTCCATGATAGGCCCCTTGATAAATCACTCAGGACAAAGTGTTACGCGCGGCCATAGGCCTCTGCAATGGCAACTTGAATGGCGTCTTTGGGGGTACGATCGCCCCAAATCAGCAGTTGCATCGCAGGGTAATAGCGTTCTGCCGCGGTGACAGCGGCCCCGATCATCGTGTCAACCTGATCTGGCCCCGCGTCCTGACCGCCAGCCAAAACCAAACCATAGCGATAGACCATCAGTTTCTCTTCTTCCCAATAGGTGAACGACCCCGCCCAGCATTGATCGTTTATCAGGTTCAACAATTCGTAAAATTTTGGTAATTTCTCTGCGGGCGGCTCCATCTCGAAGGTGCAGACCATGCGCAACGTCTCGTCAAACTCTGCCCATGCCAAGGTGACTGAATACGTGCGCCATTGTCCTTCAACCGACATTGCAATCTGGTCATCAGCAATACGGTCAAATTCCCACTCGTGATGCTGCGCAAGATGTTCCACCAGATCAATCGGATGAATATCATCTTCAAAAATATGTTCTGACAGGGCCATGGTCTTACCTCATAAAGTCTAGCGTAGGGGGCTGTAGATGCCCCAATTATTAGATCACCGCTCTAGAAAACGGTCTACTGCACCCATTCCCTACTAGATATGGTGATGGGGGCAGCCTGTTCTGGCAACCCTTTATTTGGGGATAAGTCCAATAAGTTGTGGAGAAGTCGGTATAAGACGCAATATCTGGGCCATATAAGGTTCCGCACGCGAAACATTATAGGTTGTAGATATGCAAAACGCCCCTTCATTGCCAAAGGGGCGATCACTTTCGTCACTTATTTTTAGATTGGGGCGCTAGCACCATCCTTGGATCAGGCTTTGGCTTCAAGCGCATCCAAGCGTGTTTTCAAAGCTTCGTTTTCTTCACGCGCTTTTTGGGCCATTGCACGCACAGCGTCAAATTCCTCACGTGTTACAAAATCACGATCCGCCAACCAACGATCGACCAGCGATTTAAGCGCTGTATCTGCCTCGTCTTTCGCGCCTTGGGCCACACCCATCGCATTTGTCATCAATTGTGAAATATCGTCAAAAATCTTGCCACGGGCTTGCATTACGGTCTCTCCTTAGTGCTTGAAGCCTATATGGGCATGCAGCCCCCCCAGTGCAAGGTTGACTTCTCTTCACCCCCAGAGGCATTCAGACGCACATGAACGCATTGATCCCCTTCCCCAATATCTCGCCCGAGATTTTTTCAATCCCCTTATTTGGATTTGAATTTGCGCTGCGATGGTACGCTCTGGCTTATATCGCAGGCATACTGATCGGTTGGCGCATATCGGTGATGACGGTCAAGGCCGCCCGGCTTTGGCTGAACGAACAGCCCGTGATGACACCCGCCCAGATCGAAGACTTGCTGACGTGGATGATCCTTGGGGTGATCCTTGGGGGTCGTTTGGGATATGTTCTATTCTACCAACCAGCCTACTACTTTCAAAACCCGCATGAAATTCTATTCATCTGGCAAGGCGGCATGGCGTTCCACGGCGGTCTTCTGGGGGTCATTGTCGCAGGGTTGATATTCACAACACGCTACAAAATTCCAAAACTTAGCGCTGCTGACGTGATGGCCCTTGGTGTACCACCCGGGATATTGCTGGGTCGGCTTGCAAACTTTATCAACGCAGAACTTTGGGGGCGTCCAACTGATCTGCCTTGGGGTGTCGCGTTCCCGACAAACACCGCACAATATTGCCCCGACGTGATTGGCCTGTGCGCCCGCCACCCGTCGCAACTGTACGAAGCATTGCTTGAGGGGCTTATCCTTGGTGCTGTGCTGTTGTGGCTGGCATGGCGTCGCGACGCATACAAAACACCCGGCCTTATAGCTGGTACGTTTTTCGCAGGTTACGGCATCGCACGATTTATTGTCGAATTTGTACGCCAACCCGATGCGCAATTTGTGTCGGACGGCAATCCACTGGGCCTTGCGTTTGAAATCGGTGGATACGGCCTGACGATGGGCCAGTTCCTGTCCATTCCGATGATCCTGATTGGTGCCTACATGATCCGCCAAGCGCGGCGTGGCATGACAGCGGGATGAGCCTGCACGACTTACTCGTGGCCCAGATCGCTGCACATGGGCCAATGCGAATTTCCGACTTTATGGCAGATTGCCTGCTCCATCCAGAATTTGGGTACTATACCACCCAGCAGCCGTTTGGGGAATCCGGCGATTTTATAACCGCCCCCGAGATATCGCAGATGTTTGGTGAATTGATTGGGCTATCCTTGGCGCAATCATGGCTGGATCAAGGATCGCCAGACCCGTTTTCGCTGGTCGAATTAGGCCCAGGGCGCGGGACACTCATGGCAGATATTTTACGCGCCACCAAAGGTATCGCGGGATTTCACGATGCCGCCAATGTCGTCTTGATCGAAGCCTCCACTAAATTGTGCGAACAGCAATCGCTGACATTGGCGGGCTTCGCGCCTGAATGGATTGACAGCATCGACGACCTTGCCCCCCTACCCACCTTCGCCGTTGCTAACGAGTTTTTTGACGCTTTGCCCATCCGCCAATTTGTCCGTGATGGTAATGGTTGGCGCGAACGGCAAGTTGGCGTTGTCGATGGTGTTTTGACTTTTGGGCTTGGTCCCAACATGCCGCAGCCTGCATTGGGCCATCGCTTGGAAGACACCAAAGACGGCGATTTGGTTGAAGAATGTGCATCGGCCACAGCTATCATCACCAGCCTAGGGCAGCGCATCAATGACTGCGGAGGTACGGCGTTGATTATCGACTATGGCGATTGGCGCAGTTTGGGTAACACGTTGCAGGCGCTAAAGGATCACGCCCCCGTTGATCCACTTTCAAGCGCAGGTCAGGCCGACCTAACCGCCCATGTGGATTTCGAAGCCCTGGCAACTGCCGCACCCTGCACCTTCAGCCGCATAACCCCACAAGGCGTGTTTCTTGAACGTCTTGGTATCACCCAACGTGCGCAAACCCTTGCCCAAAATATGGAAGCAGACACATTAGACGCGCATATTTTGGCACACAAACGCTTGACGCACCCTGACGAAATGGGAAACCTGTTTAAAGTAATGGGGCTTTATGCCGAAAATGGACGCCCGCCTGCTGGACTGGAACCATGACCCTAGAAATTTTGACCTGCGGCATCTTGGGCGAAACACGCCACGGCTTTTTCACGCGCAAAGGCGGCGCATCCTCGGGCATTTTTGACGGCCTGAATTGCGGGGCTGGCAGTTCGGATCAAAGTGAAGTCGTTTCGATTAACCGCGCACGTGTTGCTGAGGCCATGAAGGTCCCAGCTGCCAATTTGATGGGTGCGCATCAAATCCACTCTGCGGACGTGATCACCATCAATGAACCAAGCACACTGCGGCCCCAAGCCGATGCGTTGGTGACGGCGACACCCGGGATTGCCCTGTCCGTCCTGTCTGCCGATTGTCAGCCCGTGTTGTTTGCAGATGCCAAGGCTGGTGTGATTGGTGCTGCCCACGCGGGTTGGAAGGGTGCATTGGATGGCGTTTTGGACGAAACGGTTGAAGCAATGATTGCGCTGGGGGCCACACGCGAAAATATATATGCCGCAATTGGTCCGTGCATCAGCCAGCGTGCTTATGAGGTTGGGCCTGAATTTATGGACAACTTCACCGACAAAGACCCTGAAAACGCGCGTTTCTTCGCAGGGGGTGAAGGGGACCGTTTGCAATTTGACTTACCAGCCTTTGGTTTGAAGTGCCTGCGAGCCACAGGAATTTCTGACTGTGAATGGACACGCCACTGCACATACAGCGAACCAGCGCGGTTCTATTCCTATCGCCGCAGCGTTCATCACAAAGAAGCAGATTACGGACGGCTGATTGCAGCGATCACATTGTAAAATTGGGCGGAAATCGGGCAACAATTGTCGCGACTTTGCCCAAATCACTTCACGCCTTGGGTGAATGACCTATCAGAACCTCGCAACATCCCATATTTTTATGGTTTTATTGTTCAGGCAAATTGGACACATTCTTCGCCAGATCAGCCGAAGATTTATCACAACTTTTATTATATCGCCCAAATGTCACCCCATTCAGCCACCATATTGTTCTCAACAACGGATTGAAACCGATCCATCAAATCGAGCTGGAGAACATCAATGAAAACGAACACACGCTTCATTAAGTCAATTTGCGAAACCGCCGCCAAAGACGACACGATCATGCCGTGGACCCGTGGTGCACGGCGCGCAGCCTATATCGCCAAACGTAACGCAGCACCGCTTCCTTTAAAGAAGGCAGCTTAAGCCTTTCGTTACACCTCCCAGATTACCATGTTTTGTTGGTAACGAGTTTTTAGTCCGTCCTTGCGATTCGCGAGGGCGGGCCAACGTTTTGAAGTTAATTTTGGCAAGCTCCCCCAAATTGATGGAAACAAACCCTTATAAACAGGTCAATTGGTGGCTAATCACGCATCAGTGTTCATAAGCATTTGACAATGCACCCCTTAAGCACGGATTAATGTCTTATAGAGACACATCAATCCTGTGCGTCTGATGTTGCTGGTGGGGGCCAGCTTTAGATGCGATACCAAAACGAGGTAATTCGCATGACTATTCCCTTGGCTTCATCACGCCATCCCGTAACAACACCCCAGCGCCCGTTAATGCGTGCGCCACAACCACGCGCGAATGTACCTATGACACGTAATTTTGAAGTTGCGGCACTACGTGCAGACGACAAAATGCACGTCGCACAACATCAGGCACCTGCCCTGCCGTTGTTCGACAACGCCTTTTGTGCCTTCACACGTGGATCATTGATGTCGACGCCTTTGGGTGATGTCGCTGTTGAAGATTTGCAACCCGGTGAGGCATTGAACACCTCCACAGGTGAACCAGCCAAGATATTGTGGATCGGATCCAGCACCTTCGTGCCCGCCAATCCAGAACGCCGTATGCCGCTAATCCGCATTATGGCTGACACCTTTGGCCCCTCACGACCATCATCTTTTTTAACGGTTGGCCCGTCTGCGCGTTTGTTGCAGGTGCCACATCACCTGCGTGGTGAAGCCAACGGGACAAGGTTATTTACCCTTGCCAGCGAATTTATCGACGGTGTTAATGTTATCGAAGTTTGTCCCCCGACACCTGTGCGCATGTTCCATATCTGTCTTGATCGCCAAGCAGCGATCAATGTAGATGGGATGGAGATGGAAACTTATCATCCGGGTTCAGCTGCGATCCGAAGCGTCAGCCACCCAATGCGCGATCTGTTCTTGTCGATGTTTCCGCATATTTCACACGCCCGCGATTTTGGCCCTTTGGCGCACCCACGTGCACCAGAAACCGAAACCACAAACGTAAATTAGGCGTCTTTCAACAAGCGTTCTTCTAGAACGTCGAATGGGACGCCTGGGTCATCCTTTGCGCACCGAATAACAAGCGATGTTTTGACGCTGGCCACGTTTGGCGTGGTCAGTAATTCGCCTGTCAGAAAGGTTTGGAAGCTCGACAAATCCGGTGCAACGCATTTGAGGATGAAATCCACCTCGCCGTTCAGCATATGGCATTCACGAACCAGCGGCCAAGATTTGCATTTTGCTTCAAACTTGCTCAAGTCGCTTTCAGCCTGCGAAGCCAATCCGACGTTTGCAAATACCTGAACCTCGAACCTAAGTTCTTTGGCATCCACATCAGCATGATAGCCTTTGATATACCCATTTTCTTCAAGGGTGCGGACACGGCGCAAACAGGGCGGCGCTGAAATACCAACCCGTCGTGCCAATTCAACATTGGTCATACGCCCATCAGCCTGCAATTCTGCTAGAATCTTGCGATCAATAGGATCGAGCCGTGTGCTTGCCATGTGGTGTTCACCTTATCCAGATTTGCGGTTGTTATAACAGTCACTATAGTATGCGCAATAATACTTCACACCAACGCAACATTCTTGCATCTATCGAAAACCTGTGGTCACGCAACTATGGTAAAAGCGGGGGTTCCTCCCCTGCTGCAGCCGCGTTATCACTGCCCCAACAATTTTAATATCAATTCGACTATCATTGGGGGTCCACATGGGCGAGACGCGCAAAACTAAGGTTCTTATCATCGGCTCAGGCCCAGCAGGCTATACAGCTGGTGTCTACGCCAGCCGTGCCATGCTGGAGCCCATTTTGGTCCAAGGCATCGAACCAGGTGGACAGTTGACCACGACAACTGAAGTGGAAAATTGGCCAGGCGACAGCGAAGTCCAAGGCCCAGATTTGATGATCCGTATGCAAGACCACGCCAAAGCGATGGGCTGCGAGATCATTGGCGACATCATCACGTCGGTAGATTTTACAAACCGCCCGTTTGTCGCACAATCTGACAGCGGCACCGAATACGTGGCGGATGCGATTATTCTGGCCACTGGTGCACGTGCAAAATGGCTGGGTCTTCCAACCGAAGAGAAATTCAAAGGCTTTGGCGTTTCTGCCTGCGCCACATGCGATGGTTTCTTTTACCGAGGTCAAGAAATCGTAGTGATCGGCGGTGGCAACACTGCTGTTGAAGAGGCACTGTTCCTAACAAAATTCGCATCCAAGGTAACTTTGATCCACCGCCGCGATGAACTTCGCGCCGAAAAAATCCTGATCGATCGTTTGGAAAAAAACCCAAAGATCGAAACGCTTTGGTTCCACCAGCTTGAAGAAGTCTATGGCACCGATGCCCCCTTGGGCGTTGAAGGCATCAAGGTAAAGCATACCAAAACAGGTGAAATCACAGACATCTCTGCCAAAGGCGTGTTTGTTGCCATTGGTCACGCCCCTGCAAATGAATTGGTTAAGGATGTGTTGGAAACCCATATGGGCGGCTACGTTGTCACCAAACCTGACAGCACCGAAACCTCGATCCCGGGTGTGTTTGCGGCTGGCGATTTGACGGATCACAAATACCGCCAAGCGGTTACATCCGCTGGTATGGGATGCATGGCCGCCCTTGAGGCGGAACGTTGGATTTCTGAAAACGAATAGATTTGGATGCGTGCAACCAACACAACATTTGTCAATTTTTCAGGCTCTGTTTGACGCATTATTTGGGCAAACCAAACAAGTTTTGAGTGCGGCGCGCGCACCCGAAGGTCGTTTTCATCGGAGTGGTCAAAAGGCGCTTTACGCCTCCTTAACTGCCCAAGGCGCAGGTGTTGCTTTGGGTTATTATTTGCGCGATGACGCGCCCCAAACAATGGTCACGATGCAACTTCAATCGAAACGAATTGTTGATGCAACAGACCCGCAGATCGCATCACAGTTAGGATTTGATATCGCCGACACAGCTTGGCCATGGCAGGATGATCGACGGGAAAATATCTGCCCACGCACATGGACTGTAAGTGACAGGGCGCGAGAAATCGGTGCCGATGGAATGAACTTAAGAACAAGCCAGCGGCCTCATCTTCATCACATCGTTCTTTTCCATTGGAATATAAATGGCTCAACGTCCATTATTAGGACGAACATGTCGGTGCCATGGCCACCAATGTGCCCTTCCCAACAGCCACCTTAAGGAACCATTCATGACAAGTCTTTTGAGCGGCCCACTGACAACACGTTTGCGCATCATCAGCGGATTGGTTTTGTTTGCCTATGCATTGACACATTTTTGGATCATTGGGCTGGGGTTGTTTTCTGCCGGAACGATGGACATAGCCCAAGCTGGTCGCATCTGGTTCACCCGTAGTTTCCTTGGTAGCGTGCTGATTTATGGGGCTTTATTAGTTCATGTGGGCCTTGCAATTGGCAATTTGGCAGGGCGGCGCACCTTTCGTATGTCGGGGGCCGAAGCGGCCCAAATAACGATGGGGCTTGCGATCCCAATTCTGCTGATCGCCCACATCGTACACACCCGTGTCGCCCATCAGGTCTATGATGTGAATGACCACATGGGGTACATCATGGCGCTGCTTTATGGCCATGTTGATGCGTTCAAACAATCTGGACTGCTGATTTTGGTTTGGGTTCATGGCTGCTTTGGTTTGCATATGTGGCTGCGCAGCCGCGCATGGTGGCAGCGAATGATACCTATATTAGTAGGCTTTGCGGTTCTATTGCCTGCCTTCGCATTGGCCGGATTCTTAGTCGAAGGCCGCAGATTGGCCGCCCTACTGTCGCTTGAGGCACAACGCGCTGAATTGGTTCAAAAGTTCAACTGGCCTGACAGAGAAATGTTTATCTGGCTCATCCAATTGTCAGAATGGTTGCTTATTGGGTTCTTTGCATTGCTGGGCGGTGTTGTGCTGATTTATCTGGCGCGACGGGTTTTGCGAAAACGCAGTTCAGTACGCATTACGTATGTTGGCGGCCCACAGATTGATGCACCAAAAGGCCATACATTGTTAGAAATGTCGCGTGCACACGGCGTTTCACACACAGCGTTATGTGGGGGGCGTGGGCGGTGCACGACATGTCGCGTTGTCGTCCAAGAAGGATTGGATTTGATCGACCTGCCAAGCGACGCGGAGGCAAATAGTCTAAAAGCTGTCGGGGCGGCGCCAAATATGCGGCTGGCCTGCCAGATACGTCCAATCCATCCTGTAACTGTGTTTCGGGTCTTTCAAGTAGACGGGGCAAGGCATCGCGCCCATTCCAGTCAAGGCGAAGAAAAAGAATTGGCAATCTTGTTCTTGGACATGCGCGGCTTTACCGCCCGTACAACAGGGCAGTTGCCTTATGATGTTGTCTTCTTGCTAAACCGTTTCTTTGACGCGATCGTACCAGCAGTCACAAATGCGGGTGGCACAATTGACAAGTATCTTGGCGACGGCTTCTTGGCCGTGTTTGAGACAAAAACTGCCGCGAGTTCTGCCAAATCCGCCCTGCAAGCTGTCGAAAGTATCGCGGCTGCCTTGGTCGAATTTAACAAAGCATTGGAAACAGAAAACGAAGGCCCAGTAAAAATTGGGATTGGCGTCCATCTGGGCGACGTTGTCTTGGGCGAGATTGGCGCGCAAGATCAAGCACCACGCACCTTGATTGGCGATGCGGTCAACACAACCTCCAGACTTGAGGGGGCAACAAAGGAACATCAGGTACAGGCCTTTATCTCTGCTTCTGTCCTTGAAGCCGCCGGCATCATCATTTCGTCCGAGCACATGATAAAACTTGCGTTGCGCGGTGTGGCCGATCCAATATCAGCACTTGCCATCTATCCGGACACAAATCTGCCCGTCCATTTAAACTCTCTGCAGGCTGAACCGGACATGGCCAACGTGTAAACAGCGTTTTCTCGATTACTATCCGTTTTTTTATAAAACATTGCCGCATTGCTGGACTTTTGCCACAATCAAAGCCTATCCATCGGCCAGAACTGCCGAAAAAATTTGGCACAGGCAACAACGAGACTTTTATTATGACCATGTTGACTAACCTCGCTCCTATCCCAGAGCTATTTGTATCCTACGACTCCGCGCAAAAACTGAAGGTCGAAGCCGCTGACTTAACCAGCCACGATCTTTCGCCGCGCCAGATTTGTGACCTTGAACTGTTGATGAATGGTGGCTTCAACCCACTCAAAGGTTTCCTGTCCGAAGCCGATTATAACGGTGTTGTTGACAAAATGCGTCTGACCACGGGTGAACTTTGGCCAATCCCGATCACCTTGGACGTGTCCGAGGATTTCGCAGCGTCCCTAGAAATTGGACAAGATATTGCTCTACGTGACCAAGAAGGCGTTATCTTGGGCACAATGACAATCACAGACCGTTGGGAACCGAACAAAGCCCACGAGGCCGAAAAGGTCTTTGGCGCAGATGATGACGCGCACCCTGCTGTGAACTATTTGCACAATCAAGCTGGAAAAATTTATCTTGGTGGTCCGATTGTCGGCATCCAGCAGCCTGTGCACTATGATTTCCGCGCAAAGCGCGACACCCCAAATGAATTGCGTGCATACTTTCGCAAAATGGGCTGGCGCAAAGTTGTGGCGTTCCAAACCCGCAACCCATTGCACCGTGCGCACCAAGAGTTGACGTTCCGCGCCGCACGCGAGGCCCAAGCAAACCTGTTGATCCACCCTGTTGTAGGCCTGACCAAACCTGGTGACGTCGATCACTTTACCCGTGTGCGCTGCTACGAAGCTGTGCTTGATAAATACCCACAGGCGACGACGTCAATGTCCCTGCTGAACTTGGCGATGCGTATGGCTGGTCCACGCGAAGCTGTTTGGCATGGGTTGATCCGAAAAAACCACGGATGCACACACTTTATCGTGGGTCGGGATCATGCAGGCCCCGGTTCCAACTCGCAGGGTGAAGATTTCTATGGTGCTTATGATGCGCAGGACTTGTTCCGCGAACATCAAGAAGAAATGGGCATCGAAATGGTCGATTTCAAACACATGGTTTGGGTTGCGGAACGTGCGCAATACGAAGCAATTGACGAGATTAAGGACAAAGACGAAGTCACCATCCTTAACATCTCTGGCACTGAATTGCGCCGCCGTCTGGCTGAGGGACTTGAGATCCCTGAATGGTTCTCTTTTCCAGAAGTAGTTACGGAGCTGCGCAAGGCCAAGCCACCGCGCTCTAAGCAAGGGTTCACAGTATTCTTCACTGGGTTCTCGGGTTCGGGGAAATCCACCATCGCGAATGCATTGATGGTGAAACTAATGGAAATGGGTGGCCGTCCGGTGACCCTGCTTGATGGTGATATTGTGCGTAAAAACCTGTCGTCCGAATTGGGCTTTTCAAAAGAACACCGCGATCTGAACATTCGCCGTATTGGGTATGTCGCATCCGAGATCACCAAAAACGGTGGCATCGCAATCTGTGCGCCAATCGCGCCCTATGCCACAACCCGTCGCGCAGTGCGTGAAGAAATCGAAGACTTCGGTGCCTTCCTTGAAATCCACGTGGCCACATCGATCGAGGAATGTGAACGCCGTGATCGCAAAGGCCTTTATAAGCTGGCGCGTGAAGGAAAAATAAAAGAATTCACAGGTATTTCAGACCCCTACGACGTTCCAGAGAACCCAGAAATGCGGGTTGAGACGGAAAACGTTGATGTCGACAACTGTGCGCATCAGGTCCTGCTGAAGTTGGAAAGCATGGGTTTAATCGCCGCTGAATAAGATTTAAAGAAAGACCTTAATAAGTAGCTTAGCAGCCGCCTATTAAGGTCATCGCTCTGACCGCAGCACTTTAGCAGCCAATACTTGATAGTCGCGCAGGCCCTCTGCTTTTATTTTTGCACGCATCAAGGCTGGGCGCATTTGGTCATAACGGTCGCTGTCCGAAGATCTTACCGCATGCATAATTTCATCAAGCGTTTCACAAGCGATCAGACCACCTGCATCAAAATGCGCATCCACATCTGGTGCACCCCAGTAGATCGGAATACTTTCACACAAAAGCGCATCGATCAGTTTTTCCGTGAAATACCCATCTGCCCGCACGTTCTCGATAACCACAGAAAACCGGTAGGGTGCATGGCCTTCGTGTTTTTGCTCAAACGGTGCATATCCGCGCCCCATCACATCCACATCCAACCCTTCTTCACGCAGCGCATCCACCACGTCATGGCGCAACTGATGACCTTGCGTGTCGCGTCGCGCCGACGCGATCAATGACACCTCTGCAGTCTTGCCAAAATCTAAAGTGGCGTAATCAGGCACCCAAGTTACAGCTGCGGGCAAGAACTGCGCGTTTGGCAACCGTGCCAAAGTGGCAGCATCATGCGTGAACACCCGATGAAACCTGCAGTGTGTAAGGCGCAAGGCCCGCAAATGACGCGCATGAATAACACGCGGCTCCACCACCAACAGCGATATTTTGGCGCGTGTCCCCCAGTTCCATTTTAGGTGCATAGATGTCTTTGGGAAAACCAAAAGATGATCCAGCGGTCCCAAATCGGCGACAATGCCCGCCAGCCCACCGGGCACCCCCAAAGGCCAGTGCAACGTCGCCAACGGCATTTGCGCGACCTGCGGGCCCAAACTGTACCCATAAGGTAAAACGGCAATATAGGGATCTCGCATCTGATCTCCTTTTTGGCGACGCTTAACTGTAAAGAACCGATAACATCAATTAGAATTGCATTGAATTACAAATACACCTGCCCCGACATAAGCACAAAGCCTTCGCCAGATACATCTACACCTGTGATATTATCACGTGGCCCCAAAACTCTTACCTGCGCCTGCCCTGCACGGCTCATTCCATGCCCCTGCTCAGCAGTAAATTCGGGCGTTTCAATTAGACCGTGATGCCACAAATATGCAGCCATCGCGCCTGTTGCGGACCCCGTGAACGGGTCCTCGGATGGGCTGGGTGGTGCCAATAACAGTCTGGAGAATGTATCCCCTTCAGATGTGGCACCTTCATGAACCACCCAAAATGGCTCCATTATATCATTGGCCGTTTGCCCAAGATGCGCATTATAGCGAGCCAACGCGTCTAAGTTTAGCACGGCCCTCTCTAAAGCATCACGAGTTTTCAAAACCGTTACACAAAACGGCAATCCTGTTGAGACTATTTGCGGGGGATGGGCAATATCATCCGCGGTCAAACCAGCGACAGCTGCAACAATATCTGCCGGTACATGTGCCCCGAATTCAGGCGCGATTTGGGTCATTTTTATATCTGACCCGTTCACGTCGACCGGCACCAAACCCGCCAAAGTTTCCAACACCAATGGTCCATCCCCTATCAACCCACGGCTTCGCATCGCAGCGACAGTGGCAATTGTGGGATGTCCTGCAAACGGGATTTCACGGCTAGCGAGGAAATAACGCACACGAATATCCGCAACCTTAGATGGGCCAGTAAATGTGCATTCAACCAATGACGTTTCACGCACGTAATCCATGCAAGTTTGCGTGCTTAGTTCTGCGCCACCATGCACAACCGCACACCCGTTCCCGCCAAAGGCTTGATTGGTGAATGCATCTATCCAGTCGAAATCATATTTCATTGCCTAATTCCCCAATTCTAATGTTTTGGATCATCACACCAAAAGGCTTTGGTTTTCAACAGGCCCACGGTTTATAGCGCCCAGAAAGACGTTCAGCCCACTTTAAAGGTCGTTGAGTTTCTTGTGCAAAATATTGCGTCGCCGCACCAACATCTCGCCGCACCCGTTTGAAGTGGGCTTCAAATGTTGCAAAACTGAGACCGAAGACCTGTTCAAACGCGACATCGCGATATTTAACCTGCCCCAAGACTTTGAAGTACTGAAATAACGCGTCAGGCCCATTGCTTCGCGACAACAAATAAGCAGCAAATCGGGCAGTGCCATGTGCCCCCGAACTTTGGTGCTGCAAGTTTTGGTAAGTTGCGACAATGTCAAACGGCTTCTTCGTACGGGCGATCGCATATTGAACAGGTTTTGGGCCAGATCATCAGTGGCGTCTTCACCCTGAACTTTGAACTTATAAAGTCACTCGAACACTTCAGTGCTGCCCTCGATCATCCAACTGGGACCAAGCAACAACTCTTTCGTGCCTGCGATGCATTGGACAGGATCATCCAAGGCTTTCATCAGGTGATTGTTCAGATTATCTGGTGTGCTGGTTCCGATCCAATCCAAGGGGCTATCGATGCTTTGCCCATAGTTGGTCGCAAATAATTGGCGCACATCTTTATCTGCCTGCGTTTAGATCGCTGTTTTTTGCGCGTTAGCCGTCTTATTCGTGTAGATAACAGACGCGTTCTGGCCAAAAGACGGTGTGCCCACCAGCCAAAACGCAATTGCCAACCAGCGCCACGTCGCGTCTTTAGTGCAGGGCTTGTGGACTGTAATCGTGTTCACGCGCCAGATCGAACGCAAGCCGGCGGTCCGCAACCAAAGCCAGTTGTTGGCCTTCCGCATCGTGAACTGCAAAAAGCTGTTTTACGCCATCAATCTGTTCTTGCACTTCGCTGGGCAAATCGCTGACCAAGACGGCTTTGACGTAAACCATGCGATCAGCGGTGGCACCAAATTCTTCGTTAAAATCATATTCAGTCTGCATGGCCTATCCCTTTTTGATGTTGATGGTTTGGACGACGGTTTCAGGTTGTGACCGTGTAAGATCGATGTGCAGTAAACCGTTTTCCATGATGGCCTCGCCGACATCAACTCCATCCGCCAACACAAACGAGCGTTGGAACTGGCGCGACGCGATTCCACGATGCAAAAATACACGTTCTTCGGGTTCATCGGTATGGCGCCCCCGAACAACCAATTGGCGGTCTTCGACGGTGATAGCCAAATCCTCGTCAGCAAATCCAGCAACAGCAAGCGTGATCCGGTATGAAAAATCCGAAGTTTGTTCAATATTAAAAGGCGGATAGCCTTCGTTACCAGTTTTCGCTGTGCGTTCCAGCAGGCGTTCTAGTTGTTCGAAACCCAGCATATGTGGGTGCGAAGCAAGGGTCATTTTGGTCATGCGACACGTCCTTATGTAGTCAAGCGACAGTCCGTAAAGGTCCCGAATGCGGCAACCTCATACTGAATATGGGTAGAAATTAACCAACCGACAAGCCCCTTGCTAAAATACCTATGCGCAACGCATCGCGCCCCCTATATTCAAAAGCTTAAACACAGGTAAGAATCAGCAATATGAACGCCCAGTCTGACATTTCGATGAAAACCGACGATGTTTTGCGTGTCGAGTTGGAGGTTTTTCGTTCTGAACACCGCGATCTTGACGAAGCCATTGTTGCACTGACCGAAAAAGGGACAAGCGATCAATTGACCATGCGGCGTTTGAAAAAGCAAAAATTGTGGCTCAAAGACAGAATCACAGTCATCGAAGATCGATTGACGCCTGATATTTTCGCCTAATATTATGTGCCGTTCCTGCGCCACTGCATTGCCTAACAGAACCATCCGGCTATAGTGCCCGCTTCGCCACCAAGGGCTTACAGACATGACAGATCAAACATCTTCCACCCCAATCAAAGTCGGTATTATCATGGGCAGTCAATCCGATTGGCCAACCATGCGTGAAGCTGCTGATATTCTGGATCAATTGGGCATCGCTTACGAGGCCAAGATTGTTTCGGCCCACCGCACGCCTGACCGGTTGTGGGAGTATGGCAAGACGGCCGTTGATCGTGGATTGCAGGTGATTATCGCAGGCGCAGGTGGTGCCGCGCATTTGCCCGGCATGATGGCGTCCAAGACCCGCGTGCCAGTAGTGGGCGTGCCTGTGCAGACCAATGCACTGTCTGGTGTTGATTCCCTTTATTCCATTCTACAGATGCCACGCGGATTTCCTGTGGCAACGATGGCGATCGGTGGTGCGGGTGCCACCAACGCGGCCCTAATGGCCGCTGGCATCTTAGCCCTTCAAGACGCCGATTTGGCGACACGTTTAGACACATGGCGCAGAGACTTGTCTGCCTCAATTCCGGATGCCCCAAGCGATGACTGATGTTTTAACCACTGGAGCAACGATTGGTATTTTGGGCGGTGGTCAATTGGGCCGAATGCTTAGCGTTGCGGCGAGCCGTTTGGGATTTAAAACTCACATCTTTGAACCAGGTACAAACCCACCTGCTGGCGAAGTTGCCCACTGCGTGACCACCGCGGCTTATGAAGATGTCGACGCCTTACGCGCGTTCGCGACCAATGTAGACGTCATAACTTATGAATTCGAAAACATCCCAACATCCGCCCTTGATCTGCTTGAAACCCTACGCCCCATTCGCCCGAACCGTGAAGCGTTGCGGATCTCTCAAGATCGCTTGACGGAAAAGAATTTTCTGCAAGATTTTGGCCTGCGCGTGGCCCCGTTTGCTGACGTTCCCGATGCTGCGGCCTTAGAGGCTGCTATAGTTGAAATCGGCGCACCTTCCATTCTGAAAACCCGTCGCTTTGGATATGATGGCAAAGGACAGGCACGGATCATGATGGCTGAGGACGCCTTAACTGCCTTTGCCGATATGGCAGGCAATCCCGCTGTGCTTGAAGGTTTTGTCAGCTTCACGCGCGAGGTGTCGGTGATTGCAGCCCGCAGCGTGAATGGCGAAGTTGCCTGTTATGATCCGGGTCAGAACGTCCATCGCAACGGTATTTTACATACGACAACTGTTCCTGCCAAATTGTCGCCATCCCTGCGGACAGATGCAATTCTGATCGCAGCAAAGGTACTGAACGCATTGGATTACGTTGGTGTTTTGGGCGTCGAATTGTTTGTGACCACTGACGGCTTGATCGTAAACGAGATTGCACCGCGCGTGCACAATTCAGGCCATTGGACCCAAAACGGCTGCGCCGTGGATCAGTTTGAACAGCATATACGGGCTGTCGCTGGATGGCCGCTGGGTGATGGCAAACGCCATTCTGACGTCGTCATGGAAAACTTGATCGGGCGTGACATGGACCGCGTTGAAGCACTGTCTGCTGAACCAAACACCGCGTTGCATTTATACGGTAAAGCCGAAGTTAAAGACGGGCGTAAGATGGGTCACGTCAACCGCATCAAATAAGAGTGCCGTGTTGACAGGCCGTAGGGCCAATGCCATCGTTTCTAAACATCCCAACGCACAGGAAACTTCGCAATGACCATTCCCAACATTTCCTTGGAAAAGCATCCCGAAGTCACCGCGTTTTTTGACGATCAATCCAATACCATAAGCTATGTGGTGAAGGACCCCGACAGCGCGTCTTGTGCTATTCTCGATGCTGTCATGCAGTTTGATTACGCCGCTGGTCGCCTTAGCTATGAAAGCGCGGATAAGATCATCGCCTTTATTAAAGCGGGCGAGCTATCTTTAGAATGGATTATCGAAACCCATGTTCACGCTGACCACTTGTCAGGTGCCCCCTATATTCAGCGTGAATTGGGTGGGAAAATCGGGATTGGGGAACATATCCAAGAGGTCCAAGACACCTTTGGAAAAGTGTTCAACGAAGGCACAGAATTTCAGCGTGATGGGTCGCAGTTTGATAAGCTGTTCGTGGATGGTGACACATATTTGGTCGGCCAGCTCGATTGCGTCGCTATACACACCCCCGGCCACACACCTGCTTGCATGGTGCATGTGATGGGCGATGCAGCTTTTGCAGGCGATACACTGTTCATGCCTGATGGCGGATCTGCCCGTGCCGATTTTCCGGGTGGTGACGCTGGGCAACTTTATGACAGTATTACGCGGGTTCTTAGCCTTCCCAATGAATTGCGCCTATTTGTATGTCATGATTACGGCCCCAATGGGCGTTCTATTGCGTGGGAAACCACTGTGGGGGAACAGAAAACTGCTAATATCCACGTCGGCGGCAATGCCACCCGTACAGAATTTGTGAAGATGCGCGAAAAACGCGACGCACAGCTGGCGATGCCAAAACTGATTATCCCATCCTTGCAGGTCAATATACGTGCTGGCGAAGTTCCAACAGATGCTGCGGGCAACATGACGTTAAAAATCCCCGTCAATAAGCTGTAGTTTAACCTAAGTCGCCAAAATGAACCGCGTGGCAATGTCACCAGACATATCACTGACGCGGCCACCACTGATGGTTGCTGCAACGTGATCCGCACTGTCCAAAACCACCATATCTGCGCGAAGGCCAGCGCATCACAATACCCCATCATCACCAACTCAAACGCATTTAAGTTACCGTTGTGCGCCCCACCACGGAACAGATTTGGCGCACCCAAGGCAACCCAATTGCCGTTCGATTTTGCGGCTAATGCCGCGTCGAGTGTTTCGGGGAATTCCGATATAATGGCACCACGTTTGCGCCACTGCGTCCGTTGATCATGGGTCTGGTCGTCATGGCGGCCCAAACGCACGTTCATCGCCGTGCACATCAACGATACCGGGCAAAACGCGGTATCCCGACAGGTTCAAAGCACGGCCAATTTTGGCGTCCACAATTAGACCATCAGCCATCACAGATCGGGTATTGTTAAGCCAGATGGCTCTAAGACTTGGCCCCCGACCAAATCAAGGTTCGACAGCGCGTTTCCCAATCAAGCAGTCACCGCCTTCACATCCAAGCCGTTCAAGCAACGCATCTGCCCAACTTGTGGACGGATCAAAGGCACCCGTTCTTAAGAACATAAGTGTCTCGGTGATCACACGTGGATTGTTCATCATAAAGGTGTGGGTCACAGATAGCGTTATGTGGTCCATCATGCCTTTTACGACAGTTGATCGGACCGAGACTTTGCCATCATCAGACCCCGGTAAAAGCATCGAGAAATATACATTTAAGGATTGGTTTCCCGCGATCACACCCACGGGGTAATCCACCGCAGGCAGGGCCAAGGGCAGGCTTTGATCCCCCGTTCCCAATTGCGAAGCCGCAGGTCCATTCATTTGATCAAACAGGTAGAGACCCGCAAACATATCAATGACTTCGCTGCCTTTGTTTGGCGGAGCCAGCATTACAACACGGCCTAGGTTTTTCAACTTGTTACGGCTAAGCCAGTCGCGAACCAATATCCCCCCCATCGAATGGGTCACAAAATGGATCGGTCCTGCGGGACACGTGGCGATTGCCTGTGGAAGGGTATCGTCTGCCAGCTCCGAAATTGTCGCTTTGGTTGATGCATATCCAGGACGCACAACGGTAAACTTTTCGGCTTCAAGCGCGGTCTCCATCAAGGCAAAGGATGCCTCAGTCCGCGCAAGCCCGTGTAGTAAAATCACACAATTTGCCGTGGCTGGG
>CAJJBH010000069.1 GCA_905182355.1 uncultured Paracoccaceae bacterium | reverse complement strand
TTCAGCGGAACCGAGGCTGCGCACCGATTTGGTGGTTACCTTGAAGGTGCATCAGAGGCAGCAGACAATACGGTCAGTACATTGCAAGCCACCCTTAAACCACGCTAACCCACCGCGATCGCTACGTGCGTCATAGGCGCTTGGGGAAATATCGTACTTGCCTTTATCTCGGGTTCTTGAACGATATGGCGGTAAACGTCGTTAAGGAAAATGATATGCCGGAAATTAACGCCCCTCTCCTTCAAGAAATTCGTGCCCGCTTTGCACATGTGGAGGCCTGTCCATTCGCAGGTCCACGCATCTTTTTTGAAAATGCTGGCGGAGCGCTAACCTTGAATTCGGTTGTAGACACCACGGCCACATTAGCGGCCATTCCCGACAATCAAGGGCGGGCAAATGCTGGGGCTGAAGCTTTGGTCGCAATTATCAAGCAGGCCAAGTCTGACATGGCTACGTTTTTTAACGCCCCAACCGGGCAGTTCTTTGTGGGCGAAAGCGGAACAGAATTAACTTATCGCCTGATCCGCACCGCCGTGATGGGAACCGAAAGTGGCAGCGTGATCGGGTCAACCGTCGAACACCCCGCATCGCGCAGTGCCGCGCAACACTGGGCGAAGCAGGCGGGCAAACCCTACATCAGTGTGCCACATGACGATGCAACAGGGTTGGTTATGGCGGATGCTTACGCCGCATTGATGACGTCTGATGTTAAGGTTGCCACGATCCTGCACACCTCCCCCGTCACAGGAATGGCGATCGATGTGGCCAGTATTGCTGCCGCTATCCGTAAGGTTTCGCCCGACTGTTTCATCATCGTTGACGGCATCCAACACGCCAGCCACGGACATATCGATATCGATGCGTACAGGATAGATGGATATATTGTGTCCCCTTACAAAGTATTTTCGCGTCATGGCTATGGGGTCGCTTGGGCTTCGGATCGCCTTTCAAAACTGCCGCTCGAAGCGTTGATTGGAGGGCCGGTCGAAAACTGGGAAATGGGGACCCGCGACACAGGAGCCTATGCAACCTTTTCAGATGTAGTTAATTATTTTGACTGGCTTGGCGGTCAGGTTTCTGATGCATCAGACAAACGAACACGGATCGAGGCGGCAGGTGCAGCGATTAAAACCCATGAGAAATCACTGACAGGCGCAATGCTGTTTGGTACCGGAAATTTGTCAGGCCTAACGGACCTTGATGGGGTCACCATCGTTGGGGGCGCAGATAATCCCGCGCGTGAAGGGTTGGTGTGTTTTGCACTGGATACCGTCCCTGCCCTAGATGTCGTGGACCAGCTGAACCAAAGCGGCATTCGCACCCATATCCGCAAAGCCGACCACTACTCTGGCAACATCCTGAACCCGCTGGGTCTCACCGCCGCTGTGCGTGTTTCGATGTGCCACTATAATACTGTGGGTGAGGTGGCCGCGTTCCTAACAGCCATGAAAGCGATCACTGACAATGCTTGATCGCAACGGCCCTTTGCGCGGATTACGTGTGGTAGAAATGGCTGGACTTGGCCCTGCCCCTTTCTGCGCCATGATGCTGGCAGACATGGGGGCCGAGGTGGTGCGCATCGCACGGCCCAACCAAAAACCGCTGTTTGGATTGGAGCAAAAACACAATCTTTATGACCGCTCGCGCCGTTCACTTACCCTTGATCTGCGTGATCCCAAGGGTCTAGCACAGGCCAAAACGCTGATCACCAAAGCCGAAGTATTGATCGAAGGGTTTCGCCCCGGCGTGATGGAACGCCTTGGCCTTGGGCCTAATGATGTGACGCCTGAAAATCCTAAACTGGTCTACGGCCGTATGACGGGTTGGGGCCAAGATGGGCCTTTGCGCGATCGTGCAGGGCATGACCTAAATTACATGGCGATCTCTGGTGCACTTTGGTCGATTGGCCCAGAAGGGGCACCGCCCCCACCACCGCAAAACATCATCGCAGATTTAGCAGGCGGCGGCATGATGCTGCTGACAGGAGTATTGGCGGCAACATTGAATGCCCGCACCACGGGCACAGGCCAAGTTGTAGACGCCTGCATGTCCGATGGGGCCGCGTTAATGATGGCTTTACAATACGGGCTGAACGCAGGTGGTGCGTGGGACGACAGCAAACGTGGTGGTAATGTGCTGAACGGTGGGGCCGCGTATTATCGATGCTACGCGACAGCGGATGCAGGCTATGTCGCGCTGGGGCCAATTGAACCCCAATTCTTTGCGACACTGTTGGAACATCTCGGGTTAACGGATGATTCAAGGTTTGCGAAGCAGTATGACCCAGACGCGCAGGATGAAATGCAATCTGCCCTAGAACACCTGTTTGCCAGCAAGGTTCGCAGTGAATGGGAGGCAATATTAACCCAAGTCGACGCTTGCTTTGCACCCGTTTTGTCCATGACAGAAGCGCCCGATCATCCGCACAACATTGCGCGCGGGACATTTGTGGAAACAGACGGTGTGGTGCAGCCCGCCCCCGTGCCACGGTTTGTTGGGACACCATCTGATGCACCTACACATGGGGACGCAGGAAAGATCGCGTTTGATGAAGTTATGAAACGGTGGAATTAACCCCTTGGTCGTGCATAACTCATTCGACTTAGCAGTTCCGACGTATTTTTAACTTCAAACTTGCGTAGAAGGCGCGCCCGCACATCCTCAATCGTACGCGGCGACAGCCCCAATTCCCGCCCGATTTCCTTGCTGGTTTGCCCGCGGCTTAGCCAACTTAGCACCTCGCGTTCGCGCTTGGTAAGTTGACCACCATCTACTTGATCGTAGATTTGCGCAAAACTCATCACCAAATGCGCAAGTGGATCATCTGGTGTTAAAGTACGTGCGCGAAACCTGCACCAAACGGGCACACCGTCTTTACGCTGCATCATTCGTTCGTCGCTGTAACTGCCGTGATCTTCCATCGTTTTCAGGCCAATATCGCGCACCCGATCAAATTCGGCATGGCTTGGATACAAGATCCGAAAGGACTGACCCAACAAGTCGCGGCGATCATAACCTAACATCTGCGCGAAAAATGTGTTACACACGCCAAGCACACGATGGTTCGAAACCGCCATGCCAATAGGCGCCATGTCAAAGGCCTGTGCCATCTGCTGTGTGAGATTGTCCATTGCACCCTCCCGTGTTTATACGGTATTGATACCGTATATGATCCGCGTGATACTGACAACAAATTCGTTGAACAGGTGAAAAATGAAAACACCCTTGATGGTGCGCATTGACGGCAAACGCGATGATTTGATCCAGCTCACACAGGATCTGATCCGAATTCCGACGCTTAATCCCCCCGGTGAAAACTATCAGGCGATCTGTGATTTCCTTGACAAAAGGTTGCGCAGCGCAGGGTTTGAAACCCAGCTGATCCGTGCCTTTGGCTCCCCCGGCGACAGCGAACGCTACCCCCGTTGGAACATCATCGCGCGGCGTGACGGAACCAGCTTGGGCGATTGTGTACATTTTAACAGCCACACGGATGTGGTCGAGGTGGGATCCGGTTGGACCTTTGACCCCTTTGGTGGTGAAATCTCGGACGGCAAAATCTATGGCCGTGGGGCCTGCGATATGAAGGGCGGCTTGGCTGCATCCATCATCGCGTGTGAAGCGTTTATTGAAGAATTCCCCAACTTCGCAGGTGCCATCGAAATCTCTGGCACCGCGGATGAGGAATCTGGCGGATATGGCGGCGTTGCCTACCTGGCGGAGCACGGTCATTTTTCGCCCGAAAAGGTACAGCACGTCATCATACCCGAGCCCTTGAACAAAGACCGTATCTGTCTGGGTCATCGCGGTGGTTGGTGGGCCGAAATCGAAACAAAGGGCGAAATTGCACACGGTTCGATGCCTTTTCTTGGCGATTGCGCAGTCCGTCATATGGGTGCGGTGATCCATGAATTTGAGGATAAATTGTTCCCCGCAATGGCCGCACGACGCACCGATATGCCTGTCGTTCCAGAAGGTGCAAAATCATCCACCATGAATATCAATTCGATCCACGGTGGTCAAAAAGAACAAAGCGAAGATTTCACTGGCCTACCCGCCCATTGCGTCCCAGACAGTTGCCGCATCGTAATCGATCGCCGCTTTCTGGTCGAAGAATCGCTGGATCAGGTACGCGGCGAGGTCACCGATTTATTGGAAGGTTTACGGGTTACACGTCCTGATTTTGAATACAAAATGACGGAACTGAATTCAGTTTTGCCCTCAATGACTGCCAAATCGGCCCCAGTGGTGGCCACCGTGGCGCAGGCGATCAAAGACGTCTTAGGCAAAGCACCTGAATATGTCGCCTCCCCGGGAACATACGACCAAAAACACATCGACCGAATTGGTAAGTTGAAGAATTGTATCGCTTATGGACCCGGTATTTTAGAATTGGCGCATAAACCCGATGAATATATCGGAATTGATGATATGCTGGACAGTGCAAAGGTCATGGGCGCCAGCTTAGAGACGCTGCTCTTGCCTAAAAAAGACTGAACAAAACGACAGGGAGAAGAAGAATGAAACACTTTGTATCAAGACTGGCACTTGCCAGCGCTATGACGGTTTCTGGCTTTGCCGCGCAGGCCGCTAACACCGACATTACCGTGGCCTTGCAATTGGAACCACCGCACCTTGATCCCACAAGCGCTGCCGCCGGTGCTATTGACTCAGTCCTATATTCAAACGTCTTTGAGGGCCTAACTCGCTTTATGGGTGACGGTTCCGTCGTTGCAGGATTGGCCGAAAGTTGGGAAATCTCCGCTGATGGACGTGATTATACATTCAAACTGCGCAGCGGCGTGATGTTCCATGATGGGACCACAATGGACGCTGAAGACGTGAAATTCAGCCTTGACCGCGCACGTGGCGAAGACAGCACAAACGCACAAAAAGCACTGTTCGCTGGGATCAAATCCGTGACGGCTGTGGATGCACACACGGTTAAAGTGTCCCTTGATGCGCCAAACGGCAATTTCCTGTTCAACATGGCATGGGGTGACGCGGTTATCGTCGCGCCAGAATCCATCGAGGGCATTAAACAAACGCCCATCGGCACGGGTGCGTTCAAATTTAGCAATTGGGTGCAGGGCGACAAAATCGAACTGGTCCGCAATGACAGCTATTGGGGCGCTGCACCTGCGCTTGAAACTGCGACGTTCAAATTTATCTCCGACCCGACGGCGGCTTTCGCTGCTGTGATGGCTGAAGATGTGGATGTATTCAGCGGCTTCCCTGCCCCAGAAAACTTGCCCCAATTCGAAGCCGACCCGCGTTTCCAAGTTTTGGTAGGCTCATCCGAGGGCGAAACGATCCTATCAACCAACAACAAAATGCCGCCTTTTGATAATCCAAAGGTCCGCGAGGCGATGTCTCACGCGATTGACCGTCAAGCCATAGTTGACGGTGCAATGTTTGGCTACGGAACGCCAATTGGCACGCACTTTGCCCCCCATAATCCCGCCTATGTCGATCTGAAATCTGGCAGCGCATATGATCCAGAGTTGGCGAAATCCATGCTAGCCGAAGCCGGTTTTCCTGACGGGTTTGAGACCACTTTGTACCTGCCGCCCCCATCATACGCCCGTCGTGGTGGTGAAATTATCGCCGCACAATTGGCCCAAGTTGGAATCAAGGCACAGATCACAAACGTTGAATGGGCCCAGTGGTTAGAAACTGTGTTCCGCGGGAAAGACTTTGGCCTGACCATCGTGTCCCACACAGAACCAATGGACATCGGCATCTACGCGAACCCTGAGTATTATTTCCAATACGACAACCCAGCGTTCCAACAGTTGATGACGACGTTAAACGCAACAACTGATCCAATAAAACGCACGGCATTGCTGGGCGACGCACAGCGCATGATTTCAGGTGACTATGTAAATGGATACCTGTTCCAGCTGGCTGCACTTTCTGTCGCCAAGGCTGGCGTTCAAGGTCTTTGGACCAACGCACCAACCCAAGCGACCGATCTAACAGGCGTCAGCTGGGCTGATTGATCCACATAAAACATGGTTCGGGCTGTACAGTCCGAGCCACACAACCGTCAAATGACGTCACACGGCGGACCAACATGCACCTTCATACACTTTGCCTTGCTGCCAAATGGGCCACGTCCTTGCGCACATCTACACCTAACGGCCCATCACGCGGTGCGTCCCGTAATGTTGTGAACCAATGTGCAGGTGGATTGCGGCCACGGCTGTTGCCCTCGAAGGTTAATTTCCGTAAAATGGCCTCTGCCTGTGATGGCAAAACATCGGGTATCACGTACCCATTCAGGGTTGCCCAAACGCCGCTCCACAGCCGCCCTACCGACCACGGATTATACCCACCGCCGCCCAGAACCAACAAGCGCGGGGCCATATCCATTGCGCGGCAAACCACATCCCAATGTGCATTGTTTGACAATGAAAGCCGCGATTGCGGGTCTTCTTCGACCCCATCAGCCCCGCATTGCAAAACAATCGCGTCAGGCGCAAAGGCTTGCAGCTTTGCCAAGATCAATCTGTCTCTAACAAGCGCCATTTCACTGTCATTGAAGCCCGCAGCAACTGGCAGGTTAAAGCAATTCCCAACACCCACATCATCCAGATTGCCCGTCTTCGGCCAGCGTCCCGCCTCATGAACCGATATCATCAAAATATCGCCATCAGCGGCAAACGCGTGTTCGACACCGTCGGGGTGATGGGCGTCAATATCAATATAAGCGATCCGACGCACACCATTGCGACGCAGCGACAGGATCGACAGAACCGGATCGTTGAGATAGCAAAATCCATTGGCGCGATCTGGCATACCGTGATGCGTTCCGCCAGCAGGATGGTAAACAACGCCACCGTCTTTCAGCAAATCCCCAGCCAACAATGCGCCACCCGCACTGGTCGCGGGACGGCGGTACATTTCAGGAAAAACGGGGTTCGAGGCTGTGCCCAATCCATGCCTTTCACGCACCCTGTCACTTACGCTTTGGTCCCGCTCAGCAGCAACCAAAGCGGCAAGATAATCGGGGTCATGCCAAACCTCCAACGCTTTGGGTTTTGCCATCGGGGAATTCACATAGGCTTCGCGCGGCAACCAATCCATCGCGCGACACACATCCATAACAGTCGAAACACGCGGCACCCGCAATGGATGCCAAGGGCCATAAGACGACTTGCGATAAATCTCGGAACCGATGAAAACTGGGCGCATGCGCGTACAGCTAACGCGATTTCAACCAAGCGCAAGTGCCACCAATGATCAGATACACCCTCAAACGACTGACGTCGCTTTTTATCAGCCTTGCTGTGGCGTCTATGCTAATTTTCTTTGTGATCGAGGTCGCACCGGGTGATCCAGCATCCTTCATGCTGGGGATAAATGCACAGCCTGACACAGTGGCCGCTTTGCGGGCAGAACTGGGCCTTGATGTGCCCAAATTCCAACGGTATCTCGTCTGGGTCCAAGGGATGCTAACCGGCGATTTCGGCATGTCTTATACTTACCGCACACCCGTATCGCAGATGATCGCGGATCGCATGTGGGTCTCCCTGCCCCTCGCGCTTTACGCGTTAACATTGTCCACAATTATCGCATTTCCTGCAGGCATGTACGCCGCTGCACGCCGGGGCCGCGCAGGTGATATAGGTGTTATGGGGGCCACACAACTTGGCGTCGCAATCCCAAATTTCTGGTTTGCAATGATGCTGGTTTTGATATTTGCCATCAAATTGCGCTGGTTTTCCGCCGGTGGTTTCGCAGGGTGGGACAAGGGGCTTGACGCCGTTATGTGGTCGCTGACCCTGCCTGCAATCTCACTCGCCCTGCCCCAAGCCGCCATTTTGGCGCGTGTTATGCGGTCTGCGCTTCTTGATGTCATGAACGAGGATTACATGCGTACCGCACGCGCCAAAGGTCTGACCACAACCCAAACGCTGTGGAAACACGGCCTGCGCAATGCACTGATCCCAGTACTGACCATCATCGGATTGCAGTTTTCCTTCCTGCTGGCGGGTGGGATCATCATTGAACAAGTATTCTATCTGCCGGGCCTTGGCCGGCTGGTTTTTCAAGCGATTAGTGCGCGTGATTTAATCGTAGTTGAATCTGTTGTGATGTTACTGGTCTTTGCCGTGATCGTGGTGAATTTCGCGGTTGATCTGGCTTATGCCGCTGTCGATCCAAGATTAAGGGCCCGCACATGAACCGCAATCTTATCATTGGTCTAATCCTATCAGGTATCGCGATTTTTGCAGCATTAGTGTCATTTATCTGGACACCGTTTGATCACGTCCTTCTTAACATTCCTGAAAAATTACAGACCCCCAATGGCACACATTGGTTTGGCACAGACCATTTCGGGCGCGACATTTTCAGCATGATTATGGTCGGCGCGCGCACCTCGATCGCCGTCGCATTTGTTGCCGTGGGCATCGGCATGGGGCTGGGTATTCCGCTAGGGTTATGGGCTGCGGCGCGCAAGGGATCTTTCATTGACGAACTCATCATGCGGGCCAACGATCTGATATTCGCCTTTCCCTCGCTGGTTATCGCAATCTTGATCACCGCAATTTTTGGTGCAGGTGCGGTGAATGCCATCATCGCCATCGGTATATTTAACATCCCTGTTTTCGCCCGCGTTGTACGTGGTGCCGCCATGCCAATTTGGGAGCGTGAATTTATCCTTGCCGCCCGCGTCGCTGGTAAAAACGCTACCCGAATTTCCATAGAACATATCCTGCCCAACGTGATGAACCTGCTGATTGTGCAGGCCACCATCCAGTTCAGTCTTGGCATTTTGGCAGAAGCCGCGTTGAGTTATGTTGGCCTTGGTGCACAGCCGCCGACGCCCAGCTGGGGCCGCATGTTGGCAGACGCACAAACCCTTGTCAGCATCGCGCCACATTTGGCGTTGATCCCTGGATTTGCGATTATCATTACCGTGATGGGGTTGAATTTGATGGGTGATGGTTTGCGTGACTACTTAAATCCACGGCTTCGCGTGGCCCGCACATGAGCCTGCTTGAGATCAAAAACCTATCCCTGTCCATCATGGGCACACCCATTCTTAAGAATGTATCATTAACTGTGAACACGGGTGAAATCGTCGCGGTGACTGGCGAAAGCGGGTCGGGTAAATCGTTAACAGCATTGGCGACAATGGGATTGTTGCCCAAAGGGTCGACAACCACAGGCGCGATCCAATTGAATGGCCAAGACCTACTGACCACCTCGGAAACGGACCTTTGCAAGATCCGCGGCAACGACATTGGTATGGTGTTTCAGGAGCCCATGACTGCGCTCAATCCGGTTCAAACCATCGGAGCGCAAGTGGCCGAAACAATCAGAATTCATGGCACAATGCGCAAATCTGATGCGATGATGCGTGCGGCTGAAGTGTTAACACGCGTCGGCCTGCCCCAAGATAAATTTCCGCTGTCTCGTTATCCTCATGAGCTGTCAGGTGGCCAACGTCAGCGTGTTGTGATCGCGATGGCGATTGCCCTACGCCCCAAACTTCTGATTGCAGATGAACCAACAACCGCCTTGGATGTCACAACTCAGGCGCAAATCCTTGACCTGCTGGCTGACCTTGCCCGTGACTATGACATGGGTCTGTTGATGATCACCCACGACCTCGCTGTGGTGTCAGATATGGCTGACAAAATCGTGGTTATGCGATTGGGCGAAGTTGTCGAACAGGGCGAAACTAAATCGCTGCTCTCCAACATGCGGCACGAGTATACCAAGATGTTGTTTGCCGCGTCGGGCCATCAGGTAAAGCTGCCTGAAATACCCCCGTCCGACGCGCTTTTGAGCGTTCGGAATGTCGTGCGCGATTATAAAACACCACGCAAAACGGTCTTTGGATCGACCGGAACGTTCCGTGCCCTTAAGTGTGTCAGCTTTGAAATCAGACGGGGCGAACGGCTGGGCCTTGTTGGTGAAAGTGGGTGCGGTAAATCGACCCTAACACGCGCCATTCTGGGGCTTGAGGGCGTGCAGGATGGTCAAATTACCCTTGATGGTGACCCCGTTTTTATGGGCAAAAAACCGAACCTTGCTGTGCGTCGCAAGATGCAAGTCGTGTTCCAAGACCCTTACGGCAGTTTCAATCCACGCCACAAGGTCACGCGTTTGATCACAGAACCTTTCCATCTGCTGGAAACGCAGCCAACCCCTGATGAACGAACGCTTTTGATCGCCGAAGCCTTGACCGCCGTTGGGATGCATCCATCTGACGCCGATAAGTACATACATGAGTTTTCAGGCGGTCAGCGCCAACGGATCGCTATTGCTCGTGCCCTGATCATCAAACCTGATTTGATTGTGTTTGACGAAGCAGTTAGTGCCTTGGACGTCTCTGTGCGCGCGCAAATCCTGGATCTGTTGGTAGATTTAAGTGCGCAATATAACCTGACCTATCTGTTCATTAGCCATGATCTAAGCGTCGTTCGCACCATCACGGATCGCGTGTTGGTCATGCAGCACGGTCAGATTGTGGAACAGGGCGTAACTGAACAGGTTTTCACCGCCCCCAATCATCCCTACACTCAGGAATTGATCGCTGCCGCACCTGTGCTGCCGGATCTGGAGCATCTAAAGGCGTAGCCCACCGTCCCCGCGCTTAAAACGAATGCAAAGTGCTGTTGATCCAACCCAAAGGCGTGCCAAACACAGGCGACCCAGCAACCGCCGCCTCAAAGCCACGCATCTGATAGGAACCATTTATGCAACCTGGCCCAAAGAACCTGATCACTGACGTCAAAGGCCTAAGGGTTGGCAATGCGCAGGATGACACCTTAAAATCGGGGTGCACTGTTGTTGTCGCCGACACCCCCTTCACAGCTTCGGTGCATGTGATGGGTGGCGCACCGGGGACCCGCGAAACTGACTTATTGGCTCCTGACAAGTCTGTTGCAGCCGTTGACGCTTTGGTACTGTCTGGTGGGTCGGCCTATGGTCTAGATGCCTGTTCTGGCGTTGTGGATGCCTTGCGCCACCATGGCCGTGGATATCGCGTGTTGGACGCTATTATCCCATTGGTCCCAGGGGCCATTCTGTTCGATTTGTTAAATGGCGGGGACAAAAAATGGGATGACAACCCCTACCGCGTCTTAGGCCGCCAAGCTTATGATGCCCTATCAGATAACTTCGCTTTAGGCAGCATTGGTGCGGGCACCGGGGCTTTAACGGGCATGATGAAAGGCGGATTAGGGTCTGCTTCTTTGGTATTGGACAATGGAGCAACTGTTGGCGCGTTGGTTGCTGCGAACCCGATTGGCAGCGTTACAACGCCAAGCGACCGCCATTTTTGGGCTGCCCCGTTTGAAATTGACGGTGAATTCGGCGGTGTTGGCCCTGATGTGGCAAGCGGACTTGGCCGGGACTTAAACAGCCGCAAGATGAAGGCATTTTTTGAACGGGCAAATACAACAATCGCAATCGTAGCAACCGATATGGTATTGGACAAAGCGCAGTGCCAGCGCGTTGCGATTGCTGCGCATGACGGCATCGGAAGGGCTATTGTTCCAGCACATATGCCGGGTGACGGCGATTCAGTGTTTGCCTTATCCACAGGTGCCCTACCTATGCAAACACCTGATCGGGATTTAATGATGATTGGACACGCTGCAGCCCTTTGTCTGTCCCGCGCCATTGCCCGCGCAGTTTACGAAGCGACACCGGCGGATGGCGATTTACTGCCCTGTTGGTCCGACCTGAATACAAAAGAAAGTTAGCATATGACCCATGATATTTACGGCCTACCCGTCACGGTCGCTTCGGACGCTGCGCTGCAAGGCATCAATGATTTCATCCACGGGTTCATTGGTTTTGAACCCAAAGCGACCAACGTCATGACAGCCGCAGAAAACGCACCCGATTGCTGTTTGGTGAACACCTATGCAGCAATGATCTGGATGCTGCTTGAGGCCCCGATTGCCCCGAAAAAGGCGGCACCGTTTCTAGCGAAAGCCGAGGCAGCCATTAAATCGGCATCATCCCGCGAACAAATGATGACACGTGCGGTACGCGCATGGATTGATGGTGATGTGCCGACCTGTCTAAAATTGTGCGAGGATATTTTAACCGACCATCCGCGCGATATGGTCGCCCTAAAACTGGGCCAATATCACACCTTCAACTCAGGCGATTACGCCAGCATGTTGCGCCTTGCGCTAAAGGTCATGCCTGCCGCCGACGACATCCCTTATGCCCACGGCATGCTCGCGTTTGGATACGAAGAATATCACCTTCTTGATGAGGCCGAAACGGCAGCACGTCGCGCGATGGAATTGCGCCACGACGAACCATGGGCGCACCACGCCCTTGCGCATATTTATCTGACCCGTGGTCAAACCGCCGAGGGTGCCGCGTTCCTGGAAAGTTTTGCGGACACATGGGCAACCTAAATTCGTTTGTGCACAGCCACAACTGGTGGCACTTGGCGCTGTTTTACATAAGCGCGGCCGCGAAACTGACGTTGTCGCAGCCTATGACACGCATGTTTGGGAGCTGGCAAAAAGTTATAGCCAAGACCAGGTTGGTGCGGCATCCCTTTTGGCCCGTATGGATTTTGCAGGGATCGATGTCGGGGATCGTTGGGCTGATGTCGCAGACCACGTAGCAAGCCGTGGCGTCGACACTGTCAGTCCATTTCTTACCTTACAATACCTCTACGCCTTGGCACGGATTGGTCGCCCTGAAACTGAAGCTTTACTGACGGCCATCGAAGAACGGGCAGAAGATGAAACCAAATTTGATCATATTGTCTGGCGCGATGTCGCCGTTTGGGCCGCACATGGAATTGCAGCACATGCCGCGCAAGATTGGGAAGACACTATTCGG
>CAJJBH010000068.1 GCA_905182355.1 uncultured Paracoccaceae bacterium | reverse complement strand
AACCCACACACGGGTTTCGAGGCAGAAGCTTATATTCTGACCAAAGATGAGGGTGGCCGTCACACGCCGTGCTTTGCGAACTACCGTCCACAGTTTTACTTCCGTACAACGGACGTAACGGGCACCGTGACTTTGCCAGAGGGCACAGAAATGGTCATGCCGGGCGACAACTTGAAGTTCAACGTTGAACTGATTGCCCCAGTTGCGATGGAACAAGGCTTGCGCTTTGCGATCCGCGAAGGTGGCCGTACGGTTGGCGCGGGCGTGGTTTCTAAAATCACTGCATAAGCGTTGTGCGGGCTTCGGCTCGCACACAATGCTAAAGGTGTGCGGGCTTCGGCCCGCGCTACACCAACAAAAGGCCGCTGGGGAAACTCCGCGGCCTTTTGCGTGGCGTGGGACTGTAGTGACTAATCTGCCAAAGTTGCCGCTCACCTTGCGTGGATCAACGGCTGGCTTTCACACATTGCGTCGAGAATAGCCTTGAAAAATAGGCACCATGGTTTCCGTATGTAAAATGCAACCATTGCGCATAAAGACCGTAAGGCCGGTGAGCAATCGCAGTACGGTGAACAGGCAATGGTGATGTTACGAATTTTGTATCTTGCAAAGGGAAACCACCCCGCGTAATGACAGCGATGTGTAGGGGCGTAGCTCAGTTGGTAGAGCGACGGTCTCCAAAACCGTAGGCCCACAGTTCGAATCTGTGCGCCCCTGCCAAAACTTAGACCGCTCACCAAATGCTAGGGTGGTCTTATAAGTCTCCTGACATTGGCACCAAAGGGCCCCACTTTCAGAGGCCCATAGGTTACTTCCAGGAATTAGATTTTAGTCGTTTTTATAGCTGGGCAATTGCGTTAACGCGTTGCGCAGTGCGTCACTCCAGCCCGAAGATACGGCTTCGAAGTACGGATCGCCTACGTTGATGCGTGGCTTATTGCTGACCTCAAAACTGTCTTTCGCGTAGACTTGCAAATCAAGGGGCAAACCCACTGACAGGTTTGCTTTGATTGTGGAATCGAACGAAACAAGCAGCAGCTTTATGGTGTCTTCAAACGACATATCGGGTTCATAGGCACGCACCAGAATAGGTTTGCCATATTTTGCCTCCCCGATCTGGAAGAACGGGTTGTCGTCGGTGATTTCGATGAAATGACCCTCTGGGTAAATCATAAATAGGGTTGGTGACCCACCTTTGATCTGGCCGCCAACAATCACCGATGCTTTGAACTTGGATGATGCCTGTTGCCCCTCGCCTCTGCTGTCGTGGATGACCTCTTTCAGCGTCGCACCAACAAGACGTGCGATCTGAAACATTGTAGGCAGCTCTAGGATTGTGGGGTTGCGTTCAGACACGATTTTAGACCGTTCGTCCAACACACTAATCAGCGCTTGGGTGGTTGCCAAATTGCCTGCGGTCATCAGCGTTATGACCCGATCACCGGGCACGTCCCAAGTGAACATCTTACGCGTGATTGAGAAGTTGTCGACACCTGCATTGGTGCGGGTGTCAGACATAAAGACAAGGCCCTTGTTCAGGCGAAGTCCGATGCAGTAGGTTATGGGTTTGATCCAATATGAAGCGATGAAGCGGAAATAGTTCTATCGTAACTATTGCTGAATTTGCAACGATACAATCATCGATTCATTTGCAGACCCCATGCGAACGCCAGAAATAGGCGAAGCATCGCGTGAATCAAGGCCTGTTGCGATACAAACATAGCGTTCATCGGGGGAATAGCCGTTGGAAACATCAAAACCGACCCAACCCAATCCGTCAATATGGGCTTCAGCCCATGCGTGGCTTGCGTCTTGGTCGACGCGATCGTTCATCATCAGGTAACCACTAATATAGCGGGCAGGGATGCCTGCAACCCGCGCGGCGGACACAAATATCTGTGCATGATCCTGGCAGACGCCGCCACCTGCGATCAACGCTTCTTCGGCGGGGTGCCTGCAAATGTGTCTGCGTGGCCGTAGGGGACGGCTGCAATAATGGCTTTTGAAAGGTCGTGCAAGGCGTCCAACGTGTTGGCTTTACTTGTGATCATTTTGGCCAGCTTGTTGATGCCTTTGCCGGCCTGAGTGCGTGGCGTACTTTGCGCAAAATGCCACAACGGGGCCGTGCCGTATGTCTTTCCAAATACCCCGTCGTTGGTGTGGGTTTCGACATCGCCGGACACTTTGACGGATACTTCGGTTGCGCCTTTATCCGCCAGAACCAGCAGCGTGTGGTTCTGGTATTGGTCTTCAAATGACAGCTCTTGAACGCCGCCTTCGATTTCTACCGTCCAATCAGTGACAGTCTGATGCCTGGTGCTGACAGGCGTTAAGCGAACTTGTTGTAGGCCATAAGACACTGGTGCGTCGTATGTATACTTCGTCGTATGTGTGATGTTCAGTTTCATTGTTTTAATGTTACCTAACGAACCTGTAATCAAGTTCGATTTGACGCCCTATGGCGTTGTTGTCACGAATGAACGCCGTAATGAAATGATGTAGACCTTCATCAAAGACCGACGCAATGGTATGTCCTTGCAGCTTATTGCGGTGCGCATCAATTAGATCATGTGAAGGCATCCGCGTCCCATAATCTTTGGCCAAGTATCCAAGATTTTCTTCTAGGACGCGGCTGCAAAAGGACAGAGATCTTGGAAACCTCGAGTCTAAAATCAAGAAGTCAGCAATGCTAGACGCAGACATTTGGTGGTTGTTAAGCCACCGAAACGAGCGATGCGCAGAAACCGAGCGTAAGATTGTTTCCCATTGGACATTGTCGAGTGTAGAGCCGACAGAACTGGCAGATGGTAGCAAGGTATAATACTTAACATCAATAATTCGCGCAGTGTTGTCCGCCCGCTTCAAAGCGGTCCCAATCTGTGTAAAGTCATAAATGTCGTTGCGCATCATTGTGCCATGAACTGCGCCACGTACCAAAGCAGAGTGTCGGCGGATTTCACCTAGAACAGCGGGCAATTTGGTTTCTTTAACCTGCTTTTTCAGTGTCTTACTAAGTGCCATCCAGCTTTCGTTGACGGCTTCCCAAACTTCAGTTGTCAGAACAGGACGCACCATTCTGGCATTGGTGCGTGCGTTTTCGATCGACGACATAACGCTGGACGGATTGTCGGTGTCGCGCAATAAATAATCTACGGTATTCGATGCGGTGTAGCTGTCATATTTCGTATCAAATCCGCCACGCACACCAGCTGTGGTCAGAACCGACTTCCATTCTGACGCGGCATCTTGTGATCTGGTCAACGCGATACGAAAGCCAGCCTCAAGTAGACGTGCAGTATTTTCGCTGCGTTCTAAAAAGCGGAACATCCAATACAGGCCGCCTGCAGTTTTTCCAAGCATGGCGTTAGTCCTCCAGAACCCAAGTGTCTTTTGTGCCGCCGCCCTGACTGGAATTCACAACAAGTGACCCGTCTTTCAAAGCAACACGTGTCAGCCCACCGGGTGTAATGTTCATACCGTCTGGTGCCACCAGCACGAAGGGGCGCAAATCGACGTGTCGTGGGGCAAGCCCCTTTTTGGCGAAGATTGGAACCGTCGACAAAGACAGGGTGGGTTGCGCCATATAATTTGACGGGTTCTTACGAAGTTTGGCCGCAAAATTCTTTAGCTCGTTCTTATTGGCAGCAGGACCGACAAGCATCCCGTAGCCACCTGAGCCGTGCACTTCTTTAACCACCAAATCAGCGAGGTAATCGAGAACGTACTTAAGTGAATCCGCTTCGGAACATCGAAACGTTTGTACGTTTTTCAGGATGGCCTTTTCGCCAGTATAAAATTCAATAATCTCGGGCATGTAGGAATAAATCGCTTTATCGTCCGCAATCCCTGTGCCCGGCGCATTGGCAATTGTGATGTTCCCAGCACGGTAAACATGCATGATGCCGGGAACACCTAACATCGACTCTGGCTTGAAGTTCAACGGATCAAGGTATTCGTCATCGACACGGCGATACAGCACATCAATTACTTTGTAGCCTTCGGTCGTGCGCATAGCGATATGACCGTCAACAACCCGTAAATCATGGCCTTCAACCAATTCAACACCCATTTGGTTGGCAAGAAACGAATGTTCAAAATAGGCAGAGTTGTGAATGCCAGGGGTCAGGACCGCGACTGTCGGCTTGCCTTCGCAATGTGCAGGGGCACATGCGGCAAGCGAACGGCGAAGATTTTTGGGGTAATCGCTAACGGGCTGAACCTTGATCTGACTGAACAGTTCAGGGAACATTTGTAACATCGTCTCGCGGTTTTCCAGCATATACGAGACGCCAGAAGGCGTGCGTGCATTGTCTTCAAGAACAAAGAAGTCGTCTTCGCCCGTCCGCACAATGTCAGTGCCAACGATGTGGGTATAAACGCCACCGGGAGGCGAAACGCCGATCATCTGCGGCAAGAACGCTGCATTGCGCGAAATCAACTCAATTAGGAACAATGCCCGCGCGCAAGATTTCTTGGCGGTGATATATGTCATACAAGAAGGCGTTGATGGCCCGCACACGTTGCTCGATCCCTTTGGACAGTTTTGTCCATTCCCTGTTCGCTATGATGTGTGGGATTAGGTAGAACGGGATCAGGCGTTCTTGTGCTGCTGACTGTCCATAGACATTGAAAGTGATGCCTGTTCGGCGAAAGAATGCCTCGGCCTCTTTTGACTTTTTGGTGAGGCGGGTAGGGTCTTCTTTCGAAAACCACTTGTGATATTCCGCGTAAGGATCGCGAACATCATTTGCCCCTAAAAGCATCTCGTCGAAATGTTTTCTGTCTGAATTCATCCCTTTACGGTAGCGCCTGTACCGGGACTTGCAAGACGATATATTGAATGGGACAGCTTGTATGGCGAGAGAAACTTGAACCGTCTGTTTTTTAAGTGACATCCTGCCGTAGGATGTCATGAATGAAATATCCGCAGCATCTTGCCCTACACCGATACGCACCACTTCTGGGATATTTGCCATACCTGTAGGGTCAATCAAGTGCCAACTTCCGTCTAGAAAAACTTCGACCACGGCGTGGAAATCTTGGGGGGTCACATTGGGGGCATAGGCGCTAACGATCCGCGCGGGAATTCCCACTGAACGCGACATTGCTATCAGGACATGCGCATAATCACGGCAGACTCCTTTACCCGATGCAAAGCTGTTTGTCGCTGTTGTGGACCCGTCGCTGGTTGCGTTGTCGTAGGTGAAGTTTTCTTCGATCCAATCGGCCATCGCTTTGATCAGTGCACCACCATTCAGTTGCCCAAATTGCGTTGGCACAAATTCCAAGAAGTCCTCGGGATGGCAATACCGTGATGGCATCAAAAACTTGGTCACGTCGTTGGGGATGGCGGTTAATGGAGTTTTCCTAAGGGTGGTCACTTCAACGGTCGGGCGGTCCACATCAACCTGGGCGCGGTAGGTGCAATCAAAGACGCCTTCGACACGTCCCCAACGCCTGACGCCGATGTTTTCTTCACCTTTGATCATGCTCCATTCGACATCGGTTTTTACAGAAAGTGACGCGCTTTTGATGGCCTGCGTTTCATCCTCTGCAGCTTCGATCTGCAGCAAAATGCTGCAGCGGTGTTGTGCGGAATAGTTCAGGTGTGAATGAATGGAGATCAGCAATGTGTCACCTTGTTTGGGACGTCAATAGGAACGTCAAAATCACACCCATTAGGCGGAATGTCGATAGGTCAATTCGCGGATGGATGACGCTAAAGATTTGCGACCATTATAGGCGGTCCTGACCGTTCGATATCACCGCCTGCTGCGATCAGAATATCCTCGCGGTAGCGTCCCGCAATAAGCTGCACGCCAACAGGCACAGTGCCAACGGTTCCAGTAGAAACCGCCAATCCCGGTAAGCCCATGACAGGCAATGCGCGTTGCGTCATTTGGGTTTGCATGATCGCTTCAAACGCGGCTTCGGACTGCATGTCCTGTTGTTGAGAGAACGGTAATTCGCCTGAAACGGGGCAAATAAGAACGGGGTATTTCTGCATGAATTCCTCCCATTCGCGCACCAGCCCAGCCCGTGTTTGCAAAGCCCCTAGCAGCCCATCAACACCAAGGGGTTCAACACGATTGCTCATCTGTTGGTAGACAAATTGCGAATCTGCTTCGGCCTCTTGGTCGACCAACTTATCCGCGCCTGCGCGCATTTCCGTCAGCCAAAGTTGTTCATTGATTTTGGCGGCAAGCGTCATGGAGGGGCAGGGCACTTCATCCACAATCCAGCCCGCGTCTTCCAATTTTTGGGCAGCACCCCGAAGCGCGTCTTCGACCTCTTTCGCAACAGGCATGCCATCAGGTGAAATTGTAAGCGCTGCCCGCTTTGGGAACGCTCCAAGATCATAGGGCACAGGCACCCACCAAGGATCGCGAACGTCCTGCGCGGACATCGCTTTCAGCGCGATCTCGATGTCTGAAATCGTCCGCGCAATAGGGCCCGAAACTGCCATCAGTTGGGCACCTATATGGCGGTCCGCGCCAGACGCGTTGTATGCTGCAATGCGTCCCAAAGTGGGGCGCAAACCATGTAGGCCGCAAGCGTACGCGGGGTAACGGATTGATCCCGCGATGTCAGTCCCATGCCCGATTGCACACATCCCGCTTGCGACGGCGGCAGATGCGCCACCTGATGATCCACCCGGGGTTATCGTCTTGTCCCTTGGGTTCAATGTTTGACCATGTAGATCATTCTTGGTGAACCACCGTAATGAAAATGCAGGCGTGTTAGTGCGCCCGACAATGACACCACCTGCTGCGCGAATGTTTGACACTACTGGGCTGTCACTTTCAGCGATCAGGTCTTTCTGCAGTTTCAGCCCGTTTGTGGTGGCATGACCTTTTTGATCCACATTCACCTTGATTGTGACGGGGACGCCGCACAGAATTCCGGGGTCTTTACCTTCCGCGATCATCGCATCCACAGCTTGCGCTTCGGCCAGCGCCTCTTGTGGAAATTCTTGCACAACGGCTTTGATGCCTGCGTTGACGTCTTCGATCCGTGTTAAATGCGCCTTTGTCACCTCGACCGCACTAAGGCGTTTGGACCTTACAGCATCGGCTATTTCAGTCGCGGACATTTTCCATAGATCGGTCATATCAGTTTCCCTGTTTAAATGGCTTTGAGGGAGTGTGACAGGATCGCATCGTGTCGTCCAATGACTTGCGCTTAGACTTCCGGTAGCTCTGGCGCGCGCCCAACACGTTCGGCCAAAAGTGTCACCGTTAGACCCTGCACGATAATTGAGAAGATCACGACGATATAGGTCGATGTCAGGATAAGAGGCTTCCATTCACCTTCGGGCAATGAAAGCGCAAGGGCGACGGAAATACCGCCCTTCAATCCACCCCATGTCATAATTGGGATAACGCCCGCACTGAAGTTCTGGAATGGCTTTAGCATCATCACTGGTACAGAAACGGCGACGAACCGTGCAAACAAAGCAAGAAAGATGGCACAGAAGCCCGAGATGAGAAGGTCAAATTCAAAGGCCACTGCGAAGACTTCGAAGCCGATCATCAGGAACAGCACGGCGTTCAAAATTTCATCGATCAGCTTCCAGAATGCCTCGACATATTTGCGGGTTTCTTCCGACATGCCGTCTCGTGAACCGATGTCCCCGATCAAAAGGCCGGCACAAACAGCCATAATCGGGGCGGACACATGCAGCCAAACAGCCAGCTGATACCCACCAAAGGCCAGACCCAAAGTGATCAGCACCTCTAAGGAATAATCATCAATGCGTCGCATAATACGGAATGTCATCCACCCCAGCACAATGCCCAAAATTGCACCACCAATAGCTTCCTGAAAAAACAGTTGGGCAGCAGCGGCAAGACCCGTGTCGTGATGGTCGCCACTTGGAAAGGCCAGCCCGACAAGGACAAGGAAGACCACATACCCTACGCCATCGTTAAACAAGCTTTCGCCCGCGATCTTGGTTTCAAGAGATTTTTGAAGGTCCGCTTCGCGCAGCACACCCAGCACAGCAACTGGATCGGTTGGAGAGATAAGAGCCCCAAACACGAGTGCAATCATGATTGGCATGCCCGTAAGCCAGTGAAAACCAAATCCTACAACTGCGGTTGATAGACCGATGCCGATCGTAGCCATCAACAAGATGACCAACCAAGCTTTGCGCAGATCAGACAACTTGACGTGCAAAGCCCCTGCAAACAGCAATAACCCCAACATACCTTCAAGCAGGGCTTCGGAAAATTCAAATTCTAGGACCTGCGCCCTGATCCGTTCCTCGACAGTCAGGGACGGGAAAAACGCATCGGTTGCTATCACAACAAAGGACGCAACAAGGGCTACAACCAAAATACCAATGGCCGATGGCAGCTTCAGGAAAAGGTAGTTGATTGCACCAAAAGCCCCAGCCAGGACGATCAAAAGCGAAGCAATTTGTAGAAGTGACATTAGGACCCATTCGATTTTTTAGCGTGATATCACTAATTCCGACCCGCTGCCAATGTATGGATAAGTCTTGATTTGGCCGCATTTACGACGTCATTTCTCCGTAATTTGATAGGATTGTGGTTTTTGCGGGGCCAACACTGCCATGTTTGCCCCGTTTGTATTTTAGTTAAATGAGTGTTGTTATGTCTGATAACGTTTCTATTGATCCTGATCCAACCCTGTCTGCTATCCGCTCGATTTTGGACGCGCCCGCCTCCTTCAACGCGGCACCAAATTTGCAGGGCCAGACACAGAAGGCCGTAGCTGCGTCCCTCCACGCAGAGATGGCCCGTAAGGTCAAAGACCAAAAGGCAGCGATGGTATTGGATGAAGAAAAAATTCAACCACAGAAAAAGATCGCTAGCCCAAGCGACAGTGAATTGATCAAAGCCAAACCCAACAAGCAATCACTGTTCGGCAAGTTACGGCTACAATTCCAACCTAGACGCAAACATGTGGTTTGGGCGGGGTTTGCATGCGCCATCGTGCTTCGTCCAAATTGGTTTCTCTTGACGTTTATGCTGCCGATAATTGTCTTTTTGGGTGCTTTCGCTGTATTTGGTGCAAACAAATCATGGGGTTGCATCATGTGGATTTTCAGCGTGTTTGCGGGGCGTTCACCACAACGCGCAAACCGTTTTGCAAGACGAATGGACAAAGTCGCGGTGCTTTGGGATGGTGTCTTGGATCGGTTCCCCGAAGGTATGGTTGACGGCCTATATCTGCCAGATTTCCAATCGATTTTAGCGGCAGAAGAACGACATGACGCTGTTGTTGATGCGCGACTGTCCCGGATGCATGCAGAAGGTTGATGATTTGCGGCCTTGAATTCGCTTTAACAGGCGTTTAAATGACACATAATCACAGACCATAGGAAAAACATCATGGCGATGACCAGCCCACTTCAGTTCATGCAGCAAGTTCGCTCAGAAGTTTCAAAAGTTGTTTGGCCGACGCGCCGCGAAGTGGTGCTGACGACTGTGATGGTCTTTATCATGGCCGCGCTTACCGCGATTTTCTTTGCAACGGTAGATATCTTGATCCGTGGCGGGTTACGTTCTGTTCTTGATTTCTTTGGCTAAACCCCAATTGCTGTATTTTCGATTGGCAAATTGGTTTGTCGAAGTTGCGGACAACCCCTTGAAATAGATCGTTTTGCGAAGTAAACGGCGGTTCTACCTAATGGTTTGCGGCGCATAGATTCGACTTGCACGTAAAATTTTAGCGGGTCGGTTTCGGGCTAATGGTCTGATAAAATTGAAGAATTCGGTGCATTCCAAGGTTGGATATGTGCCACTAAACATGGGCAGGCGAGCAAATGGCGAAGCGGTGGTATTCGGTTAGCGTTCTTTCGAACTTCGAAAAGAAGATTGCAGAACAGATCCGTACATCTGCGGAAGAGAATGGTCTTGTCTCTGATATCGAAGAAGTCCTGGTTCCGACAGAAGAAGTAATCGAAGTGCGTCGCGGCAAGAAAGTGACGTCCGAACGTCGCTTTATGCCGGGCTATGTTCTGGTGCGCATGGAAATGTCCGATCGCGGCTACCATCTGATCAACTCGATCAATCGCGTTACAGGCTTTTTGGGCCCACAAGGTCGCCCGATGCCGATGCGTGATACCGAAGTGAATGCAATTTTGAACCGTGTTCAAGAAGGTGAAGAGGCCCCGCGCAATATTATTCACTTCGAATCTGGCGAAAAAGTAAAAGTCACCGATGGTCCGTTCGAAGATTTCGAAGGTATGGTCGAAGAAGTGGATGAAGAGGCGCAGCGTCTTAAGGTTACGGTTTCGATCTTTGGCCGTGAAACACCTGTCGAACTTGAATTCACTCAAGTCACCAAACAGATCTGAATGTGACGGCGGTTATTTGCCGCTGAGGCATCTATTTTCTTGAAATAACAAAATCCAACACGCCTTTATGGGCGTGTTTTTTTGTATTTGCTTCATTAGCGCGCTTTGGAACAAAAATATTTTTGAGGCCTAAAAAGCAGCAAGAATTCTATTACTTGCAAATGAAATGAGTCTTTCCAGTGGTTTAGTTCAGGCCGCACAGGTTTAGCGATTCGAAGCAAATTTTGAGACGAAAAGAAAAGTCAAACATAGATGTTGACGAGCTATCTAAATAGGCTGCAATAGCTCCATTCGATACAACATATGGGTGTCGAACTTAACGATTTGAGCCGTTTTAGGGGGATAAAACGATGGCATTAAAATTTTGCAAGGAGAATTTACCTTGGATAGTACCGTCTGTTGCAATCGTAGTTGCAGCGTCAGGATACTTCGATCGTGGATATAGAACTGAAATCGCACCAACCACCGGTACTGAGCAGTTTCAAACAACTTCGGGTCAGGCTGCCACCTCGGCTTTGGTCGCTGAAACAACCGAAGTCCAAGCGAAATTCTGGCAAAGCGGCGCGGATCAGGACCAACTTGTTTCGCGTACTGACGCCGGTATTGGATCCGAGCTGACACCAGAAACTACGTTCCAGAACCAACCAAGCTTTACGGATAAAAAGCAGGTAGCCGCCGCGACCTTGGCCGTGCAGCCGCAGCAACCGCCCGTCAACGTGGCACTATTTGATGAAAATCCAGCAGCGTTCTTTCGGGATGCACAGGCCAGCCTATGGGCTGCCAACTCATGCAAAGCAGATTTGGAAGCTTTGACCGCACGCGCACATGTCTATTTTCCAAGTGGCGGACTGACAGCCGAAGACGCGGGTTTACAGCAGGCGCGTCTGATCGGGACCGTGATGCAAGGTTGCAAGGGCGTCGGAATTCTAGTGACGGGGCATTCTGATCCATCTGGCGATCCTGAAGTCAATCTACGTCTTAGTCAAAAACGTGCAGAATTTGTGATCCAGCGTGTCAGCGCATCTGGTTTGGACACGTCGTCATTTGTCCCCCAGGGGTTCGGTGATCGTCGGCCATCCAATGTGACGGGTCCCAAATCAAGCGCGTATTACGATCGTCGCGTTGAGTTTTCTGTTGTTGACCTTCAAACAAACGTGGCCTTCAACACTATGGCAAAGCAACAGTTCACACCAGCATGTGTTGCACGCCTGGAAGCGGCAGTGGGATCCACGAAACTGTATTATACAGCACGTTCAATTGCGGCCCCCGCTGCAGAACTGGAAACGGTTCTTGGGTTGGCAGAGCAAGCGGCGGCATGTCCACACGCACGTTTGCGCATCATTGGACAACATTCAGATGATGTTTGGGCCAAAGAAAACTTTCACACTGGAATCCTGTGTGCGAAGGCGCTGATGTCAGTTCTTGTCGGACAAGGTATTCCGTCCGAACAAGTCATTATTGCAGCGCCATCCCGTTCTGTAGGGGTGGTGGGTCAACCAGAGCTAAGCAATAGCCGCGTCGATTTTGACGTAATTATTGACCCAGTTTAGGACCTGTCGAGCAGCCACCTAAACGAAGCAATGAAAATGAGGCGTGAAAGCGCCTCATTTTTCTGTTAAAAAATGACAGGGCAAGTGACGAACTTGATGCCGCTTCAACTTTGCCCAATTCCACATCTTGAATTATCTTAGGCTTCGGTGTATCCGCGCCAGTGATCGCATCCGTGCGACATCCCTGTGGGAGGAATCAGCGACGCGTTGCTGACAGCCGGACCACATCACATAAATCTGGCACAACGCGATGTGTCGGAGTTGAGAAAGGAAATGGCTCATGGCCAAGAAACTCGTAGGGTCTATGAAGTTGCAAGTTGCAGCTGGTAAGGCAAACCCATCCCCACCCGTAGGTCCAGCTTTGGGTCAACGCGGCATTAACATCATGGAATTCTGTAAAGCGTTCAACGCCAAAACAGCCGACCTTGAGCCAGGCGCACCTTGCCCGACAGTAATTTCATATTACCAGGACAAGTCATTCACGATGGAAATCAAGACGCCACCAGCGTCCTACTTCCTGAAAAAAGCTGCAAAAGTGAAATCCGGTTCAAAGACTCCTTCCAAGGAAGTGATCGGCACAGTGAACATGAAGCAGATCCGTGAAATCGCAGAAGCCAAAATGGCTGATTTGAACGCGAATGATATCGACGCGGCAATGAAGATCATCATGGGTTCTGCCCGTTCTATGGGCATTGAGGTGAAGTAATATGGCAAAACTTGGAAAACGCTCAACCGCAGCGCGCGCAGCATTTGCTGGCAAATCCCACCTGACAGTTGAAGATGCTGTGGCATTGGTGAAAGCCAACGCAAGATCTAAATTTGACGAAACAGTTGAAATCGCAATGAACCTTGGTGTTGACCCACGTCACGCTGACCAAATGGTTCGTGGTGTTATCGGCCTGCCAAACGGCACCGGCAAAACCATGCGTGTTGCCGTATTTGCCCGTGGCGCGAAAGCGGACGAAGCAACGGCAGCTGGCGCGGACATCGTTGGCGCAGAAGATTTGATGGAAATCGTTCAAAGCGGCAAGATCGAATTTGATCGCTGCATCGCGACACCAGACATGATGCCAATCGTTGGTCGTCTTGGTAAAGTATTGGGCCCACGTAACCTGATGCCAAACCCAAAAGTCGGTACAGTAACAATGGACGTTGCTGACGCTGTTAAAGCGGCTAAAGGCGGCGAAGTTCAGTTCAAAGCTGAAAAAGCTGGTGTTGTTCACGCTGGTATCGGCAAAGCATCTTTTGACGAAGCTAAGCTGGTCGAAAACGTGCGCTCTTTCTGCGATGCGGTTGCTAAAGCCCGTCCAGCGGGTGCCAAAGGCGCATACATGAAAAAGATCGTTCTTAGCTCTACAATGGGCCCAAGCGTGACGATCAATGTTGAAAGTGCTGTTGGCGAATAAGCTGTAGCCACAATATTTGAACTTTAAAAGGCGGGCCAAATGGTCCGCCTTTTTGCATTCTAATAATGCATTGTCATAAATATTTGACGCGATACAATTCAAAATCTTCCGGCGAAACGCCATGGCCCCCATATGAAGTTATTTGGGGTCTTCTGTCGGCAAGATGCGTGCCAAGAAGCTATCAAAACCGCGTGGTTGTTCGAATTTCCAGAGTGGATCATATGTACGCCACCCGGTACCGTAATTTACAGCCAACATCTTTTCTGGTTCTGCGGGTTGATCCAAACCTGTGATTTTACAAACCCGAAAAGGGAACACATCTTCGGGTTTCAATTCACCGTAAGTATGTGGGAAAATATACGCTTTGTTGTCTGCAAACCATGCTGGAAAAACATCGATAGTGAATCCTGCAACTTCGGTCAGCCTAACCAACCCGGGATTTTTATCTGAGCCTTCTGAAAAAATCCCTAGGTCGCGCAGCTTTTGAGGAATTTTTTTCCACTCTAGTGCGGCAGCTTCTTCTGAATCTGCATCAAGGATTAAACCTAGATCAATGTCATTGTCATGATCGATCAACTTCCCATCCCGAACCAATCCAAGCAATGGTCCTGAGTCTAAGAAAACTTTAAGGCCCGCATTTTTCAGAACATTCATATGGCGCTCAAGGCCAGCCCAAATTTCGTCGTGAGATGCCTGCCCAAAAGTGTTTTCTGGTTCGATGAAGCCGTGACTTGTTAGAAGTGTGGGGCTTAAATACAAGGCCACTTTGGCGATGAATTTTTCGGCCCGCTTTTTGTCTTCATCGGTCTTTGAGATGTTCCGAAGTTGATTGATAAAGGCAAGCGTATTGTAGGGTCTGCCTCGTTTTAAGGCACCCACCATAATTGATGCTTCCAACCAATCTCGTGTTGGGGGTGCGGCTTTCAAAGCCTTCAATGCGGAAAAGAAACCTCTGCCTCGGAATCTTTTTGTTGGGGCTTGCAATGCAGTAAGTGCGGTTTGGTGTATTTCTAACGTCTGTATGTCGCGTTCATCCATTGTCTTAGCCCTAATCTCAATCTTTTTTGGGTTTCGTGGCGGTCATCGCGATGTCACGGATCATTGTGCTTGATATGTCTAGGGTGCGCCCAAGATAGACAACATCGCAGTGTTCTTTCAGAAAATCAAATTCGCCCACCCAATCATCTCCGATTGTAAAAACATCTATATCACGCGTGGTCACGTCTGTGACCTTCTGTTCCCAAGTATCCTCTGAAATAATATCATCAACATATCGAACACCCTCAAGATCCAGCTTGCGTTGTTCCCAAGAAAACTTGGCTTCCTTGCCTTTGGAAAAGTTAAACTCATCCGATGAAAGTGCCACGGTCAAGTGTGATCCCAAGGCACGTGCCCGCTTCAAAAGCCTGATATGCCCGAAATGCAATGTGTCAAACGTGCCGTATGTTATAATTCGCATCGTGAATTGTTCCTCAACTCGTAACGTGTAGAACGAAAGTGCAGTCAGTTTTCCAACCACTGTTTTTATATCTGGCCAATGTGCTGGTCTAGTTCGTTCAGTTGCTGCTTTAATTGACGCCACCCTTGTTGCGCTGAAGCAATAGTGCCCAAATTTGACGGAACACGCGACAGAATTTATTGAGGCTGGGTCAATTTTCCAAAAGATTGATACCAAAACGAGACTACTTTGGTTTTGGGTGTAAAGCGGGATCGTTGCGTTTTTTCCGTTGGATTAAAAAACCTCCTTGGCAATTGCCTTTTTCAGGGCTAATAACCTCTTTGATTCACAAGGGACTCGTCTCTAGCTGAGTCTTCTGTCCGAGATGAAGGGTGGCGCGAGCCATAATTCCTTTCTGAGATGGGAGATGCAAGAATACCCGATCGCTCATGCGTAGGGCCTTTTGCCTTCCCCGTAAAATGGACCCCGACTGTTCGCATTTATGCGGACTTAATTGAGCTGGGGAGCAATCCCCAAAATTGGAGTGAAACTGTGGATAGAGCACAAAAAGGACATTTGGTCGACGAACTCGGCCAAATCTTTGAAAGCTCTGGCGTCGTTGTGGTAAGCCACTACGCCGGTCTGACAGTTGCTAACATGCAGGACCTGCGCGCGAAAGCGTCTGAAGCCGGTGCTGCTGTTCGTGTTGCCAAAAATAGGCTCGCCAAGATCGCCCTTGAAGGCAAGTCGTGCGAAAGCATTGCTGGTTTTCTAACGGGCATGACCGTTCTAACCTATTCCGAGGACCCCGTGGCAGCTGCCAAGGTTGCCGAGGAATTCGGCAAGACTAACGACAACTTCGTTATTCTTGGCGGTGCTATGGGCGAGAACGCGTTGGACCGGGCTGGTGTTACAGCTGTTTCCAAAATGCCAAGCCGTGATGAACTCATCGCGACTATTGCTGGCATGCTGGGCGCACCTGCAAGCAACATCGCTGGGGCCATTGGCGCACCTGCAAGCAACATTGCATCCATCTTGTCTACTGTTGAGGACAAGGCGGCCGCGTAAGCAAACGTCATATTGGCGTGTAGTGAACACTGCGCGTTGGAACACATAAATATCGTAACGGAGCTAAAAATGGCTGATCTTAAGAAAATGGCAGAAGACATTGTTGGTCTTACACTGCTCGAAGCACAAGAACTAAAAACTATCCTTAAAGACGAGTATGGCATCGAGCCAGCAGCCGGTGGCGCAGTCATGATGGCTGCTGCTGAAGGTGCTGTGGCTGAAGAAGAACAGACTGAATTTGACGTCGTTCTGAAATCACCAGGCGCGTCTAAAATCAACGTCATCAAAGAAGTCCGCGCTATTACGGGTCTTGGCCTGAAAGAAGCTAAAGACTTGGTTGAAGCCGGAGGCAAAATCAAAGAAGGCGTTGATAAAGCTGAAGCTGACGAAGTTAAAGCCAAGCTGGAAGCAGCTGGCGCAGAAGTTGAGCTGGCCTAAGTCACTCGCCTTTTGGCAAACGGAAACGGCGGTCCCTCGGGGCCGCCGTTTTTGTTTGTGAAGGGGAGTCGTAGATGGCAGCTATGCGGAC
>CAJJBH010000067.1 GCA_905182355.1 uncultured Paracoccaceae bacterium | reverse complement strand
AGCGGATTGGCACAAGATCAACAGTTTTTTGAATTTAACCAAAGCAACGACATAATATGCCAAGCTTCATTTCGGAAAACACAATCCATTTCCGATTTGTACGGGCAATACGATCAGCTCGCTCAAGTTGACGTATCCAAAGGCGGAAATACGCTGATGGCCCAGCAATTCGAATCAAAACACCCGTTTCAGGCAGAACGATTTGATGTAAGCGTCAAACGCATTAACTGTTCGCGCAGCATTTGTTCGTCACACGTCTCCGATGGGATCACAAAGCAACATGTTCAAACGCCTCGTTTCTTTCTCCTTGATGGCATTGTGGCCGACCTTCACGACGGCATTTGACCTGAAAATAGCGACCAACACCCTTGATGAAGAGTTGCGTGCAATTTCCCTGATTGCCGCTCTCAAGGGGTCCGCTGCCCCTGCCCTGCCCCAAGATGTGGTTGCAGCGGCCCAAGCTGATTATGCACGTCTGGTTGGTGTGCTATTTGACAGTGGTTACTTTGCCCCCACTATTTCGATCCTTGTAAATAATCGTGAAGCGTCTGAAATATCCCCCGTCCAGCCACCACAACAAATTAGTAAGGTCGACATCACAGTCGTAACTGGCAAGCGATTTACCCTTGGGGCTGCGCGCATTGGCCCATTGGCCCCAAACACCGTCCCACAGCCTGAATTTGCCAAGCAACAGCCCGCCTCCACTGGAATTTTGCGCGAAAGTGTAGATGTCGCAATCAAAGATTGGCGTTCCCAAGGTTATGCAAAAGCGGCCTTAGCAAACCAAAAAGTTACAGCTAATCACGCAAATTCAAGCCTAGATGTGGATATTCGGCTAGCCCCAGGCCCACAGCTTCAGTTCGGTAAATTGCGTGTCACGGGAAACGATCGAATGCGAACCGAACGTATCGAAGACATCGCAGGCCTTCCCTCTGGTCAGGTATTTTCGCCGAAAACCTTGGATAGCGTTGCAACCCGTTTGCGGCGAACTGGCGTTTTTTCGGTCGTTTCGCTCAGCGAAGGTGATACAATCGGAGCAGATGCTACAATCAATATAGAGGCCCAGCTGGTCGAAACGAAACCTCGACGGTTTGGATTTGGTGCCGATATTTCAACACAAGAAGGTGTAGGCCTTAGCGCATATTGGCTGCATCGAAACCTGTTCGGTGGTGCAGAACGCTTACGTATCGCAGGCGAAATTGGTGGCCTTGGCGGCGATAGCGGTGGGGAGGATTACAAACTTTCTTTAGATTTTGGCCGCCCTGCCACATTCAACGAAGACACAGATTTTTACGCAAGAGCAGAGTTGGCCAGTGTCAACGAACCAAATTTCTCCAGTGATCGTATTACTCTAGAGGCGGGCATCAAGCGTTACGCCACTGAACGACGCGAATATCGGCTTGGGTTTGGCTTTGAAGCGGCGAACACTGCTGACATATTTGGCGACCAATCTTACAGCATTCTTACTTTACCGATTTCGGTAACTTTCGATTACCGTGATGACAAACTTGACGCCACCACCGGGTATTTCGCCCAAGTGCGCCTCACCCCCTTCCTCAACATTTCTGGCACCGCAAATGGCTTACGGACGGCCATCGACACTCGGGCCTTTTACAGCCTTGGCCCATCAAAACGTGTGACCCTAGCGTTGCGCGGTCAGCTCGGATCAGTGATTGGTCCAGCCCTTGCAGATGCGCCCGCTGACTTCCTGTTTTATTCGGGCGGTGACGGTACCGTGCGCGGGCACGACTTTCAAGCATTAGGCGTTGATTTCGGCAATGGAGATGTCATCGGTGGTCGGTCATTCTTAGGCCTTTCTGGCGAAGTTCGGGTTAAGACAGGTGAAAAGCTTAGCGTCGTTGGCTTCTATGATTTGGGCTATATCGGCAGCGAAGTGTTTCCAGACGGCAACTCTGGCGAATGGCACAGTGGCGCGGGTGTTGGAGTGCGCTATGATACTGGAATTGGCCCAGTGCGCCTAGATATCGCAGTGCCGGTCGATGGTCCCGACGACAGCAACGGTGTCGAATTGTACATTGGTATTGGGCAGTCCTTCTAATGGTACTTCTAAAGAAAACCTACATCCTAGTATCGGCGCTATGCGCCTGTCTGTGCCTCCCATTACCTGCGCAGGCCCAGCAAACTGCATTGGCCGCTGATCTAGCCGCTGAGGACGACAAAGGGTTCCTTGCCGCTTTGCTTGAAGACAGCTTGGGCGGTGAAGGCCGCATTGTTCGGATAAATGGGTTTCAGGGTGCGCTTAGCCGGAAAGCTAAAATTGCACAAATTACCGTCGCGGATGAAGAAGGTGTGTGGCTTTCCCTTACCGACGTACTGCTGGAATGGAACCGCTCAGCCTTGCTACGGGGACGTTTGGACATCGAACAACTAAGTGCCGCTGAAGTGTCTTTGATCAGGCCTCCGAAAGCACCAGAAAACGATCTTCCTACTGCAGAGTCCAGCGGCTTTGCACTGCCGAGCTTACCCGTCGCCGTACAAATTAATGCTTTAAATATCGAGCGTATTCTTCTTGGCGAAGCCGTGCTTGGCGATCCCGCAGAAATGACCCTGAAAGCCAGCGCCAGTCTGGAAGATGGATCAGCTGCGGTCAAACTAGAGGCATTGCGTATAGATGATCACAAGGGGAAGTTCATCGTTGATGCGTCCTACGATGCCCAGACGCAAAACATCCTCGTGGACTTGGAGCTTAGCGAAGCAAAGAATGGCCTTATTGCGCGGGCCCTCAATATTGAAGGTCGCCCTGATTTACAGCTAACAGTTACCGGCGAGGGTAGCATTGATGATCTTGTGACCTTCATCGCGCTAGAAACTGACGGGGCTGCCCGAATGAAGGGGCAAGTTACGCTGAAAGGGAAAACCAACGCAGATCGTGATTTCAGCGTCGATCTTGCTGGAAATATGTCCGCATTGATACCAAAAGAATATCGTCGATTTTTCGGCCCAAAGACGGCGATCAAGGCGAATGGACGACGCAGCCCGGCAGGAGCCTTTGAACTTTCAGACCTCAACTTGAAGACTGGTGCGTTGAATTTGCAAGGTGCACTTGCTTTGAATGCGTTGTCTTGGCCGACACGCATCGCACTAAACAGTGAAATTGGAATACCGGGGAATTCCCCAATTGTACTTCCGTTCGCTGATGGAAGTACAAGCTTGAACGGTGCGACCCTTCAAATTTCCTATGACGCCAAAGCAAGCGAAAAGTTGACAGCACAGATAAAACTCACAAATTTGGCGTCCCCAACCGCCACCGCTCAGACAATTCAACTTAACGTGATTGGTGCTTTTGCCGATAACCTTGAAACGGCAAAGACGGTGCAAGCCAACATCAAATTTGACGCGAAAGGATTAGAATTTTCAGACCCTAACCTTCAACAGGCGGTTGGCGAGCATGTCGCTGGCGCTGTGAAATTGAATTACAGCGGTGGCGATACACTGGATCTTAACCAGCTTAACTTATCCGGATCAGATTATGGCCTGACTGGTTCCCTTGGGATAACTGGGCTTACAAACGAATTCCAAACTAAGATCAGTGCATTGTTGCAGGCCTCCGATTTAGGGCGTTTTTCCGCCATAACTCAAACTCAGCTCTTGGGACGTGCAGAACTAAAGATTCAGGGGATTGCAAACCTTGGTGGCGCATTCAATCTAGATATTGGCGGCGAAACAAACAACTTGGCTATGGGAATCCCTCAGGCTGATGCCGTCCTTTCAGGGCGCACAACACTTGATCTAAAGATCGTACGTGACGCCAATGGCACTCGCTTGCCACAAATGACGGTCCGTAATGATCAAGTGCGTTTGAACGGATCAGCCGATCTTAAAACGAACGCGTCCACCGCCCAATTCGATTTGGCCTTGGCAAATAGCGCTGTCATTGACCCTATTTTGAAAGGACCAATCACGTTGAACGGAACAGCAACTCAAGATCGTGCTGGATGGCTGGTCGATACTAAAGCGACAGGTCCTTTTGATGCAAAAACATCAGTAAAAGGTCGGGTAACAGGTACTGAGCCTTCAGTGCTGTTTGATGTAACTTTGCCAAATATCAACCAAATCGCACCTCAATACCGAGGGGCCTCACGCCTAACAGGGCGTGTAAACAAACTTGTGGGAAATTGGCAGATTAAAACGGATATATCAGGACCCTATGGTCTGGATGCAACTCTGTCTGGAACACTAACAGGTAAGAATCCAAACTTAAAATACGCGTTAAAGGTGCCCAACATTGCCTCTTTAGGTGCACAAATAAGCGGTGCAATCGCTTTAGAAGGCACTGCGATCCAACAAAGCCAAGGGTGGCGCATAAATACAAGCCTAACAGGCCTAAGTGGCACCCGCGCGCAACTCAGCGGATTGGTTCGCAACAATGGAACGTTAGACTTGGCCACGACTGGTACGGCGCAGCTGGCGCTTGCCAATCCCTTCATCACACCGCGCAATATACAGGGTCAGGCAAGCTTCGATCTGGCGTTGAATGGCAAACCCAATCTGTCATCATTGTCTGGCACCTTTGCAACAACTGGTGCACGCTTATCGAACCCAAATTTGCGGATCGCGCTTAGCAACATCACGGCCCGCGCCAACTTAAATCGCGGACGTGTCGCTTTGGATGTTTCAGCTACCGTATCGTCTGGCGGTCAGATCACTTTACGCGGTCCCATAAACGATATTGCAGGCGCAAATGTTGCAGATCTCTCGATAGGGATCAACTCTGTCAAGTTGGTCGATCCAACACTGTACCAAACCATTCTTGACGGCGCTTTAAATGTGCGTGGGTCCCTATCTGGTGGCGCACTTATCAGCGGGAAAATCAATGTTGGCGAAACCAATGTACAGATACCTTCATCCCAAAGCGCAAGCTTTGCGATTGTTCCACAGATAACGCACATCAACACATCCACCGCGGCCCGCCAGACATTGCAACGCGCACGATTAACATCGACGACCGAAACAAGCGGCTCAGACGCTTCCGGTCATAGTTACGGGCTAAACATTAACATCAACGCACCAGCCCGTATTTATGTGCGCGGACGTGGTCTAGACGCAGAATTGGGTGGATCGCTGTCCCTTAGTGGCCGTACAGATCGGCTAATCTCATCAGGGCAATTCAATCTCTTACGTGGACGGCTGGATGTTTTAACCAAAAGGTTCGAATTGGATGAAGGTAGCATCGTATTGCAAGGTAAACTGGACCCTTACATGCGGTTCACAGCCAGCACGACAACAAGCGTTGGAACTGCAAGCATCATAATGGAAGGCCACGCATCCCAACCCACCGTGAGGTTCTTGTCGTCCCCAGAAGCACCTGAGGAAGAAGTGTTAGCGCAGATTTTCTTTGGCCGCGACGTCAGTCAGCTGTCCGCATTTCAGGCACTCCAATTGGCAAGTGCAGTGGCCACTTTGGCCGACAAAGGAGGCGAAGGTATCGTAACAAAGTTGCGGCGTGGTTTTGGGTTGGACGATTTGAACATCAGCACTGACGCCCAAGGGAACACGGGGCTCAAACTGGGGAAATACATCAATGACAACGTGTATACCGATGTCACTATCGGTGACACAAACGATGCTGGAGCATCCATTAACATCGATTTGACGCCGAATTTGACAGTACGGGGGCAGGTCAAATCTGACGGTGACAGCTCCATTGGGCTGGTGTTTGAAAAGGATTACTAACAGTCCTTTTGAAGGTGGCCAAAACCATATATGATTAACCAATGACCAATTGCCAAACTTCCATAGATTTGACACAGCTAATTGTCTGTCCGAATTGTGACGCGCTGTACCGACTTCAAAAACGCAGCCTTTCGGACAGTGCAGTTTGCGGACAATGCCATACTGTTTTGATCTCACCTCGTCGTAAGGCCGGTATGCAAATTATCGCAATCGCACTGGCGATAGTCGTGTTGCTTGTTGCGGCTGTGTTTCTCCCATTTTTGTCAATTCATGTAGCAGGTGCTAAAAATTCGGTCTCAGTTCTTGATGCTGCTCGGTCGTTTGACACAGCCATTTACGCACCACTTGCCTTGGCAGTTGCAGTAGTCATTTTCGTAATTCCGCTGCTTCGGGCAATTCTTTCTATCTATGTTTTGGTACCCATTGTTTTAGAGCGACGTGTTTTCCGGCATGCAAAGAGCGCCTTTCATCTTATGGAAACATTACGACCCTGGTCGATGGCAGAGATTTTCGTGCTAGGCTGTGCAGTGGCATTAATCAAAGTCGCCGATTTGGCTGTGATTGAATTTGGGGTCGCCTTTTGGATGTTTTCCGCACTTGTGGTTCTTATCATCGCTCAAGACAGCTTTTTATGTAGGTGGTCCGTGTGGAATTCGCTGACACATCCGCACAAATCATAAGTGCGCGCGCAGCGGGCGTCGTTGGGTGTCGCCAGTTCAGCAAAGCCCATACACTTGGCACGTTGCAGTGCGACCGCTGCGGCAACAAATTGGTGTCACGTGATCACTTGTCGTTACAGCGGGTGTGGGCGTGGTGGCTGGTCGGGCTAATGTGTTATGTCCCGGCCAACCTTTACCCCATGCTGCGCACCCGCACCTTGATTAAAGAACAAGAAGACACAATTGTTGGTGGCGCGGTTGAACTGATCCATCATGGTGCTTACGGAATTGCCGCAGTGATCTTGATTGCAAGTGTCGCGATCCCGCTGGGCAAGTTCGCCGCGATTGCGCTTTTGGCAATCAGTGTCTCACGCCCATCTAATCTTACGGGCGCTCGTTTGCGGCTATTTTACGAGGTGGTGGAGTATATTGGCCGCTGGTCGATGATCGATATCTTCGTAGTAGCTATCTTGTCTTCACTTGTGCAGCTTAACACTTTAGCAGCAGTGAAACCCGGTCCAGCTAGTTTATTTTTTGCGCTCTCCGTCATTTTTACAATGTTGTCGGCCCAAAGTTTTGACCCCAGATTGATCTGGGACACACGCCGCAAGGACTCCGCGCAATGATCAACAATATTCCCGACGTACCCATCCAGAAACCTAAACGCAGCAATTTAAGCAGTGCATCTTTTGTCTGGCTCATTCCGTTCTTCGCGCTTGCCATCGCTTTAGGTGTTGCTTGGCAAACTTACGCCAATCAGGGGCGTCTGATTGAAGTCGCATTCAAAAATGGTGCAGGTATCGTCGCCAACACAACTGAATTAAGGTATCGGGAGATTTCAGTTGGGGTCGTCGAAGAAGTTTCATTGTCAGATGACTTGAAATCCGTCGTTGCCTCGATTCGCTTAAACAAAAGAATTGGACCCTATGTCGATGAAAACGCACAATTTTGGGTTGTACGGCCAGAACTTACAACCCAAGGCATTTCGGGCCTTGAAACAGTTTTAAGTGGTGTCTTCATCGAAGGGGTTTGGGACGGCGTTGTTGGCGATCCAGCAAGCGAATATAATGGGCTATCAGATGCTCCGTTGTTTCATCCTGGAAAACCTGGATTGCAAATTGCTCTGCGCAGCTCAGCACGTGGGCAGTTGTCTGACAACAGCCCTATCATGTTTCGCGGTATTGAAGTTGGGCGCATCGGTGAAGCATCAATTGATCCACGTGGAAACTTTGCAATTGCCGAAGCGATTATTTACGAACCACATGACCGCTTAATCAGCCTGGCAACAAGGTTCTGGGACATTTCAGGTTTCAGCGTTTCGATTGGTGCGTCAGGGGCTTCCGTTGATTTTAAATCATTGGCCACCCTACTTTCAGGTGGCGCAACCTTTGACACTTTTGTGTCCGGTGGCGGGCGTGTGCCAGACGGAACTGTGTTCCAAATTTATGCTGACGAAGACAACGCACGTAACAGCGTCTTCAACCGGTCCGACGTCAAGGAACTGACCATTAGCGCGATTTTTGACGACAATATTTCTGGGCTTGAGATCGATTCACCAGTCGAATTACGGGGACTTAACATCGGCTATGTCGCCGGCGTGACTGGCATCATTGATCCCGAAGTCTACGGCGATGAACGTGTCCGCTTAAATGCAGTGCTCGCGATACAGCCCACACGCCTTGGCCTGCAAGACATGGCCTCTGCAGAAGCTGCATTGGAATTTTTGACAGCTCAAGTTGAATTGGGACTACGTGCGAGGTTGGCTTCTACAGGCATCTTGACCGGTGGTTTAAAGATCGAACTCATCGAAGTTGACGACGCGACGCCTGCCATCGTACGCAAAAGCGCGGAAGGTTTCCCAATTTTACCGGTCACAAAAAGTCAAATTTCAGATGCTTCGGCCACGGTTGAGGGTGTGTTAACACGCGTCAATTCATTGCCCGTGGAGGAACTGCTAAACAGTGCAATTGGTTTCCTTAACGCTGCAAGCAGTTTTGTCACCGACGAGGATTTTCGTGAAACACCACAGGACTTGCGCGGTTTAATCTCAGACGTGCGCAACGTAGTGGCAACGGATGATGTACAGGCTGTGGCTGGAAACCTTAACAAGGTACTATCTCAGGTCGAGACATTGCTTCTTGATCTGGAAAAAGAACAAGTTGTGCAGCGTTTGGCCAAGGCAATTGATGCGGCATCAAACGCGATGGAAGGTGTCGACCAGTCCATAGAAGGTGTCCCGAAGTTGATTGACGAAATGACACAAGTGGCGGTAACCGCACGCGCCCTACCAGTCACAGAGCTGATCACGCGCCTTAGCACCTTGTCCGACAGCACCAATGCCCTTTTGCTTACAGACGGCGTACAAGAGCTGCCAAAACAATTAAGTGCGGCTTTGGCCGAGGTTAACGCAACTTTGACTGAGCTTCGTGAGGGCGGTGCTATTACCAACGTAAACGCCACGCTATTGTCTGCCCGCGATGCTGCCGATGCAGTTGCCGTGTCAACACGCGACCTACCTGCTTTGGTCGTCCGATTAACACGCGTCCTTGAAGAAGCCAGCACAACCATTAAGGGCTATGACAAAGGCGCAACAATTAGTCGCGATGCGCAGTCTGCCTTGCGCGGTGTGGAAAAAGCAGCCGCTGCCATTACATCACTTGCACGAACATTGGAACGCAATCCAAGTGCGCTGCTTCGGGGGAGATAGAGTATGAGATTATCACATGTTTGCAGCACCGTGCTGTGTTTGGTTTTGGCGGGATGTGGACCAACGCCTTACAGATATCCAGTTTCAACCCCCACAATCGCAGGGTCTGAAAGGATCGGATTTTCATCGGTAGAAATACGCGATCTATCATTGCCTGCTTATGCAGCTGCTGATGAAATTCCATATTTGGACGAGACTGGGAAGCTAGTAAGCGATGGAAGCGTCTTGTGGGCAGACTCCCCTGCAAGGGCGATTGCGCTGGAACTTAGTCGACATCTAACCCAGCTAACCAAAGCACAAATAGCACCCTCACCGTGGCCATCCGAGAAACTGCCGCAGGCCAGCTTGGACATTCGTTTTGAAACGGTTCTAGCGCATGATCGCGGAAATCTTCAGGTCGCAGGCCAATATTTCTTAGGCCGGCTTGATGGTGGTCGCGAACGATCCGGTGTGTTTGATCTAAGCGTACCTATCGCACAGCCGCAGACCCCAGCCACAGTCGCATCAGCCCGTGGTGAAGCGATCGCGCAGCTGTCTAAAGTACTTGCTCAGAAAGCTTTGAAATAGCGGTTCATAAATTTAGCCTGTTCAAACAGTGCAGCGTTTTAAAGCATAAATCACACCAGACGGACCGCAGGTGTCCAACAGTTGAAATCAAGAATGGACAAGACATGACCTACGCATTGGTAATTCACGGTGGGGCTGGTGCTAGGCCAGGCACAGATTACACGAAGCAAAAACAAGACATGCTGCGATTAATTATAGCAGGGCAAACAATGCTTGATGAAGGACGTTCATCCGTTGATGTCGTCGCTTGGGCCATCGAAGAACTGGAAGCATCGGGTTTATATGTTGCGGGCAAAGGGTCTGCACCCCATTCACTTGGTGGCTTCGAACTTGATGCATCTATCATGCATGGACCGGATCGACGCGCAGGTGCGGTTGCGGCCATTGAGGGGATCATCAGCCCAATCAAAGCGGCAAAAGCTGTGCTAGATGATGGGCGTCATGTGATGCTTGCAGGCGCAGGGGCGCAATTTGCCGCGAAGGCAGCAGGATTGGCTGAAGTTGGCGATCCACAGGAATACTATTCAGAACATATCTCGCATGGTTCTAAAGAAGATGTTGATCACGGCACAGTCGGGGCTGTCGCGCTGGATACCAACGGGATATTGGCAGCAGGCACCTCTACTGGCGGCACATTCAACAAGCTTGTTGGCCGCGTAGGTGACACGCCTATTATTGGCTCTGGCACTTGGGCAGATGAAACAGTTGCCGTGTCCTGCACAGGTTTGGGCGAAGCATTTATGCGCGCCAATGCAGCATATGACGTGTCTGCACGGATGCGCTATGGCAAAACAGACATCGATCACGCCTGCCAACAGGTTCTTGACGAGGTCAAAAGGTTTGAAGGCGATGGTGGGTTGATCGCTATTGATGCGAAAGGCAACATTTGCATGCCTTATAACAGCGACGGCATGAAGCGCGCCGCTGTTTCTAATGTTATGTCGCCCGTTGTGCGTGTGTTTGAACCAGAACCTTAAATCAGTACTTTAGGTTGGCAACGGTTCTCCCGCTTGCCAACCTGACTTCTCTAAACGGTCCAGTAGTGCCATAATTTCGATACGGTCATCATGCACAAGCAAGGCAAGGAAATCCCCCGGACGTGCCCATTCCATAGCCTTTAGAACTGCTGAATACTCAGTATCAGTTGTGATTATATTTTCATCCGTCGCCCCAAGACGCACCAACTCGTCCGACATAACTTTTGTCATCTCCCCAAGCTGGCGACCGCGCAGCAAATCGGGAAGTTCGGCTACAACGACCATGTCTGGTTCGATCGTCCACATTGCTTGGATCATATCACAAGTGTCTTTATCGCTTCGATCACCCGCCTGCCCTGCAATGACCAAACGCCGTTCCGCTTTGAACGATTTGATGGCAGGCGCAAGTGCACGCACCCCATGTGGGTTGTGGGCAAAATCGATCAAAAGGTTCAGACCACCGATACTGAGATAGTTTCCGCGACCTGGGTTTTCCTTAGGTGTATCTGTGAAGCCGGCAAGACCTTCGGACATTGCCGAAATTGGTAAACCAACTGCATCCGCTATCGAAATGGCACCTAGTGCGTTATAGATATTGAATTTTGCGGCACCGCCCAATGCTGGAACAAAATCTGCAACAGCCAAAACGGGTTCACTTTTTCCATCACGCGCTAACATCATTTGGCCATTGGCAACGTAAGCAGCGCGACCACCGTTGGTGATCCAAATGTCCAAAGCAACTGGGTCGATGTTTAATCCAAACCATGTGATGCCACCAGAAAACTGAACACTTCGCGCAACCAGTTCAGGATCATCCGCATTTAAAACCAAACGTCCACCGGTCTTCACAGCTTGAGACAATTGGAACTTCGCATCAGCCAAGGCAGCGACGTCCATGATGCCGTATGTACCCAAGTGATCAGCGGCAATGTTGGTAAGCAAACAAACATCAGCATTAGGGACAGGAAGCCCACGCCGCATTAATCCACCACGTGCGGTTTCAATAATCGCCAGTTCAACACGTGGATCACGCACGGCAAGGCGCGCACCTGCGGGACCTGAATAGTCACCTTCGTCCAAAATTTCGCCGCCGACACGAACCCAATCGCTCGACGACAAGCCAACGCATTTCCCCGCAGCCGCACCGATTGCAGCAGTAAGGCGCACTGTAGTGGATTTTCCGTTGGTACCAGTGACCATAGCCACCGGAACGTCGTGCAAACCGTTCCAATCGACTGCATCAGGCGTTGGTAAGTCCGAAATGTCGTACACTTTAGCACCACAGCCCAATCCAAGCGATATTTTGTCGTCATGGCCAAGGTAAGTCACACCATGTTCACGCGCTTTTTCAGCCAGCGCCACTTCTATTGGGGACAGCTCAGCAGCGATTTTTGCAATCAAAACCAAAGCAGTACTTTCGTTATCAAATGCAGTACCCGCAAGTTTCGCTATGGTTGCATTCCAAGAGGCTTCAACCAAATCTGTTGCCGCATAAAGCGCATCAGTCGGCGCGCTGATTTGCAGTGTGGCACCACCTTCAAAAACACGCATCGCAATTTTGCTATCGCTCCACCCGACTGCATCCAGTAGGTCGCGCGCGGCTGATCGCCAAAGCGACAAAACAAGCGCCTTGCTTTCTTCGTCAATCTTAGCTTCGGCAGCTGCGCCAAAGTCTGCCATCAGAAAGTTGGCACCCGTCAAATGGCGAAGGTTCTTAAGGTCTTTATCAATCACCATCTTCATCCTCGTTGTCTTCTAGGCGGACACCTTTTGAATCGCGGATCATGCGCATTCCATCAAGCAACATGCTTTCGGGAACATCAGGCGCGTCTTCTACTGCTGTCGCACTTGCCAACGGATCATGCAAAGTAACATCGGAGGTTACATGCTGGGTTTCGCTAGCCTTCTTAGAAGCCGCTTTTTCATCGTTTTCCATCGCCTCACTAGGGCGGTTGAAATAAATGATCTGCTTCCATGTACGTGCAATATTATCACCAAACACCATGACAAGATCGTCAAAAACACCCATGTTAAGTGCCGCGTCCACCGCTTCGACTTCGCTGGGAATAACTTCAATCTGTCCTTCCGAAATACCATTTTTGAGTAGTGTTTTACGCAGCAATTCGGGCACTTCGGCATCACCACGTCCGCGCCGGCTGTCATCTGCTTTGCAGATGTAATGATCAAACTTACCAGCAACAATTTCTGCAGCGGCAATGATGTCTTCATCACGCCGATCACCTGGCATTGAGAAGCATAAAATTTTGCGCCCCTTGGGTTCCAATTGCGTACATAATTTTGTCATAGCTTCAATCGCAGCTGGATTATGCCCGTAGTCAAGAATGACCTTGAAAGGGTGCTCTTCAAAGATATTCAAACGACCTGGCGCTTGGAAATATGACGTTGCAAACGTACGCAGGCCTTGGCGGATATCTTCAAGTGACTTACCCATCGAGAAGCAAATAGCCGCCGCGAACATTGCGTTTTGCACATTGTGCATCGCCTTACCATCAATCGTCGCAGGAATAAGATGGGTCCACATCAACTGAATATTTGCCGAGTTCTCATAGATAGTGATCATGTGGCCGTTCATGCCCTGCTCAAGCACAATGGCACGTCCACCAACACGAACATGTTCGCGGACCAACGGATGATTGGCATTCATCGTCACGTAGCAAATGTGCTTGGCTTGGGTGTGGCGTGCCATTTTCAAACAAAGCTCATCATCGGCGTTTAGAACTGCGGTGTCCGTCGCAACCTCAACAACGATGCGTTTGACACGCGCCAGATCTTCTACTGTTTCAACGCCCTTTAGGCCTAAGTGATCAGAAGCGATGTTAAGAACAGCACCTACATCACAACGCTCATAGCCCATACCGCTGCGCAACAAACCACCGCGTGCCGTTTCCAAAATGGCAGCGTCGACCGTAGGATCGCGCAAGATCATTTGCGCCGCGCGCGGGCCAGTAAGATCGCCTTTGACTGTAAGGTTCCCGTCAATATAGACGCCATCAGTTGTGGCCAACCCTACCATATTACCGCTGAGTTTGTGAATATGCGCGACCATACGGGAAACTGTAGTTTTGCCATTTGTGCCCGTGATCGACGCAATTGGCACACGACTAGGTGTGCCCGCTGGGAATAGCATTTCCATCACAGCACCAGCGACATCGCGCGATTTACCTTCGCTGGGGGCAACGTGCATCCGAAATCCGGGCGCTGCATTTACTTCACAGATGCCCGCGTTGTTGTCTTTGTAAGACTGTGAAATATCGGCGGACAAAAAATCGACACCCCCGATATCAAGGCCAATCGCTTTGATCGCGCGTTCCGCCATATTCCGATTGTCAGGATGGACAATGTCCGTGACATCAATCGCGGTACCGCCTGTCGAAAGGTTTGCCGTAGAGCGCAAGAAAACAACTTCACCATCTTTTGGGACGTCGTTCTCGCTGTACCCAGCTTCTGCCAAGTGGTCTTTAGCAGTTTTGTCCAATTCCAAACGGGTCAGGACTTTTTCATGCCCAACGCCCCGCCTTGGGTCAGAGTTTACGATTTCAATAAGTTCAGCGGCTGTGTGTTTTCCGTCGCCAACAATGTGGCCCGGTACACGCTTTGAAACAGCTTCGAGCTTACCATCAATCACCAACATCCGGTGATCGAACCCTTGGATAAAGGTTTCTACGATAACGGTGTAACCGCGCTTGTTGTATTCAAGCGCAAAGTCGAACGCTTCGGCCACAGCTTCTTCGGTCTTAAGGTTGATCGAGATACCATTGCCGTGGTTTCCATCAAGCGGTTTGACCACCACCGGAAATCCGATACGCCGCGCAGCTTTTTTCGCCTCGTCGGCGTCAGTTACGGCGATTTGACGTGGAACAGGCAAACCCAAATCACCCAAGATGCGATTGGTTGCTTTTTTATCAGAGGCCAGATCAGTTGCGATATAATCAGTTTCCGAAGTGATCGTCGCCTGAATTCGTTTCTGGTATTTACCGTAGCCAAGTTGGATCAGGCTGTATTCGTTCAAACGCATCCAAGGGATGTCACGCTCTATACCTGCATTCACCAAAGACGCGGTAGAGGGGCCCAACGCCTTACGTTGTGCGACCTTAATGAATTTTTCCCGCTCTGCAGTATAATCGAAACCTTCAACGCGTTCGCCATTTTCGACCAGATTATCCGGTAACAAATTATGTATAAAATCAAGCGCTAGCTGGCTGGCCCGGAGCCCAACTTCTTCTTCCTTATACTGGAAGACCATGTTGTAAACGCCAGTACCACCAGCACCACGTGTTCTGCCAAACGTCACATCCAAACCTGCAACATTTTGCAATTCGATCGACATGTGTTCCCAGATGTGGGCCATCCAAGTACCCTCGTCTTCACGAAGACGACGTACAAAGCCACCAGGTTCGCGATACGAACATCCGTGTTCGTTTAAACTCGGCAAGGCATCCAACAACTTTTCAATGAAGTCTTCGCCAATTTTTGCCGATGGCCAATCTTCCAAAACACCGATGTCAACGACATGGCGGATAACAGGAAACTTTGCGTAGATGTTAGGCCCTCGAAAAACAGACGTCTCAAGAATCTTCATATGGTTCCCCTATGCGTTTTGTGCGGTGATGGATATATTTAGGTGTCTCCGCCTGGAAAGGCTTGTTTTGAATTCAGATCATAACGATCTCCTGAGAGCAGGATATGCAGCTTCACACCGATAAGTCCAACAGGTGCACCCATATTTGTGTCCGCCATAGACGAGAACTCAATCCCTGATGGATCAAGGATAGTTAAACCACCGCTGCCAAAAACTTCTATGATGTCATTTGGGCCAATAAACGCTGCGGTGTCTTCATCAACGCCGACACCTGTCGCGAAGGGATTATAGGCAAGCGCCGTTAACAACCGGCCCACCCGATCACGTTCGCGAAAGTGTTGATCGACGATAACGCGATTTGTCAGGCCCAATCCCGGTGACAAGGATGCCATGCCACGTTTGGGGGTTCCGCCGGACTTCCCAATCGCAATCATATGCTCGCATACAAAGGCGGCACCAGCCGAAGTTCCCGCGATATGGACGCCACGTGCATTGGCATGGCGCAAAGCTTTTGCCGCTGAAGTGCCACCAATCGTTGTTGCAAGACGCAGTTGGTTTCCACCCGTCATGAATACCCCAGTGGCGGCATTAAGTTTTTCAAGAAATTCGGGATTTTCACAATCCGCGCGTGTCTCAATATCTAGAATTTCAATGTCTGTAACACCCAACTCTTTAAAAACGTCACGCGTGCGCTGCCCAGCAGTATCAAGCTGCGAAGCCGTTGGGATGATCACCATGCGGGCATCTTTGCCACCGCTCAGTTCCACCAAACGTTTCAGAATTGGAGAAGATCGAACTTTTCGATCACCACCACCGATAGGGATAATCCACCCACGTTGTTCGTTTTTAGGAGTTTGAGATGGTGACATTGATACGATTCTTTCTAATTCTCACGGTGGTATGACTGTTACCAATCCGTTTGAATGTCTACAGGATATGCTAATATAAAAGGGCCGTGTTGCACAGATCAACTTGAGTATCCGTCTTGATCAAGCCCCTTTTTTGACCCAATTTCTGTTTTCTTTGATGAGTATATTTGCGAGTTCTATGAGTTTACGCATGAGCGTAGTAATAGCGACTTTTGGCGGTTTTCCAGCTTTGATCATGGCTTGATATTTAGCCTTGAGATCTGGATTAAACCT